>CAZQCR010000280.1:0-4082 GCA_964591745.1 uncultured Anaerolineaceae bacterium
CGCGGCCGCCAGTTCCTCGCCCTGCGCACGCGCGAAAAGGCCCGCTTCGCGAAGGCCCTCCTCAGCGGCGGCGGCCTCACGTGGCCCATGCGCCTGGTCGTCGGCGGGCTCGCCCTCTACCTTGTCTTCCCCATCGACCTCGTCCCGGACTTCATCCCGGTCCTCGGCCAGGTCGATGACATCGCCCTTGTCCTCGCGGTCGCCGTTCTCGTCGTCCTGTTCGTACCGGCGCCCGCTTTCGAGGCAGCGATTAGGCAGGCGCGGGCTGCGAGCGCACCGCCCGCCCCCGAAACAGCGTCCGTCGAACTCTCACCATGAACGTCCGCGCCGTCCCCCGCCTCGCCCTGGCGCTCATCGCCATTACCATCGCCTACAACCTTGCCGAGGGCATCATCGCCGTCGCCGCCGGTATCGCCGCCGGCAGCATCACCCTCGTCGCCTTCGGCGCCGATAGCTACCTCGAAGTGGCCGCCGCGACCGCCGTCGGCTGGCGGCTCCTGATTCGCGACGCGGAGGCTGGCGAGCGCGTCGAGGCACGTGCCATGCGCGCGATCGGCGTCACCTTCCTCCTCCTAGGCCTCGCCATTGTCGTCCAGGCGGGCATCTCACTCGCCGGCGGGCACGAAGCCGAGTCCTCGCCGGTTGGCCTCGCGCTGCTCCTCGCCTCCGCCGCCCTCATGCCCGTGCTCTCGCTGGCGAAGCTGCGCACCGCCGCCCGCGACGACATCCCCGCCCTGGCGATGGAGGCGCGGGAAACGATCGCCTGCTCCTACCTCTCGTTCACGGCCCTCGCCGGGCTCGTCGCCGTCGCCGCCTTCGGCTGGTGGTGGCTGGATGCCGCCACGGCCCTCCTCCTCGTCCCGTGGCTGGTGCGTGAGGGCCTGGAATCGGCGCGGGGCGAGGCTTGTTTCGCGGGGCTGAAGCCGTGTTTCTGCCGCCCCTGCTTCTTCGGAATGCGCGACTGCCGGCCGGCCCTCGATGGTTGCTTGCCCGCCTGTTGTTAGGGGCCGGCCATTCGGCCGTAAGCGCGGGAACGAATGGCCACTTCACACCTTCTCCGGCCGCGCGTACACTCGGTGGTAATCCGACACCAGAGGTGTGGTATGGCAGCAGCTCTCCAGACAGAATCCGGCCTCGATCTCTCATGGCTCGACCTTTACGGCGAGCCGGCCAGCGCAACGCCCGGCAAGAAGGGCCTCACCCTCAAAGAGGTGAACTTCGGCCGCTATGGCGATGCCGCCCGCGGAGACGGGGACATGACCTACCGCATGCGCGGAGCGACGCCCAGGGCCGGCGCCCAGCGCTTCGGCACCAACTACCAGAACAAGGCGGATGTCTGGTCCGAAAACTGCATCATGCTCTACGAAGAGGCCACGCAGCGCCAGTGGTCCTCCGCTCGGGACATCCCCTGGGCTACCCTCGAACAGCTCCCCGATGATCTTGAGCGGGCAATGTGCCAGCTCTGCACCATGCTCACCGAAGTCGAGTTCATCGCTGGCGATGTGCCCGGCCAGTGGCTCCCGGAGATCTCCGCGCAGGACTTCGAGTGCGGCCTCTTCCTCATGTCCCAGATCATGGATGAGGCCCGCCACACCGACGTCTTCCGCAAGCGCGCCCTGGTCAACGGCGGCGGCCTCCTCGCCCAGGGTGAAAACGGCCTCCGTTCCCTGATCGAAGCGAAGGACTTCACGGAGATGTCCGTCCTTATGCACGTCCAGGCGGAGGGTTTCGTCCAGTCCATGTTCCGCATGGGCGAACTCATCGGCCAGACCGATTGCGACAAGCGCATCTTCCGCATGAGCGCCCAGGACGAATCCCGCCATCTCGCCTTTGGCGTGATGCACCTGAAGTACGTCCTCGATACCGAGCCGCACCGCCGCGAGGAGATCCATCACTACCTCGACAAGGCGGATGGCGACACCGCTGGCGGCGCCTCCGGCGATATCACGCTCCGAGAGGTCATGGAGTCTCTCGCCCTCCTCCTCGGCGGCGGCAAGGAGCACTTCGACGAAGGCATGCAGAAGTTCCTCGTCCTTCGCAAGCGCCAGGTCAACGAGTACATCCATCGCCTCGAAGTCGCCGGTCTCGGTGACCGCCGCTACCGCCTTGGGGCGGCCATGGCGCCCTTCGTCGACCCTATCTGAGTCCTACTCCGGGTCCACATTCCCCTGGGAGGCCCCACCTTCGTGGGGCCTCGCCGTTCGCAGGAGATGACAGATGTCCCAATCGCAGGGTGTGAGCTTCTTTGGTGGTACTGGTGGCGCCGTCCTCGAAGAGGTCGATCAGGCCGCCCGTGATAAGGCGATGGGCCTCGGCTGGCCGGATGGCCTTATCGAAAAGGCCCTCCTCGCGGGGCACTCCATGCAGGAAATCTGGCAGGCGCTGAGTGCGAATATTGATGGCCCGACGGCCGCCCAGTTCCTCGAAGGCGAGGGCGGCGGCTTCTTCAAGCCGAGCTACGCCTGGATGGACGTCCCCACCGAGTGGGGCATCCGAGCCCGCCCGGCGGACCCTGAGATGGGCCTGACCATCGGCGACCTGAACGTCGGCACCTACGGCGATGTCCCGGACGTCTGGAATATCCGCTCCGAGATCGCCCGCGGCTCGTACCCGGCCGCCATCCTCGAAGATATGGGCTACACCATCTTCGAGAAGGCGCCTATCTGGGCCGATTGCGTAGTCCCGCTTTACGAAGTCGCCATCCGCGACCGCTGGGTGCCCTCGACCGACCTCCGCTGGGCCAGCCTCGAAGAGCTGCCCGAGGACACCGAAAAGGCCGTCTGCCAGCTCATGACCGAAATGAGCGAACGCGCCTTCTACCAGGCCTCCGTCCTCGGCGGCTGGCTGCCAGAGATCAGCTACGGCTATCACGAGGTCAAGTTCTTCCTCGCGACCGTCATCTACGACCTCGCCAAGATGTCCGAAGCCTTCCGCAAGCGCGCCCTCGCGAACGGTGGCGGCCTCGGCCTCCAGGCGCCCACGGATTACAGCCGTGCCGTCCAGGAAGCACGCACCTACCCCGAGTTGATGGCGGTCATGTTCGTCCAGGACAGCTTCCTCCTCACGCTCTTCAAGAACGGCGACCGCATCGCCCAGAACCAGGTCGAACGCGACCTCTACGCCTTCTGCGCCCGCGACCGCCAACGGCTGATGGACTATCACATCGAACGCCTGAAGCACTTCCTTTTCAAGAAGGTCGACTACCGCGCCGAACAGAACCTCTACTTCTGGAAGGCGGAGCAGCGCATCGGCATGGAGTGGAAGGAGCCGGCCGTGAGCGAGCCACTCGCCCTCCTCCTGGGTGGCGGCCGCGAGAAGATCGAAGCAGGCATGGAGAAACTCGCGGACTTCCGCAAGCTCCAGATCAACGACTACATCGAGAATCTCGCGAAGGCGACCTTCAAACGCGACAAATTCCCGCCCCGTTTCCAGGAGATCCTGAGCTCCTGAACGTCCCGGGAATCCATGTTCACCCGCACCAACGAGGAAAGGCCCACCGGTCGGTGGGCCTTTCTGTTCGTCAGCGTCTGGGCCGTCATCCGCGGGGGATAACGGTGCGGATGCGGCTTGCGAATCGCGTCGCTGCACGGGCGCCGGACTGCCGTTCGGCCGTCCGTTGGTGCGCCTTCAGTTGGGCCAACACCCGGCGCTCTTCGGCACGCCGGAAGAGGTCGGTCGGTTCCGGGTCGCCCGGGAAGATCGGTCGAACGCGTGACGTCGCCCGGATCAGGTCCTTCGAGTAGTTGAACAAGTCACTTTCCTTTCTCCGTTGGTCTTTCCGCTCAATTGGTGCGAAGTGGTGGCGAGTCGAAATCGATCGTGGCGTAAGGTGTCCTCCTTTCCTTGGGTATGCAGCCGCCTGTCGTGTACGGCACGGGCCGTCATGTATCGCGACGAAGTACGTCACTTGTCCTCCGCGTACGGAGGCGAGGTTCTGAAAAATCACGTGGTACGGGAGACAAACAGAAACGCCGTACCGCTCGGCGGTACGGCGTCAAGCCGCGGAGTGCCGAGTGCGATTAGCTGGTGGGGGTACCAATCTGAATGAACATTCTGCCAACTCCTGCGGGTGGTAGTCCGGG
>CAZQCR010000281.1:0-4070 GCA_964591745.1 uncultured Anaerolineaceae bacterium
GGCATCGTCATAGCAGTGAGGACCTCGGGCTGTTTGGCCCGGATACTACGGCCTGGCCCCGTCCTTCCGTTAGTTCACCTTTGCGCGCGCCGCCGCCGAGATGGCGTCCCGAACCACGGCGGCCTCCGGGTCGCTCTTGCTCAGCACATGTTGCACCACGATCACCCGCCCCACCCGGTAGACATCCGTGTAAACGCGGAGCCCCTGGCTGTCCGCCGCCTGGGCCCGGTACGCCGTCGCGTCAGCGAAGTTCGCCAGCGGAGCACTGTCGATGTTCGTGACGTTCGCCCCCAACAATCCCGGCGGCGGGTTCTTCCATCCCAGCGCCTGGGGCGCGTAGTCACCCTTCGCCGACGCCTCATCCTTGTAAACGCGAACCTCCACCCGCCCGGCGACCTCCGTCGTGCCTTTCTTTCGGTAGAGCGATGTCGCGATGTCGAGCCCGGCCGGCGCCGCTACCTTTTCGGCGACGGACCGTTCGTAGCCATCGACATCCGGGATCGATGTCGTGGCCACGAGGTTCGCTTGCGAGGAGGTGGCCGCCGTCGTGGCCTGTGTCGCTGTCCCGGTCGGACCGTCGTCATCCCCGCCGCATCCAACGGCGAGGCTGGTCATCCCGGCAAGGGCCGCGAGGGCTACCGCAGCGAGGCGGTACGGACGACGATCTCGGCCGCCTGGTCGGGGTTCAGATGGTCGGTGTTGATGCAAAGGTCGTAAGCGCAAGGCGTCAGAAATCCTGTGTCATAGAAGCGTTGGAAGTAATCGACCCGCTCGTGGTCGGTTTTCTTGCAGGTCTTGATCGCGGTCTCTTCATCCACTCCCATGCCCGTCATGATTCGACGGGCGCGGAACTGTTGGGAACCGGTGATCAACACGCGCAGCGTATCGAATCGTTCCTTCAGGATCACCCCGGAGGCGTGGCCGACGATGACGCAGGCGCCCTGGTCGGCGATGTCCCGAATGACGTCTTCGACGAAGCGGCGGTAGTCGTTCGAGGTGAACATGGGGCTCGTTGTGAGCGGCAGCGGGTCGGCCCAGGCGGCGGCCGGCATGCTCGGGTTTCGGGCCAATGCTTCGAGGATCCGTGTCATCACGGAGGGCGTGTGCTCCGCTTCGCTCACGGTTTCCGGCGAAACGCCCGCTTCCGCCGCGGCCTTCTGGATTACCTGGTAGTCGATCACGCGGAAGTTGAGCTGGCGCGCGACGGCGTAGGCGATCTCTTCCCCGGCCACCCCAACCTGCCTCGTGACTGAGACGACGTTGGTGTTCATCAATGGTCCCCCGTTCCCGGCCAGGCCGGGTGCGAGCATTGTAAACCACGCACGTCACGCCCGCCCGTCCCTGGGCGGATGCGCCAGGACCCCGGTCACAGCGGGGTCCTGGCAAAGCGGAGGTGCGAGCGAGGGCCGGACGTCCCCCGTTACGCGTCGATCGTGTGGATTGCCCCTTCGAAGCGGGCGAGCAGATACGGTTCGAAGCGTGTCCCGGAAAGGCCGCGCATTACCTCCCTGGCGTCGTCTGGCGACATCGAACGGCGGTACGGGCGATCGTTCACGAGGGCGTCGTAGGTTTCGCACATGCCGATGATCTGCGCTTCCACCGGCACTTCGTCCGCCTCCAGCATGCCGGGATAGCCCTTGCCATCCACCCGTTCGTGGTGGCAGCCCACCCACCAGGCCGCCGCTCCGAGGCCGGGAACTTCGCTCAGGATCTCCCGCGCATAGGTCGGATGGAGCTGAACCGTGGCCATCTCTTCGACCGTGAGGATGTCGGGCTTCGCGAGAATGTGGGCGGGCACGCCGAGCGTCCCGATATCCTGGAGCAACGAGGCCACCTTCACCAGGTCCGCCCGGCGTTCCGTCATATCGCAGCAGAGGGCGACGCTGCGGGCCATGTCGGCGACTCTCCGTCCGCGACCGGCCTCGCGCCCGTTGCGGGTATCGACCATATCGGCAAGCACGCCGAGGAAGTCGAAGAGCTCTTCCCGCGTCATCATGCCGCCATAGTTCAGCGACATGAGAGAGGCCGTCAGGTCGTTGTCGTAAAGTCCCAGCCAGAAGTCGTCGCGCCCGGCGAGGCTGGCCATCTTCTCGGCGATCTCCGGGTCCATCTCGCTCCCGGCCATTTCGCGGACGAGTTGGGGCCCCTTTCGGCGCACGGCCAGGGGCGACGATTCGCTGTCAAGCATCGCTTCGACACGGTCGGCGGCGGCCACGACGCGGGCCACCAGGGGAACCTTATCGCCAGCGCGGGCCCCGGGAAGGCCGGAGCCGTCCCAGCAATCGTGGTGGCGGGCGACGGCCTGGGCGACAGCCTCGCTCAAACCGAGGCGCCGGATAATCTTCGCACCAGTCTCACAATGCAGCGTCAGCGCTTCGATGACGTCGGCCCAGCCGGCGGCGCCCATCGTCGAGAGCATGTCGCGCCCACCTGTCGAGCCAGCGAGGAGCCGGGTGCGGCCCGCTTCGATGCGAGGCGCGGCCGTGGATGCGGCCATCCCGACATCGTGAAGGAGGCAGGCGAAGAAGACCTCCTCGATCTTCTTCGCCTCCATCCCGAGTTCCTGGGCGAGTTGGACGCCGACGTAGGCGACGCGTTGCGCGTGCCCGGCCCGGCGGCCTTCCGCCAGGTCAAGGGCGCGGCTCAGCGGGGCCAGGAGCGCAGCGCGGCTCAGCCTGGGCAGCCCGGAGAGGCCAGAATCGTCGTACAGGGACTGGTCGAACGCATCGGCGCGGGCGGTCTGAATTTGTGCTCGGGATGCCATGAAGGATCGAACTCCTGCGGGGGAGCCCCGGTACACCAAATATCGGCCGGCACCCGCCGCCCATTCAGTGACGCGCCGGTTTCGGCGGGTGGAAATCGGGAAGTGTCGTAGGAACCCGGCCCGGCGAGCGGATCGTGGCCAGTCTGTATCCCGCGCCACCATGTTGCGGCGGTCGGCGGCAGCCCCGCCCGAAGGGTTGGTTCGCCTCTGCAAGGCGGAGCCCGGTGAGCATAGACGCGACCATCGGTTCCTCAATGCTGCTATAGGATTTGACGATGGAGGGTTTCGCCCACCTGTACGATTATCGCGCACGCGGTACACTAACTGGGGTAGGGGACTAGAGCCCTGCCTGCCCACTGCAACTCGCGGACAGGCTTCATGGATCGAGCACGGTTGAGCCGGTTTGTTAACCAGGAACTTCGGGAGTTCCAGTTCGGTGTACCCCTCTTCGTCAGCCCAACAGAATCGGTTGAAGTGTCCCTCGGCCAGATGCGCGCCGCCGGCCAGTCCTGTGTGCTCGTCGGTGATGCGGCGAACCTCGCCGGAATCTTCACCGAACGCGATGTTCTCACACGCTGCATGACCGAGGACTTCGATTGGTCCCAGCCGATAGCCGACGCCCTTGTCGCCCGCGAACCACGGACGATTGGCAGCGACCGCACCCTGGCGGAGGCTATCGCCACCTTCCAGCAGCACCGCTACCGCACCCTTCCGGTCGTCGATGACGGCCGTGTGGTGGGCCTCATCCGCGTAAGCGATGTCCTCGCTCACGTGGCCGAGGCGTTTCCCGAAGAGATTCTCAACCTGCCTCCACGCCCTCACCAGGTGATGGAGAAACAAGAGGGTGGTTAACGAGGCCCATGACAACAGCAACCCCTGAAAAGCCCGCGACGCAGGTCCAGGAACTGGATCGTGTCACCATCCGTTTCGCCGGAGACTCCGGCGACGGTATGCAGCTCACCGGGACGCAGTTCACGCGGACGACAGCCGTCTTCGGGAACGACCTTGCGACGCTTCCCGACTTTCCCGCCGAAATTCGCGCACCCACGGGCTCCCTGCCCGGTGTCTCCGGCTTTCAGCTGTCGTTCTCCAGTAACGACATTCGCACCCCGGGCGATCAGCCTGACGCGCTTGTGGCGATGAACCCGGCGGCCCTTAAGACGAACCTCGGGGACCTTCGCCGCGGTGGCCTCCTGATCGTCGATGAAGACGAGTTCAACCCCGGCAACCTGCGCAAGGCGGCCTATGCGACCAACCCGCTGGAAGACGGCAGCCTCGGTGGCTACCAGCTCGTCAAGATCCGGAT
>CAZQCR010000282.1:0-4066 GCA_964591745.1 uncultured Anaerolineaceae bacterium
CGGTGATGTCCCAGGTCGGCGAGGAAGTGTTCGGTGGCCGGGGCGTCCTCTATTACAGCCTCCAGGCGTTCACGGCCGGCATCCTCTTCCTCGCGGCGAACACGGCCTACAACGCCTTCCCGCTGCTCGGAGCGATCCTCGCGCGGGACGGGTACCTGCCCCGCTTCTTCCACCAGCGCGGGAATCGCCTCGTCTTCAGCTACGGCATTTTCGTCCTCACGGCCTCAGCGATGCTCCTCTTGATCGCCTTCAGCGCCAGCGTCACAAAGCTGATTCCCCTCTACGCCCTCGGCGTCTTCCTCTCCTTCACCCTTGCCCAAACGGGCATGGTCCGCCGTTGGCTCACCCGGAAGGAGCCAGGCTGGAAACGTTCCGCCCTGATCAACGGCTTCGGCGCCGTGACCACGACGATCGTCTTCTTCGTCATTCTCGTAACCAAGTTCCTCGGCGGCGGCTGGATGGTCATCGTCGCCCTCTGTGCCATCGTCCCGCTCCTCTACCTGATCGGCCGCTTCTACCGAAAGCTGACGCGCGAACTCTACGTTCCGCCGCAGAACGTCTTCGACTTGAAGGCTCACGGCCGTTCGCGGACGCCCGTGCTCGTCCCGGTCGAAGAGATCAACCTGCCTACGGTCGTTGCCCTCGGCGCCGCCTGCGAACGTTCCAGCAACGTCACCGCGGTCCACGTGAACTTCGACATCGAAGATGACGATAGCCTGATCAAGCGCTGGGCCATCCAGTTCCCGAACATCCCCCTCGTCGTCATCGATTCGCCCTACCGCACGATCGCCGAGCCGTTGAGCTGGTACGTCCTTGATCGTCTCAAAGAGTGGCCCAGCGCAATCGTGATGACGCCGCGAATCCAGGTTCGCCACTGGTACCAGCGCCCGCTGGTGAACCAGAGTCTCGGCCGTCTCAAGGGCATCCTCAAGAAGCGCAAGACGGTCGAATTCGTCGAAGAGCCGTTCGGCGTCGGCTAACACTGGCTGGAAAAAGTCCATGACGCGTCAACGCGCCCCGCGGCCTGATGGCTCCCCTCGCCCAACGCCCCTGGCGAGGGGTCGGCGGTGAGGGCAAGCCGCCCGGCAAGCAATGCCCGCTTTCTCAAGCGCGTAGCTAACCTGCCGCACCGGCGTTCCCAGGCCATGCGATCAAGCGTGTAGGCGCTTTAGCATTCTCCGGAGAACGTGCTATAGTCTCGCAAGGATCGGGCATCCACGCGGCTCGCCAAGAAGCTACGCGCGAATCCGGCCCGGAGGGAGCCCCATGGACATCAACGCCATCCTCAACCGGGTCATGCGCCTCGCGCGCCTCGACACCACCGTCTTCGATGAAGTCCGGGACGACGAACGGGAGCTCATTCCCGCCGTCGTGATCGTCGCCATCAGCGCCCTCCTTGCCGGCGTCGGCGCCTGGCTCTGGTTGATCTTCGTCAAGCCCGCGGGCGTGGACATCGACTTCGGGAACGTCCTCCTCAAGATCATCGTCATCGGCACCCTCTTCGCTGGCGTACTCTGGGGCGTTTGGGTCGCGATCACCTACGTCATCCTCGTCCAGGTCTATAAGGAACAGACGGACCTCATGTCGCTGTTGCGGACCATGGGGTACGCCGCCTTCCCCTTCAGCCTCAGCCTCCTCATGTTCATCCCCGGTCTCAGCTTCGGCATCGCCCTCGCGGCTGTCGTCCTCTGGTTCGTCATGAGCACCTACGCCGTCCAGGCGGCATCCAACGCCTCCTCCGACCGGGTCGTCATGGCCAACGCGATCGGCTTCATCGTCTTTGCTGTGTTCATGGCCCTCATCGCCCGCCAATCCGGCCTCACCACCGGCGTCTTCGTGAACGCCGAAAGCCGCGCCGTCAGCGAAGGCGAGTACTACAAGCTCGACCTCGGTTCGCTCCGCGACCTCATCAATCCCTGATGCGGCCACCTCGATGCATTCACCTACCGGCCCGGCTGGCGTAGGCTAGCCGGGCCGCCGTGTCTCCCACAAATGTGCCCGTCGCCCGCAACGTGCGGCTCTATTTCGCCTTCACCTTTATGGCGAACTTCTTGCTGTGGGCGGCCATCTGGATCAAGTACCTCATCGATATCCGCCACCTCGAGCTGAAGTGGATCCTCCTCATGGATCTCCCCTTCTGGCTCCTCGTCGCCGCCCTCCAGGCCCCAACCGGTGCCCTCGCCGACCACATCGGCCGCAAGAAGATCCTCATGGTCTCAGGCGTCCTTTACGCCTTCACCATCCTCGGCTTCGGGTTCGCCACCAACTACTGGATCCTCTTCTTCGACTACGTTCTCTGGGCCTTCGCCATGTCCACCCAGACTGGCGCCGACCAGGCCCTCGTCTACGACACCCTCAAACTCGCCGGACGAGAGAGCGAGTACAAGAAGGTCGTCGGGCGCGGCTTCGCCCTCAGTATGACCGCCGGCCTCCTCGGCGTCGGCTTCGGCGGCGTCATGGCCCACTACTCCTCGCTCGCGCTCACCGTCCAGCTCAGCGCCCTCTTCCCCATTATCTCCGTCGTAATCGCCTTCCTCTTCTGGGAACCGCCCATTCAGCGCGCCGAACGCCACTACTGGGCCGACCTTGGCTCCGCCGTCACGTTCGCCTGGCGCACGCCCCAGGTCCGCTACACCCTCCTCATCGGATCCGTGCTGCTCACCGGCACCTTCGGACCCGTCGTCCTCGTTCAGCCCTTCCTCCTCGAGTTCAACGTCAGTGACCTCTGGTTCGGTTGGGTCCAGGCGCCACTTCGTCTCGTCTCCGTCGTCGCCTCGCTCGTCGCCTTCTGGGTCGGCCTGAAGCTCGGGACTCCGCGTGTCCTCCTCCTCTCCTGCGTGCTCATCCTCGGTTCCTACGTTGGCCTTTCGCTTATCGGCGCCACGGCGGCGTTCGCCATCTTCGCCGTACCCGCCCTCGTCCAGGGCATCGCCAACCCGCTCGTCAGCAACCATCTGAACGAACGCATTCCCAGCGAAAAGCGGGCGACCGTCCTCAGCGCGATGCAACTCGCCTTCGCCGTCCAGGTCGCCTTCTTCGAACCCGCCCTCGGTTTCTTCGCCGACGAAATCTCGCTGACGTCCGCGTTCATCTTCTGCGCGGTCTATTTCGCCATCGCCATGCCCCCGCTCCTCGTCCTCTGGCGGCGCGCCCACGGCGTCACCATGCCACCGCCCATCGCCGAACCCCTCCCCGCCTCGTAGCCGCGCCCCACCGGGGGCGCCTACCTCATGTCCCCTCCCGGCGCTGCTCCACCACGCCCAGCGCTCAACGGTTCGACACGCACGAAGCCACGCCGTACCGTGCGCCACGTCATGCCCACCCCGCCCTCCGATGTCTGCTTCCTCGATGCCACCGAACTCGCCGTCCGCATCCGCTCCCACGAAATCTCCGCGGTCGAGGTCGTGGAAGCCCACCTCGCCCAGGTCGAGCGCCTCAACCCGCAAGTCAACGCCATCGTTACCCTCGTCGCAGACGCCGCCCTCGCCAACGCCCGCGCCGCTGATGACCGTCACGCTCGCGGCGAACTCGTCGGCCCTCTCCACGGCCTCCCGGTCGCCCACAAAGACCTCGTTCCAACCAAGGGTATCCGCACAACCTTCGGTTCCCTCGTCTACCGCGACTTCATCCCGGACGCCGACGCGCTCATCGTCGAGCGCCTCCGGGCCGCCGGCGCCATAACCATCGGCAAGACCAACACGCCCGAATTCGGCGCCGGCTCCCAGACCTTCAACCGCGTCTTCGGCGCCACCCTCAACCCCTACGACCTCACGCGGACCTGCGGCGGCAGCTCCGGCGGCGCAGCCGTCGCTCTCGCCTGCGGGATGGTCCCAATCGCCGATGGCAGCGACCTCGGCGGCTCGCTCCGCAACCCCGCCAGCTTCTGCAACGTCGTCGGCTTCCGCCCGTCAGAAGGCCGCGTCCCCAACTACCCCTCCCTCGATGGCTGGTCCCAGCTCGCCGTCTCCGGTCCGATGGCCCGCACCGTGGCCGATGTCGCCCTCATGCTCTCCGCCATCGCCGGCCCCGATGCGCGCGTCCCCAACAGCCTCGAGACGCCCGGCGC
>CAZQCR010000283.1:0-4038 GCA_964591745.1 uncultured Anaerolineaceae bacterium
GAAGAAGAGGCCCATGAGGATCGGCGCGAGGAAGGCCGGGTGGTGGCTTTCGAAAAGCCCCCAGAGGCCGCCGAGGACCATGAAGCTCAAGGCGGCGAGGTAGACACAGAAAGCGCCCCAACTGAACCCGATTCCCATCACATCACCTCGTCCTTGTGGTCACATCGTAGGCGGGGGGCGGTCGTTCTGGAACCCCGAACAGGGCCGATCTGGTGGAGGTTTGGTGGCGAGAGTGTGGGCCGCGGGGTGCGTCCCGGTTTCGGGGCGGTGGAGGCCATCAGTGGGCGGCCGCGTAGTGCTCGGCCAGGAGGTCCCGGCCGAAGTCGCCTTCGGGGTCGCGCCAGACGGAGTGGATGTGGTTCGCACCGTTCTGGACGTTGTCGTATTCGACCACGAAGCGGGGCCCTTGCAGCCGATAGTAGTGGGGGTCGCCGCGTTCGAGGCCGCCTGCCCAGGCGAAGTGGATGGCATCGAAGACGCCGGCGACGCGCTCCGCTTCGGCGGCGGCCACCTCATCGGGGAGGCGGAGGACGTACTGCTGGATGAGGGCGCGGAGGGCATCGCGCTGGCCGCTATTCATCGCGGCGGCGGGGAGCCCGGCCGGCCTGGCGGCCGAATACCGGATGGCTTCCATCTCTCGGTCGCCGAGACCGAGGTCGGCGGAGAGGCGGGCGCTGACCCGGCGGAGGCGGTCGGCGTTGGCCTCGGGCATGGGGGCCATGAGTTCCCAGAGCGGGATGGGCAGGACGGCGTCCTCAACGCGAGGGCGGTTACCCTGTACGAGGTCGAGCGGTGCGGCCTTCGCGACGACGGCGAGGGAGCGTTGATCCGCGGAGAGGAGGTGGACGAGTTCGCGCCCGAGATCCTCCTCCGGGCCGAGGGGCCGAAGCAGCTGGCCGATGGCCGGTGAATCGGCCGGGTTGGCGCCGAAGAAGGCTGGCGTTCCAGCGAGGGCGCCAGCGTGAATGGTGTGGTTGATGGAGACGTGGTGGCCGCCGAAACGCCAGCCCCAGTTACCGGAGCCGGGCTCGCCGAAGACCGTGGTGAAGTACATGTTCGGGTCACGCCCGCGGGTGGCGCCTGCCATGCCCTCCCAGAACCGGACGCCGAACCCTTCCTCGCGGTCGAGCGTGTTCTCCAGCCCGATGATGGCGCTAACGGTCGCGAATCCGCCCGCGCTCACACCGGTGGCGGCCAGGCGGAAGGCGAGCTGTTGCTGGTGGGCGTCCATTTCGCGGAGGGTGAGCCCGGACTGGAGCATGGGCGTGTAGTGCCAGTGGACGCGCTCTCCTTCGGCCTCGAAGGGCAGGTTGGCGCGGCCGCGTTGTGCGGGCGCGAGCGCGGCGAGGAAGGCGCTGGCCGCCTCCGCCATTCGCTCGACCGTCTCCCTTGCTTCGACCGTCATCGCATTCCTCCGTTGCCGCCGCACTCTACGGGTTGGCGGCTTGCCTGTGTACCGGTGCGCTCAAACTCAGGGCGAAGGGACGGGCGGCTCCGCCGTGTCGCCCAGCAGGTAGCGTGGGCCGCTGCCGCGGCGGGCCGCACGGTCGCCGGGGTTGTAGAGCGCGCAGCGTTCGAGCGAGAGGCAGCCGCAGCCGATGCACGACGTCAGCTCGTCGCGGAGCCGGGTGAGCTGCTCGATCCGGGCGGTCAGGTCCTCGCGCCAGGCGGCGGAGAGGCGTTCCCAGTCGGCGAGGGTTGGCGCATGGCCGGAGACGGTGGCGAGCGCCGCGGCGATCTCGTCGAGGCTCAGCCCCAGGCCCTGGGCCACGCGAATGAGGGCGACCGTGCGCAAGGAGGCACGGTGAAAGCGGCGCTGGTTCGAGGGCGAGCGCATCGCGGTGACGAGGCCGATGGATTCGTAGTAGCGGAGGGCGGAGGTGGCGACGCCGCTGCGGGCTGCAAGCTCGCCGATGGTGAGCGAATCCGTGCTTCGAGCTTCCACGAAATCCCCTCTTGACTTCAAGTTCACTTGAAGAAGTATCGTGCCAGCATCCGCTTCGGCCGGGTGCCGCGCAAGCGCGCCGTTTACCGCCACAAGGAGTTCCCACATGCCCGCAACCACGCCCACTTCCGTCGCCGATGTCGCTGACCTCGATGGCCGCCCGAAGGTGGTCCGCGTTGGCGGCAAGCAGATCGCCCTCTTCCGCGTTGAGGACCGGTTCTACGCGGTGGACAACCGTTGCCCCCACCAGGGTTACCCGCTGGCGCAGGGCACGGTGCGCGATGGCACGCTGACCTGCGACTGGCACAACTGGAAGTTCAACCTCGATGACGGCCGCTGCATCCTCCGCGGCTCTGAAGATGTTCGGTCGTACGCGGTAACGATCGTCGATGGGCGTGTCTGCCTCGACCTCACGGACGCCCCGGTCGAAGCGCAGATGGCCCGGCACCTGGAGAGCCTGGGACGGGGGCTGAAGAGCTTCGACACCGGGGCGATGGCGCGCGACGCATCGCGGCTGATGGCGCTGGGCATGCGCCCGGCCGAGGTGATGCGCCAGGGCGCGCTGCACAACGCCGAGCGCGAGGAGTTCGGCTGGGGCCACGCGCTGGCGGTGATCGCCGATTGCGCCAGCCTTGCGGAGTTCTACGCCGATGACGAGGGGGCGATCCCGGTGGTGCGGGCGCTCTGGTCAGCCTCCGAGCCGGTTCGGCGGTATCGCCTTCGCCCGCACGCGGACGCCGCCCCGGCCGACCGCGAGGGGGAGAGCGAGTTCCGCCGGCGAATCGAGAACGAGGACGTGGATGGGGCTGAGTCGTGGCTGCGTGGCGCGATCGAGGGCGGCTTACCGGACGGCGAACTCTCTCGCTGGCTGGTGAACGCGGCCAGCGACCACTTCCTCGGCTTCGGGCACCAGGCGATCTACGTGTTCAAGGCGCACCAGTTCGCGGGCCAGGTGGGCTGGGAGGGACTGCGAGAGGTGATCCCGTCGCTCGTTCCCTCCATCGCCTGGGCGACGCGCTACGACCGGCTGCCGGAGATGCGGAAGTACATCGCGCAGCTGCATGGCATTGAAGATCAGCTGCCGTCGTTTGCCGGTCGGCAGGGTGGCGCCACACCCAGGTTCGACGCGGAGCGGTTTCGCCAGGCGGTGCTGTTCGGCAAGGGCGACGCCGCCTTCGAGGCAGTGCACGGTGCGCTGCGGGGCGGTGTCCCGGCCGACACAATCGCTCGCGAACTCGGGCTCGCCGCGGCGGAACGGCTCCTGCGCATGGACCTGGATTGGGAGACATCGCACGACGAGCGGGTCTGGGACGAGGGCGGGTGGCTGGAGATCACGCATCTGCTGACGCACGCGAACGCCTCGCGGCAGCTGCTGCGGCGCGCGGTGACACCGGAAGCGCTGCGGCACCTCTACCACAACGCCTGGTTCATCAACTACCAGAAGCGCTTCGACCGCACGGATGGCGGGCGGGCCGACGCGCTCCTGCCCGTGCCGTCCGCGGGGACGCCGGGCGAGATGGCGTCCGTCTATCGTTCGGCAGTCCAGGGGCGGGAGTTCGAGCTGGCGATGGGCGCCGTACGTGCCTGGGCCGACCGGGGCTGGCCGACTGACGCGCTGCTTTCCGCGATGGCGCACGAAGCGGTGGAAGCGGACGACGGCGAATTCATCTCGCTGGCACACGTGTTGAAGACGACGCACGCGGCCATCCAAGAGCATCGGAGCAACGCGGGAGGGGAGGGGGCGGTGCTGCCGCTGCTGGCCGCCACGCGCTACATCGCATCACCACGGAAGCAGCGAGCGGTGAGGGATAGCGCCCTGAGCGGGGTGAAGTTTGTGGCCTCGGGGGTGGCGCGGTAGTCGGTGCCGCTTACCAGGAGCCGGGCATCGCGAGGGCGCGGGGTGTGAAGCCGTAGCTCCGGCACGGCCTATACTCGGGCTCCGCGCAGCCAGCGCGAGGAGCCGTTGCATGCGAATTGGAATGATGCTTTCGATGCCGGGCGACCAGACGGATGTCGGAGGACTGATAACGCGCGCCCAGGAGTACGAGCGGGCGGGTTTCGCCAACACGTGGCTGCCGCAGGTTTCGGGGATC
>CAZQCR010000284.1:0-4035 GCA_964591745.1 uncultured Anaerolineaceae bacterium
GGTGGAACCGCCGCGGCCCTCTGTGCTGCTGACCCCCCCTTGTCACGGTTCCGACCGCGCTTACCGCAACCCCGACCATCACCGACACCCCACGGCGATCGGTGTCTTTCAGAGCGGACGCGCTGACAGGCGGTCAGAGCCCGGTATCGGGCAACCGTCGCCGCCGGGCCCGGCCTGTCCCTGACGCGGCCACCACTGACCCGCAGTCCGGCGCCTTCGTGCCAGACCCCAGTCGGTCGGATGACGACGAACGTCTGTCCGACCTGTCAATTGACTGCGCCAGGTGTTCAGAACACCTCGGCCGGTACGCCGAACATGCAATATGCCAACGTGCGCCCGACGGCTGCCGCGTGGGCGTGTGTCGCAGCTGCCACCCGGATATGACCATCACGTATCACTGTCCGGTTCACCACTCCGCCGCCGCAAGTGGGGATCCCGGCAGCACCCTGGCGACCGTCATCGCGATGAGCGAGTCCCGTGCTCGCGAGTGGGCGACTCGCGCCGTCGCAGCGGACACGCGTTCGCCCCGATACTGGATTCCAGACCCGGTCCGCATGTCGGGGCGTCTGTCCCGTCTAGCCTGCGACCTCGCGTCTGCCGCCCTCGAAGGCAGTGCCGCTGCTGAAATCATTCTTTCTTTCCTCCCGCGTATCATCCTGCGCCGCGGCCAGGACATATTCGCTGCCATCGCCGCCCTGACAGCCGACACCATGCCTGCTGTCGCACCCGCCAACCCAGGTCACGGCCCTGACGAAAGACGACTACCCGCCGCCACCACCACAGCGTCCGTCTCAGCCTGGGCCCGCCGTGTCGGCGCCGCAGCCGAGGATGGTCGCCGAGTGGCCCTCGGCGCCCTTCTAGAGCGTGGCCCCCCGCTGGGAAATCCCGACCACCCGGACCCGGCTTTCCTCGATGACAAGGACGTATTTCCTGACTTTCACGCGGCCGGAGATGAGGCCGCCACCTTCACTAACGTGTTTAAAGATGCCAGCGAGCTCGCAGTGAAGGCTGCTTTCAGCGGACGCCAGCTCCGGCGATGGGCCATCACCCACGTGGACAAGTGCGGTGGCACTTTCGGTTGGTGCGGACGGACCATACGAGCCCTCGATGGCCACGTCTCAGACACCGGCGCGCCCTTCTCGGACCTCCTCGCTGCCGTGTGGTCGAGGCCGCTACACCGCTGGGCCTCTAAGTGGCTTGTCGACGCCTCCTTCCGCGCGCTCGACGGGTGGCTCATTCCGCGCGCGGACAAAACGCCTCGCCCGGTGAGCGCCCCGCAGCTCCCGCGCCGCCTGTGGAGCGCGGCGGATGCCCGCCGAGTCCGCTCCGCCGCTGCCGCGTACTGCGAGCAGGGCCGCCAGTACGGACTATCCGGCGACGCCGTGCAACTCGCCTACTCCCTCGTGCCCGCACTCGTCGTTGCGAACGGCGGCACGACCGTGTCCGGCGACCGCGCCAATTCCTACCAGAGCTTTGCACGCCCCGCTGTCATTGAGGCGGCAGCGGGTTTCGTCAGGTGGGCTCGTGACGTCCGAGGGGACCTCGCAGCCGCCGCCTCCGCCGCACGCCTCGTATCCACGTGTTTCCTCGACGGTGCGCACGGCCTTCCACCGTCCACGGTCCTATTCGCCCGCCAGGCCCGCACCATCACGGTAGCCGGGCTGCCCCAAGGCTGCTCCTCGTCGCCCACTTTACAAGCTCTTACACTCGCTGGCCCCCTTCGCAACGACCCGCCCCCCCGCGGCGTACTCCGCGACGCAGCACACGACGACGTACAAATCACGTGCCTCGGGATACAGCCGCCGAACCATTCGATTGACCCGAGCCCTGCTGAGCTAAGAGTCACATACGCCCTCCCCGACCTCTCCACTGTGGGTGGCGAATATAACGCGAACAAATCCGTCGCCGTCGGTCGACTCGCAGACGCCGCAGTCGCCGCCGGAGCCGCATCGTCGTCCAAAACCAGCCACTCCGTGTGGGGCCGCCCTGTTGGATCCCCGACACATTGGTTCCACACGTCCTGGCTCCCTCGTTTTCACACCCGCCTGACCAGCATTCGCGCTGCCTTGCGCATTGACGCCGGCGCGGCCATATCCGCCTTCATGTCCCTGGGAGGTCCAGGCGCTATGGCGACGCACTGGCTACGCGCCACACCGCTCGCGGCCACCTGCCCCGCCTTCGCCGCCGACATCCTAACGAGAGTCGACGACGAGTGGATCGCCTTGGCACGCGAGCTTGCCGGCCAATCGGCCGATGCCGCCGGAAGCACCGATGTCCGCCCCCTCGCATCACGGCCCTGCCCCGTGCGCGCGGCGGTATTCGGCCTCGGGAACGGATCTCTAGGACACTTGGCGGCCGCCGACGTCGCCCAGTGGGCCCCGTACGCTGGACTGGCCCTAGCGTGGACCCACGCGGCGTCCGCCGCGGACCACGTGCTGCACGCCGACTGGCGCGTTTGGGCCACCCAACTCGGTGTCAGCAACCCACCCGATCTGCAATCGCCTCAGACGGCCGCCGACGCCTTCTCCCGGCTCGCCACCACTCGCCGCGCCGGCGTAGACCTCGGCCGCTCCACACTTGGCCGATCCGCCCCGCTCTACCGCGCGCACGCGTCGTCGGAACTAGATGGCGCAAACTCGAGGCCCGTCAGCCGCCCGCCGGGTATCTCTGCGTGGAACCCCCCACCAGCGACGTCGCTGTGGGTGTCCGCCATCCAGGCCGGCCCCACCCTCATCGACGTTGCGCCCACCGCTCCACAACTCGCCCACGACTTCACAAAGGTGGCCCCTCGCGAAGCCTCCACTTCTCAAGTCGCGCTCGCCAAAGTCCTCGGACTACCCCTATGGGGTCCTTTCCGGCCTGGTGCCGCCCCCCCCATCGTCTGTGGCCGCTGTTATGCACAACGGCCTTCCGACTCGGCGGCAAGGGGGGTGACGTCCGTCCCGCCACGCACCCAACTCACACGTCCGTCCAAGCAGTTCGACGACAACGGATGTCACATCGCCGCTTGCCCCAAGCTCCCACTCCTCGCCAGCCCAACGTGGCGACACGACCGCATGTGCGACCTGCTCGCCGCCATCGCGTCATCCGTCGGCCGCGGCGGATATTTCCACAACCGGCCCGTCATCGCGTCGACCGGGCTCAAACCCGCCGATTACATGGAAGACCCAATATCCGCCGCAATGCCTCGCGGACACATGGTGGATTACACCAACGCCGCCGGAAGTCTATCGGACGCCCGCGGCGCTGAGGCCACGAAGCAACGCAAGTACGCGTCGCTCATGAGCCAGCTTACAGGCTACTCTTTCGAGGCCTTTGGCACGGCGGAAGACGGGTCTATTGGCCCGGGCGCCGCGTCCGTGTGCAAGCGATGGTCCCAGTCGATGAAGTGCTCCGCCCGCACCGCGGGACGCGGCTATGTCGTTGATACTGACGCCGCCGTCATGCGCACGGTCGGCAGGGCCTTTGTCGCTGTCGCAGCGGCGCAGATAGCCAAGTACCTTGACGCCGCGGCGCCTCACTACCCCGCCCGTCGAGATGGACTTCGGACCCGCGCGTCGGAGGCTCGTGCCAGCCCCAAACCTTCACGCGACCTATGCGCGACTAGCGCATCGACACCGACGACCGCGCCGTCTAATAAACGCCGCCGGACGTCGATCCCACCGCCCACCCGGGCCACCTCAGCTCCTCCGCCCGAGACGGTGGGTCGAAGACCCACCGTCTTGGCTAAAATGGGTAATGTCTAGTTAGTTCACCCTAGGATGATGGAGAACAGCCAACCAATAGTTGCCTCCGGTGGCATAAGTGTGTCCAGTGATCGCAGCAACTCGTACCAAAGTTTCAACCGACAAGCCGTGATCGCGGCTGCTGCTGAATTTATTGAATGGTCTCGTTCCTCTCGCGGAGACGCGCTGGCGGCCGCAGCTATGGCCCGACTCGTTTCTGTGTGCTTTCTCGACGGAGCCTTCGGGCTTCCACCGTCCGTAGTCAATTTTGCCCGCCAAGGCAAACGTATAACTGTTGCTGGCCTACCAC
>CAZQCR010000285.1:0-4025 GCA_964591745.1 uncultured Anaerolineaceae bacterium
GGCGGCGAGTTCGGGACGCTGATCCCGCTCCCGGGCATCCCGACGAAGGTCGAGCGCGGCGGCGGCTGGACGCTCCAGCGGCTGGCCAAGGAGACGGCGCCACCGAAGTCGTTCGCGACGGCCGCGGCGACCGCCGGCGAAGCACTCCAGTCGCGCGCGGTGGTGCTCCAGGAGGTCCGCATCGACGCCCTCGACATCACGGTCCTGCAGGGCGGCGGGCCGGCCGTCGCGCGCTGGGCCGAGGAGCACGGCTTCCGCCTCTCGCCCGACGCCCCGGAGATCCTCGAGTTCTACGCCGAACGCAGCCCGATCTTCCTCGCCGCCGTCTTCGATGGCAGCGCCGCCGAAGAGCGCGGCCAGGCCGTCGGCGACGGCACACCGGTCCACCTCACCATCCCGACGGACAACCCGTGGGTGCCGCTCCGCATCCTCGGGCTCGGCAAGCAGGCCGAGGACCTCGTCGAGGCGGACGTCTACCTCCTCACCGAGCGCCGGCCGCGCTTCCTCCCGCTCCCGAAGGACGCCATCCGGATCACGCACAACCGGGCGGCCACATCCTTCCTCCTCGACGACCTGCGCAGCGACGTTGGCATGGAGTGGGTGCCTACGAACGCATGGTTGACGAAGCTGGAGGTGAACGCGGCCGTCGAAGACCTCAACTTCGACCTGGCGGCCGACGTCAGCGGACGGGGCCTCCCCTCGCGCGTCTCCGCTGGCCTAGAGCGCCCCGCGGACGATGATGCGCCGTTCGCCCTCATCGCCGGCGTCGCCCTGGCCGCGATGGCCGCGCTCACCACGGTCTTCTTCTTCATGGCCCGCGCCTCATCCCGCCCGGTCGCGGGCGACTGACATGCTGAGGGTGCTGCTGGTGGCCGTGCTCGCAAGCGTGCTGGTGGCCTGTGGGCGCGCCTCCGCCGGGAACGACGAGGTGGAGATCGTCATCCACCACTCCCGTTTCGAACAGCAGAAGGTGACCGTGCCCGCTGGCGTACCGGTCACCTTCATCCTCCGCAACAACGACCCCATCGAGCACGAGTGGATCGTCGGCGACGCGGCGTCCCACGACCGCCACCGCACGGGCACGGAGCCGCACCACGACTCCGTGCCGACGGAGGTGACCCTGCCCGCCTACGCGGTGAGGGTGACGACCGTGACCTTCGATCAGCCCGGCGAATACGAGTTCATCTGCCATCTCCCGGGCCACGAGGCTTACGGCATGCGGGGCACGGTGCGCGTCGTGGGCTAAGCGGAGGCCGGATCTGGGGCGGATCGGTATCATTAGCCGATTGCTATGAACAACGAGCGATACGTGGCGCAGTTGCGCCTACCGGCCTCCGCCTACGTGCCCACGCACCAGCGGCACGAGTTGTCGCCGCCAACCTTCTTCGGCGTCATCCGCGGCTACTGGCAGCCGAGCTTCGACCAAGACCGAAGCGGGTCTCCGCGTCCCAACGGGCTTCTGCTTACCGTTGAGTACAACGCCAGCGATCTCCAGTCTGCGGAAGACACAGCGCTACGGGTCGGACATGAGTTCACTGAGCTGCTCGCGATGTACTCGGGCTCGCCGTTGGAGACTCCGTTTCTGGGTCGGGTCGCGAGGATTGGAGCTGGCGGGGGAGTCTGGAGCCAGAGCGTATATTTCTATGAGGATGACCCACGACCGAGGGCGCCCCTTACACCGACGGATTTAGACATGATAGTCCATCGCCTTGCAACGATTCCGGCTGATCGGCGGGAGCGAATTAGTCTCGCCGTCCGCTGGTACGCGTCATCCATTGGAGCGTGGGACTCATTGGACGCATACCTCGCCATTTGGATCGGCCTCGAAAGTCTCGGTTCAGCGCTCTCAGAGAGGTACCACCTCAATGGGGCGCGCGCCGGCTGTCAAACATGTGCGCACCAGCCAGGCGTTCCGAGGGACCGCACCATTGCCGGAATTCAGCACGCTACAGCTGTCACGGCTCCAGAGATTCTGACGGTTCGTTCGGTTCAAGACTTAGCAATTCTTCGGAACGAAATAGCGCACGCGCTTAAGCCGGCCGATACACTCCGCGCCACAGTACAGGCAGTTCTCCTAGACCTTCAAGTCGTGCTGGGGCGTGGAATCCTGTCTGTGCTTGCTGGCGCGACGACCGCCGTACAGTGGAAGGCCTTAATGCCCCGAGATTACGAGCGCCGACCAGATGCACGAGCGACGGTCAATTCGTCCAGCGAGCTGACGGAATACCGCCCGTACCTCGGGGACTGGATCAAGGTAGAGCGAAGCTTCCCTGAGTGGCGGTCGTGGATTGAAGAGGATGGCACATACGTGGTAGGCAACAGCGTATCACTTGTCGGGAAGGCCTCGATCACTGGCTCGGCGCCGGAGCAATTCGCCTTTGACTACGTCGCTTTTACAAGGGAAGGGCAAGGATATGAGCCAAAGGGGGAGCCCGCCGTTCCACAAGTTACTTGGAGACGCGAGGAAGTGCCCGAGTCCTGGAAGCAGTTCCGCACCCCGCGAAGAGATACCGACACGGGCAATCGCGACAAGCCGGTCCGGACGGATCGGCGCGCTCCTTAAGCCGCCCGCTCGGCCGGTGGTACACTGGCCCTCATGCACTGGGGCGCTTACATCACCGATGCCCGCGCCCGCGCGGGCCTGACCGTCGAAGAGCTGGCGGGCCGCTCCGGGGTCGAAGCGGCGCTGATCACGGACTGGGAGTACGAGCGCACCTGCCCAAGCATCGATGAGTGGGTAAAGCTCCTGGCGGCCGCCGGCTTCGCCCCGGTCGTGCGCCTTGTGGAGGACGACGGCGTCGATATCGCCCAGATCCAGCGCCACCTCGCCATGACGCCCGACCAGCGACTCGACTTCTGGATCGCTGCCGCGAACTGGATCATCGACGGTCGAGCGGCGATGGCACGCATGCAGGCCGTTGATGCGCCCGGTGGGGTTGCCGGCGATCACGCTGAAGCTCCGCCCATCGCTTGAGCGGTGCGGCTTGCGATCAGCGTGATCAGACGGGCAGCCAGGTCCTGATCCACCTGGTACACGATGCCGGAGGCACCGTTCTTGCCTAGAAATGGGTTGTCAGCGCCGATGTGCTTGGACCACGCGCGGCCGATGCTGCCCATCACGCCGTTCAACTCCCCCTCATCGGCAAGCGGAACATCGTGCTGCAGAGCGGTTCGCGCAATGGCCTGACCGCCGGTGGACACGTACGCGATTACGTTGAGTGCTGCGAGCATCTGGCCCGTGCAATCCCAGACGAATCGCCGGAGCGGCATTGCGTCATCCTGTTCGTCTCGCCGCCCCTCCAGCAGCCGGAGCGCGGCAGTGATCTCCGAGAGCGTTCCTTTAATCATGAGCGAGTATTCCATGAATTTCTCCTTCTCTCTATAGCTGACCTATTGCTAGACTACAGTTTACTCTCCCCGAGTGCAAGCCAGTTCGACCGCAAGGCGCTCTTCGTGTCCGAAGCCGCGTGACTCGACGATAGTGGCTAGCATTCGGGCACCCCGTGGAAGGCCTCGAGAAACTCCACGGTGGGGAGCCCTCGTGGCGGTAACGCCGTCGGGGCCGATAATGAGCGACACACATTCGCCTCCGAAGGAGCGCCGCCATGGCCCGTGATTTCGCAGCCGATATCAACGACCCGCTCGCCCAGGACGTTGTCCGCAACGTGGGGAGGTGGGTCGATAAGGAGGTGCGGCCGCAGGCTTCGCACTTCGAACACGCCGATGAGTTCCCGGAGCCGCTCCTCCAGGGCATGTCGGATATGGGCCTCTTCGGGATCAAGATCCCGGAGCAGTACGGCGGGCTCGACCTCAGCTTCGAATGCTACGCCGGCGTCTGCATGGAGCTGGCCCGCGGCTGGATGAGCCTCGCCGGGATCATCAACACCCACGTCCTCGTCGGCTACGCCATCAACGAGTACGGCACCGAGGAGCAGAAGAACACCTACCTCCCGAAGTTCGTGAAGCCGGACATGCGCTGCGCCCTCAGCATCACCGAGCCGGACGCCGGTTCCGATGCCCAGGCG
>CAZQCR010000286.1:0-4016 GCA_964591745.1 uncultured Anaerolineaceae bacterium
CCATTGCCATTGGGCGCGACGGCAAGGCCGTGATCATCGAAGCCGAGGACATCCCCGAAGAGTGGTGTATCCCGCCCGACCGTGCCGCCGCCCGCCGTGGCGGCACGGATGCGAGCGGCAACGCCGCCGGCTGACATCCCCGGCTCCATTGGTCCAGCGCGCCCCATCCCGTAGGCTACGGCCTCATGGCCCGTCCGCTGGAAGGCATCACCATCCTCGACCTCACCTGGATCCTCTCCGGGCCGTACGCTTCGATGATCCTCTGCGACCTCGGGGCGGAAGTGATCAAGGTCGAACGCCCGCCCTTCGGCGATATCTCGCGCACGACCGGCCCGTACCAGAACGGTTGGAGCAGCTACTACTTCAGCGTCAACCGGGGCAAGAAATCGATGGCGATCGACCTCCGCGGCGACGAGGGCCGTGACCTCTTCCTGCGCATGGCCGAAAAGGTCGATGTCGTGATGGAGAACTTCACGCCGGGGACGATGGACCGGCTCGGGATTGGCTATGCGGCGCTTTCCGCGGTTAACCCGCGCCTGATCTTCGCCAGCACCTCCGGGTTCGGACAGACCGGCCCCTACCGCGACCGCCCGGCGCTCGACATTATCGTCCAGGCGATGGGCGGCGTGATGTCGATCACTGGCGAACCTGGGGGCGGTCCCGTCCGCCCCGGCGTCTCCTACGGTGATGTCGTGGCGGGCCTCTACACCGCGATCGGCATCCTCGCCGCCATCCATGAGCGCGAGAAGAGCGGCCTTGGCCAGGCGGTCGATATCTCGATGCTCGACTGCCAGGTGAGCGTCCTGGAGAACGCGATCTCCCGCTACCACGTCCTCCAGGAGACGCCGAAACCGATCGGCACGCGCCACCCGAGCGCGACGCCCTTCCAGGCGTTCCCGACGGCCGATAGCTACATCGTGGTCGCCCTCGGCTTCGGCAGCGTGGACCAGTGGGCGCTCCTCTGTAGCCTGCTGGAGACGCCCGAGCTGATCGACGACCCCCGTTTCGATACGGGCCCGAAGCGGACGAAGAACCACGCGGAGGTTGAGCCGCTGCTGGAAGCGGCCTTCCGGCGGAAGACGACCGAGGAGTGGATGGAGCTCTTCCTGGAAGCGGAGATCCCGTGCGGGCCGATCAAGACGATCCCCGAAGTGCTCAGAGACCCGCAGGTCATCGCCCGGGGGATGATCCAGGAGGTCACGCACCCGAGGGCGGGTACCATCCCGATCGCGAACACGCCCGTGCGGTTGTCGCGCAGCGAATCCGGGATCAAGGGCCCGCCCGCCGACCTCGGCGAACACACGGGCGAGGTCCTGGGGCAGCTCCTCGGGCTCTCAGCGCCCGAGGTCGCGGCCCTCGCCGAACGCGGCATCGTCCAGCTCCAGAGCGACGGCCCGGACGTGGCGTCGCTGCTTCAGTAGCGACGCGAATTCAGTCCGCGAAGAGTTCGTTCAGGGCGAGGCGGAAGCCGGCTACCGCGAATCCCGCGTCATCGCTGGAAAGCGCGTTGTCGCCGCCGTACGTGTGGGCGTCGCCGCCAGGGCGATGGACGGTGACCGTCTTCAGGGCCGGTCGCACCACCCAGACCCGCTGGACGCCGGCTGCCAGGTAGTCGTCAACCTTCTCCTGAACATCCACGTCGCGGTCAGAGGGAGAGACAACTTCGACCGCGAGATCCGGAGCCTGGAGGACGCCGCCGTGATGCGGCGCTTCCGTGGCGAGGCGTGCCTTCAGGACGAAGGAGACATCAGGGGCGCGAAGCGTGTCCGGCTCAGCACGGAGCCAGTAGCCCGTTTCGACGCGCACCCTGCCGAGGTCGTGCATGCGAGCAAAGGATCGAAGGTCGCTTCCAAGATCGAGGGCACGCTCCCCGTGTTCCGGACCAACTGGCGGCATGGCGACGACCCTCCCGCGCACAAGCTCTACCTTGCCGCCCTCAGGCGGGTTGGGGAGGAGGGCGAACTCCACCGCGGAGGTCAGGCGCTCAGCAACCTGCGTCATACACCCATCCTACAGGAGCGGCGAAGGGTCTGCTGTTCCGGCCGCCCGCAGGGCGTAGACTCCGGCCGATACCCGCTCCCGGAGGGCCGACCATGCGCATCCGCTTCACCCCCGAACAGATCGCCTTCCGCGATGAGGTGCGGGCGTTCCTCGCCGAGAACCTCCCGCGCGAACCCGAAGGCGAAGGCGACGACCGGATGCGCGGCGAACTCGGCTGGTCGCCGGAGTTCTCCCTCAAGCTGGCGGCGAAGAAGTGGGTCGCCCTCGCCTGGCCCGAAGAGGTCGGCGGTGGCGGGCGTGGCCACATGGAGCAGGTGATCTTCAACGAGGAGATGGCCTACAACAAGGCGCCGATCGGGGCGCACCGCCGGGGCGTCTTCTACGTCGGGCCGATCCTTATTCTCTACGGCACGCCGGAGCAGAAGCGGAAGCACCTGACATCGATCACGAGCGGCACCGGCTACTACTGCCAGCTCTTCAGCGAACCGGGCGCCGGCTCCGACCTCGCTTCGCTGCAGACCCGCGCCATCCGCGATGGTGACGACTACGTGGTCAACGGACAGAAGATCTGGACCTCCGACGGGCACCGCGGCGACTACGGCTGGCTCGTCGCGCGGACAGACCCCGAGGCCCCGAAGCACAAGGGCATCAGCACCTTCATCCTCGATATGAAGACGCCCGGCGTGACGGTCCGGCCGCTGATGAACATGGCCGGGATCCATAGCTTTAACGAGGTCTTCTTCGACAACGTGCGCATCCCAAAGGAGAACATGGTCGGCGAGGAGAACCGGGGCTGGTACCACGCCGCCGCCACGCTGGACTTCGAACGCTCCAGTATCGCCGTGTTCGCGGGCACGCGCCGCTTCCTCGACGACCTGGCGGAGGTGCTCCGCGAGAAGCCGCGCACGGGCCAGACGCGCCACGCGGTCGCGGACCTCTACACGACGACGCTCGTCGGCCAGATGCTGTCGTACTCGATCGCCTCCATGCAGGAGTCGGGACGGGTGCCGAACAAGGAGGCCTCGGCCGCGAAGCTGCTGAGCTCGGAGCTGCGGCGGGACGCGAGCATCGTCGCCAGCCGGTCACTCGGTCTCGCGGGCCAGGTGCACGACGGCCCGGGCGAAGTGCGCTACGGGCGCTACGCGAAGGATTACCTGGCGAACGTCTCGGCGACGATCGCCGGTGGCACCAGCGAGATCCAGCGGAACGTGATTGCGACGCGGGGGTTGGGGCTGCCGCGGGGCTGACTGCCCGGCTACACCACCTGGCGGACGGTGATGTTCGCTCCGGCGCGGGCGAAGCGGTTGTCGTTCGTCCAGAGTTCCGTGCAGCCAGCCTCCAGGGCGGCGGCGAGATGGAGCGCGTCGGGCGTCTTCAGGCCGTGGTCGGCGCGAATATGGGCGGCGAGTTCGAAGGTTGATGACTGGAGGGGAGCGCGCTCGCATCGTTCGAAGTACTGGAGGAACGCTCGTTCGGCCGCCTTGTCCGACGTTCTATACGGAACTATGAGGCACTCAAGCTGAACGAGATCTGATACTATGACGCGATCCCATTTGCGTAGGAGAAGTGCCTCCTCGATGCGCGTTCGCCACGGTTCAATCTTTTCCACAACGTAGATCACGATACAGCTGTCCAGAAAGAGTCTCACGCGCGGTCATCCCACGAGGCCCGTTCTTTGGCGAGGTAACGGTCGATTTCTTCCCGCGTTCTCCCTGAGCCCGCGTAGCTCCGGTGTAGTTCGTCAAGGAAGGCCAGCATCTGTTCCTTGTTGCCCGAAGGCGCCACGCGGCGGTCCTCAACCGAGACCGTCACCTCGGCGTCGCCCTCTGGCGCGTCCGGGGGGAGCTGGACTTCGAGTTTGCCGTCGGACGTGATTCGGCCTCGCACGGTGAAGGTGGCCATGACAATCCCCTTGCGGTTCGCTGCGATCAAGGATAGCACGGCCGATCCGGCAGGCGTGAACGTCAACGCCCGTCGCGGTATCGTGGGCCGCGTTTTGGCGACGCCGTGGCGAG
>CAZQCR010000287.1:0-3981 GCA_964591745.1 uncultured Anaerolineaceae bacterium
GGGGCCGCGCAAGCGGCCCCTCTCGTCGTATTGACGCGCGACTGTTGCCCCGGTGACATACGCGCCGGGCTGGCTCCCGTTCGTCTGCGGGCAGCAAACGGCCTATGATCGAACGATGACCCGCCACGACCGCGTGATCAGGATTCTCGCCGAACGCCTCCCCGAGATCGAGGCCTTTGGTGTGCGCGAGATTGCGCTTTTCGGTTCGACGGTACGCGGTGAAGCACGGCCCACCAGTGATGTTGATCTCCTGGTCGATTTCGAGGGTGTTCCGACCTTCCGCCAATTCATGGGGTTGCGTTGCTTCCTCGAAGACCTGCTCGGGCTTCCGATCGACCTTGCCGACCGGGAAGCCCTCAGGCCGCCGTTCCGTGCAGCAATCGAAAGCGAAGCGCGCCGCGTTGCGTGATGATCTGATCTGGCTGGCTGACATTTTGGAGAGCCTCACAAAGCTGCAGAAGTGGTTCGAGAGTCCATCGTCGGCGGACGAGTTCGCGGCACGCGACGTGCTCTACTCGGCGGTCCTCCGCGAGTTTACCGTCATCGGCGAGGCCGTTAAGCGGCTCTCGGTCGGCCTCACCTCGCAAGAAACGCAAGTTAACTGGCGGGAACTCGCCGGATTCCGAGACGTTCTGGTACACAACTATTTCGGAGTGCGAGACTCCGTCGTGTGGGATGCCGTCGTGACCGTTGCTCCTCAACTGCGTGAAGAGATCTCGGAGATCGTGCAGCGGTTGGACACGCCCTAACGGCGCGGTTGAAACCCGCTGGTTCCTCGCCGGACGCCGGAAGAACACACGCCATCGCTCACGCAGGCTCACCGGCCGCACCGAGCACCGGCAGGAGCGCGTCACGCACACCATTCGCCATCCTCCGCTGGCCAAGGTCCGTCATGTGGATGCCATCCACGTCGATGCAGGCTTCCCGGCCCGGCCGGCCGTCCCCATCGAGCGCACCGTCGCGGTCCGCCCAGACGAAGTGATGCTCGGTGGCCGCTGCTCGCACCGCATCGTTGAACGCCACGACGATTCCCGTTGACTCTGGGAAGCGCTTCCGGGCGTTTGCCCCGTAGCGCGTTGTCGAGGCAACGACGACCTGCTGAAGTCCCTCCGCCCGGGCGAGAATCCGGAAGGTCTCGCGGTACGACGCAACAAGCTCGTCCAGCGTCGCCGTCGCCGTCACGCCCACAAGGCGTTGCACCGTCCGGTGCAGCGCGAGGTACGCCGTCCGGCCGGGACGACCGCCGGCAAGCAGCACGCGATCGACCCGTTCACCCAGGCGAATCGCCGGGTCAGCCGCTCGTCCAAATCGCTCCTTCAGCCGTACCGATGCCATCGGCGCGGCGACCGCGACACACGCCGCCGCCACGATCACGACCTCGGGATGGAAGCGTTCCACCTGCCGCCGCGCGTAGTCGGCCGCGCCAGGGGCCTCCGCGTAGAACGGACGGTCAGTGATTTCGAGAACGGTGCCGGTCGCCGCGAGGACATCCCGGCGGACGTACTGGGGCCAGGTTGGGCGTCCGTTGCCAGCGCGTCGCGTATTGCTGTTCCCGAACACCAGCACACGCACCTTGCTCCCGCTCACCAGGCCGGGGCCGCCGGCGCCCCGCCGTCTCCGTCCCACGAGGCGTAGCTTCCACCCGTCGTCTCCGCAACCAGCGGCGGTCGCAAGGCGATGAGTTCCTTTCCCCGCCCCGTGGCGTACAGCTCACGAAATTGCTGACTCGCCTGCTCTTCTGATTCGTGCACCGTGAGCCACACACCAACGTCCTCGCCCGCCGTCCCTGTGGCGGCATACGGGCCCCCCGCCCGGACGACGCCGGCAGCGTCCCAGAGCTGCAGAATCTCGCGGGCCCATGCCCAGTAGGCCTCGGTCTTGCCGGGGGCGATGGTGACGCGGACGACTCGGAGATACATGAGCTGTAGCGTGACCGCGAGGACGCTCGGGTGCAACCGCCGCCGGGTTTGGGCAGCTGGACGTTTGGCGTGGCTCTGTACCGTGTCCTCGTCTGGAGATGCCGTATACTTCATGGGATCGGTGCGGGCGCTTCTCGGCGTCCGGCCGGGCCTGGACGTGCGCGGGCGGCTTCCCGCGGCAGAGACAGCGAGCTTCAAGTTGATCCCACTGATTATCCTCGGGTCCGTGGTTCTCGGACTCATTATCCTCATCGTCATCAGCGGCGCGCTCATTAACATAGGCGGGCAGGAAGTCGGCATTCTCGAACGCCGTTACTTTGGCCGCGGTCTTCCGGAAGGCCGGGTCATCGCCATGACTGGCGAGGTCGGCATCCAGGCTCGCGTCCTCTCTCCGGGCCTCCACTTCCTCATCCCCTTCCTCTTTCGCGTCCGTAAAAGCCCGATGATCGTGATCGCCGAGGACGAAGTCGGAATCGTCGAATCGATAGACGGGCACGCGCTTGAGGCCGGGCGGATCTTCGCCCGCCGCGTTGCCGGACACGATACCTACCAGGACGGCGAGACGTACCTCCGAAATGGGGGCCAAAAGGGCACCCAGATCGATGTCCTGCCGCCCGGTCAGTTCCGGATCAACACCTATCTCTTCCGTATCCGCGTCGAGAAGGCCCTGATCGTCGCGGCCAACCGGATCGGGATCATCACGGCCCGGGACGGCCAGGCCATGGAGCCGGGTCGCCTCCTCGCGCGCAAGACGGAGGGCCACGTCGCCTTCCAGGATGGAGAAGCGTTCATCCAGAACGGCGGCCAGCGCGGCCCCCAGATCGATCTCATTCTCCCTGGCCGTTATCGCTTGAACACCGACATGTTCAACGTCGATGTCCTTCCCGCCATGGTCGTCCAGGCGAACCAGGTTGGCCTCGTGACCGCAAAGGATGGCCAGCCCCTTCCCCAGGGCGAACTGGTCGCCGCCCGTGTCGATGCCCACAACGACTTCCAGGACGCCGAGGCGTTTCTCCGGAGCGGCGGCCAGCGCGGCCCGCAGTTCGACCTCTTGAAGCCGGGTACGTACTACATCAACCCGCTCATGTTCGATGTTCAGCTCGACTCTGTTGCCGTCATCCAGCGCGGCGAGGTGGCCGTCCTCGTTTCGAACGTGGGCCCCGAGCCGCAGATCGTGGACACCGACTCGCGCCTCGCGCCATCCCAGGAGCGTTACGTCGTCCCCACGGGCTTCCGCGGCATCCAGCGCGATGTCGCTGGCCCCGGGGTCTACTACCTCAACCGCTGGGCCTACATCGCCTACGTCATCCCTACCACCAACCTCACCGTCGACTGGGCGGAAGAGGCCATCGCCACCGACACTGAAACCGACCTCTCGGGCAAGCGTGTCCAGCTCTTCAATCCGCTCTCCGTCATCAGCCGCGATGGCTTCGAGATGAAGGTCAGCGTCAAAGTCATCATTCGCGTCCGCCCAGACCAGGCCTCGCTCATGGTCGCCAAGATTGGCTCAGTCGAGAATCTCGTCGACCACGTCATTCACCCCATGATCGACTCGTCGTTCCGCAACCAGGCGTCCTCCACCGAGGCCATGGCCTTCATGCAGGACCGCGCCGTCGAGCAGGAGAAGGCGGAGGTCCGCGCGCGTGAAGAGCTCGAGAAGTACCACGTCGAGCTCGTCCGGGTGCTCATCTCCCAGATCATCCTGCCCCAGGAGCTGATGTCGATTCAGACGCGCCGCGTCATCGCCGCGCAGCAGCAGACCATGTTCATTGACCAGCAGAAGTCCGAACAGGAGCGTATCGCCACCGAAAACACGCGCGCCCAGGCCGACAAGCAGATCGAACTCGTCGCCGCCCAGATCGGCGTGCAGGTGGCCGAACAGAACCGCCAGAAGACCGTCATCGAAGCCGAGGGTCGCGCCCGCGCGGTCGAACTCGAAGGTAACGCCGAAGGCTCGAAGATTCGCGCCATTGGCGACGCTACCGCCGAAGCCTACGACAAGCAGCAGCAGGCGGTTGGCCAGTCCAACCTCTTCGGCATCGAAGTCGCCAAGGCGATCGCC
>CAZQCR010000288.1:0-3975 GCA_964591745.1 uncultured Anaerolineaceae bacterium
CCATCCGGGTCACGCCAGACCGTATGGCTGTGATTGGCGTTGTTCTGCACGCAATCGTACTCGATGAGGACGCGCGGCCCCTGGATGCGGTAGTAGTGGGGCTGCTTCCGTTCGAGCCCGCCCGCCCAGGCGAAGTGCAGCTCCGGCAGGACGCTCATGAGCCGCTCGTGCTCGGCGGCGGCGATCGGCTCCGGCAGGCGGCCGGTGTACTCCCGCAGGAGCGCTTCGAACGTGCCCCTCTGGGCCTGTGAAAGCTGCGCGCAGGGCAGTCCCTTGGGGACGAGGGAGTACCGGGCCGCCTCGCGGTCCGCGCCCGTCATCGCCTGCCGCGTTTCCAGGTCGTCCTGCATGCGGTTCAGATTGCTCTCGGTTGGTTCCCCCGGGCGGCCGTTGAAGACCATCGTGATCCAGTGAGGTTCCGCTCCATCCACGATCTGCGGGCGATTGGACTGGACGATATCGAACGGCGCCGCCTTCGAAATCACGGCGACGAGGCGCTGGTTCGCGTCGAGGCTGTGCAGCAGCTCGCGGGCGATGTCCTCTTCGCCAGCGACGGGGCGCAGGGTCTGGAAGTCGCTCAGCGGCGCCTCGTGCGGGTTCGCGCCGAAGAAGGTCGGCGTGGAGGAGACAACTTCGCCATCGACGATCGTGTAGTGCACGGAGACGTGGTGCCCGCCGAAACGCCAGCCCCAGAGCGCGCTCCCTGGCTCGCCGAAGACGCTGGCGAAGTACATCGCCGGGTCCTGGCCGTGCATGACGCCACGCATGGACCCACGGGGCACGCGCCAACCCGCCCCGGCGTCCTGCCAGGCTTCGAGGTTCATGATCAGCGTAGCGCGGTGGTAGGCGGGCCTGCTCAGCCCCGAAGCGAGCATGCGATGAGCGAGCTGGACCTGGCGCACCGTCAGGTCGGCCATCGCCACCCCGTCGTGGTCCGTCGGTGTATAGAACCAGACCTCACGCTTTGGGTCGGAGATAGCGGGGTTGGCCTTCGCCCGCAGTTCCGGAGGGAGGGAGGCGAGCCAGTCGCTGGCAGCTTCCGCCATCGCCAGGGCTACTTCTTTGGAACGGGGGTGCATCGGTGGGCCTCCTGGACGGCTCGGTTGGGCTTACGGGCGCTCTCGGGGACGCCCTGCGGTAGTCTACGCGAGCAGCCGTGGCCTTGGGGCCGCGACGGCCGGCTCGTTACGCCTGCTGGAGCCTGGCGATCGTTTCGCCGTGCCGCTCCAGCTCGGCGAGCGCTTCCGGCTCGGGAGCCGAGCTGAGCCCGAGATTGACGCGATCGACCCCGATCTCCCGGAGGCGTTCGAGGCCGAGACGTTCGGCCGCCACGAGCGGGGCGGTGACCGACGGCTGGGGCCGGCCGGCCTCGGCGGAGAGCCGGAACAGCTCCGCGATCTGGCGTTCGAAGTCGTCGAGCGCAGTCATGCGGCCACGCAGTGATTCGTTCCAGACCGGCGTAACGGCGGGTAGCCAGCCATCGCCATAGGCCGCAATGCGCTGGAGGACGTTCGGGCCGGCGCCGCCGAGAATGATTGGAGGGTGGGGCTGCTGGACCGGCTTCGGCCATTGCCATACGGGCCCGAAATCCACCAGGCGGCCGTGGTACTCGGCCTCGTCCTGCGTCCAGAGCGCCTTCATTGCCTCGACGCGCTCTCGCATCAGCCGAAAGCGGGAGTCCGGGTTCGTGCCGTGATTGCGCATCTCGGGAGCGTTCCAGCCGGCGCCGATCCCGAAGATGAACCGCCCGTTCGAGATGCGGTCCAGCGTCGCGACCTCCTTGGCGCAGTTGAACGGGTCTCGCTGGGTGACCAGGCAGATGCCCGTGGCCAGCTTCAGGGTGGTGGTGACGGCGGCCGCGGCGGCGAGGGAGACGAACGGGTCGTAGGTGCTGCGATACATCATCGGCACTTCGGCGGCGAGCGGGAACTCGGTGTCGAGCGGGATGTGCGAGTGCTCGGGGATCCAGAGCGATTCGAAGCCGAGACGCTCTGCCTCAATCGCAACCCGCATGGGGCTAATGCTGAAGTGAGTGGGGAAGAAGCTGAGTCCGAACTTCATGGGGTACCTTTCGGAAGTGGTTTCGGCGGCCAGCGACTGCGCGTCGCCGGTCCGGCGAGGGGCACGCGCTCCACGCCGGACGGGACTATAGCAGGACGAGCAGGTACCCGCGGGCGCCCGGGACGGCGAAATGCACCACAGGACGGCGCAAACCTGTGACGTTGCGTGGTAGACTCCGGGCATTCGTCCAATGAATCGGCCAGCTGGCCAGTTTGGCCCAGGAGTGCCCCCATGCGAAGCGAAGTCCACCCCATCAACGGCATGACCTACGAAGAGCTTGGCGGCGGCATGATCCGCGTGACAAAGGGCGACGACTTCGGCGTCTTCGACTGGGAAGGGCGCTGGAAGGAAGGGAAGATCCGCCACGCCGACCCTCACTTCCTCCAGTACGTGGGCGGACCGGACCTGCCCGAGGGCTTCGATGTCTACCGGACGCAGATGCCCGCCCGGGGGATGCGTGAGGAGAAAGCCGGGGACGCAGCCAACGACAGCTACACCGGCGCCCTCCGCACGGACCCACGAACAGCGGCGATGCGGATGATGGCGACGCGCCCGCCGGGCGTGCCCATATGGGCGAAGTACGTCGGTGACCCGGGGCGGGAGACCGCGATGGGGAAGCGCTCCTCGGCCGTCTCCTTCCACGAACTGTTGGACCGCGATAGCCACCCGGAACGCGTGCCGGCCGGGCTCCGCCTGAATTCGCCGATGCCCGGCGGCGTCACCCGCGTGCCCACCGAGCGCTACTTCGCGAAGAAGTGGCACGACATCGAAGTCGAGAAGATCTGGAAGCGCGCCTGGCAGTTCGCCTGCATGGAGCAGGACATCCCGGAGGTCGGCGACTACACCGTCTACGACGTCGCGCACCTTTCGTGGATTGTCGTGCGGACCGGCGAGAAGAGCTTCAAGGCGTTCAACAACGCCTGCCTGCACCGGGGGCGCCAGCTCCGGGAGTTCGATGGCAAGTGCGCGACCGAGTTCCGTTGCCCTTTCCACGGCTGGTCCTGGGAGCTCGATGGGAGCCTGCGCGAAATCCCCTCGGAATGGGACTTCCCGGGCATCCGGGAGGAGGCCGGCCACCTGCGGGAAGCGCAACTGGGCACCTGGGGCGGCTTCATCTTCATCAACCCCGACCCGGATTGCGAACCGCTGGAAAGCTTCCTCGGTTCGCTGCCGGAGCAGTACGAACGGTACGACTTCGAAAAGCGCTACAAGCAGATGCACGTCGCCAAGGTCATCCGGGCGAACTGGAAAACGACGCAGGAAGCGTTCATGGAGGGCTACCACGTGCTGGCCACCCATCCGCAGGCCCTGATGGCGGGCGGCGACGGCGCGAACCACCAGTATGACGTCTTCGGAAACTGGTGCCGCGCGGTAACCATCGCCGCCGGGGCGAGTGCGCACCGGGGCATTCACCCGGACCTGGACGACGTCGTGCAGCGCCGGACGACGGCGGCGGACGCGACGCGTGAGGCGCTCCGCCCGATGATCGGTGACCGGGCCGATATCTACTGCGACGCGGAGCTGGTGGACGGCTACTACAACAACCTCTTCCCGAACTTTCATCCATGGGGCGCGTTCAGCCGCATCGTCTACCGCTTCCGGCCGTACGGCGAGGACCCGGATATGAGCATCATGGAGATCCTCTACCTGGTGCCCTGGCCGGAAGGCGAGCCGCGGCCACCGGCCGCGCCGATCCACTGGCTGGAAGCGGACGAGGACTTCACGAACGCCCCGGAGATGGGGGCGCTGGGCCGGGTGTTGAACCAGGACACCTACAACCTCCCGAAGATCCAGCGGGGGATGAAGACGAAGGTCGATCCCTACGTGAACCTTTCCGCCTACGCGGAAGGGAAGGTGCGCCACTTCCACAACCTGTATGACCAGTGGGTGGGCGCGGAGTAGACGAGAGACGCG
>CAZQCR010000289.1:0-3942 GCA_964591745.1 uncultured Anaerolineaceae bacterium
TGTGCGCACCATCTCCTGCCAGGCCGGGCCCCGGCCGATGTCGTCCATCCGGTAGGTATCGATGATCCCGGGGCAGACGGCGTTCACGCGGATCCCCTTCGGCGCCAGCTCCATCGCCATCGACCGGCTGAGCGCGTTAATCCCGGCCTTGGATGACGAGTAGGCGGCTGTGTTCGGCCCCGCCAGCTTGCTTGCGATCGAGGAAATGTTGACGATGCTCCCGCCTTCGCCCTGCTTCAGGAGGTGGCGGCCGACCTCACGCGAGAGCAGGAACGTCCCATCCAGGTTCGTCACCAGCACCTTCTTCCACGTCTCGTAGGTGAGGTCGACGGTGGGCACGCGGTCATCGCCGCGCGCCGCGCCGGCGTTGTTCACCACGATGTCGAGCCGCCCGAACTCCGCGACGGTCCCTTCTACCAACTCGCGGTTGGCGTCCTCGCTGCAGATGTCGGAGACCAGCGCGAGGCACTTCGCCCCTTCGGCCCGGACTTCGTCGGCCACGCTCTCGATGTCACGCCAGCCGGCCGCCTTCTCGTCATCCGGGTAGCGGTCTGGGGTGCGGCCCGTGCCGGTGAGCACGACATTCGCCCCGGCGCGCGCCAGCAAGACGGCGATTGGCCGTCCGATGCTCCGCATCCGCCCCGCGCCCGTGACGACGACCACCTTGCCTGCGAGTTCCTTCTCCATGCTTCACCTCCGTGCATCGGGAGCGTACGCCAGTGCGCGCGCCGCTGCCATCGGGAGAGTGAACCACGAAGGCCCGACGACGTGGCGACGGGCCGTGGGCGGGAGGCGGGACGGTTCCCTCAGGGCTGATTTCATCGGCATCCGCCCACGAGCGGCGAGCCCTCCGATCAGGCGCCGAGGGCCAGAACTGCTGGTTCGGGAATCGGCTCACCGGCGAGCAGCGCAGACTCGACCCATCCCTCCATGGCATCACGCAGCATGGCGGCGGCGTCTTCAACCGTTTCGCCAGCGGTGACGCAACCGGGCAGTTCAGGAGCCTCGGCCAGGTAACCCTCGATATCGTCCCCGGTGATGATCTTGCGATACGGGCGCGCCACTATCTCTCGGATCAGGGCTTCGCGTTCGTCGTCAGTCATCGCCTTCCTCGTGAGTGCGCCGCAGGACGTCGCGCACATAGACCATCAGTATAGTCCCGCGCCCATACGGTACGCTCAGTCGTGCCGGGCCCTTGCGGTAGTGCTTATGGCTCCCTCGCGTTCGCTCGAGTGCCCAGCCGGAGAGGATGAGCAGCCGCTCTATCTCGTCGAAGCGGACATTGTTCGGGCGTGCCGCCAGCCGATGCCAGAGTTCACGCCGGTTCATTTGCGGGAGCCTACCGGAGCGGGCATCGCGTTGCACGCCCCCTGCTATCCTTCCCCTCGCCGGGATGACTCCCCGAGCTCTCTCTCCCCAGGCGCCACGCCGTTGTCCGACCCTTACGCAATCGACGCTCCGTTCTACGACCTGATCCACGAGGGCCACGACGACGATGTCGGTCTCTGGCTTTCGTTCGCCGGCCGGACCGACCTTCCCGTGCTCGAAGTGGGCACCGGGACCGGCCGGATCTCCATCGCTCTTTCGCTCGCCGGCCACGACGTCGTAGGCATCGACCCTTCCCTGGCCATGCTGGCGGTAGCCCGAAAGCGCGCTGAAGACGAAGGCGCGGAGGTGACGCTCATCGAGGGACGCGTCCAAGACCTCGCCCTCGAGCCGGACCACTACGGCCTCGTCCTCGTGCCCGCCGACGTCTTCCTCTACGCCGAAAACGGCGAAGAGCAGCTCGCGATGCTTCGTGCTTTGGGGCCCGCCATGGCCTTCAACGCCACCCTCGTCGTGGACCTGCCAGGCCCCGCCCTCTCGCTGGATGGAGCGACGAACGGCCAGCCGCTCCTTACCTGGAGCGGTCCCCTCGACGACGACGCCACGCTCGACGTCTACCAGGTCCACGAAGACGACCTCGCGCTTCAGACCCGCTGGTTGCGTATCACCTACGAAACCACCCAGGCCGATGGCTCGGTACGGCGCCGTGTAAGCGAACACCGGCTGCGCTACCTCTACCGCTTCGAAGCCGAATACCTGCTCCACCTCGCCGGCCTGCGGCTCGACGGTGTGTATGGCGACTACGAATTAGGACCGTTCACGACCGACTCGGAACGGATGATCCTGGTTGCGCGGAGGACCATGGGATGACCACACGGATTGTTGTCGATGCGATGGGCGGTGATAACGCGCCCGAGGAGATCGTCGCCGGCGCCCTGATGGCCGCGGGTACGCTCGGCGTCGAGCTGATACTCGTAGGCCAGGCCGAGGTGATTCGCCAGGAGATGCACGGCACAGGCGAAATCGCCGGCCTTCGCGTTGTCGATGCCCGGGACGTCATCGAGATGGAAGAGCATCCAACGGAGGCCGTACGCGCGAAGCCCGGCGCATCGATCAACGTCGGCCTCCGCCTCGTGAAAGAGGGCCAGGCCGATGGCTTCGTGACCGCCGGCAACACCGGCGCTTCGATGGCTGCCGCCCTCTTCACGCTCGGACGCGTGCGCGGAATCGCCCGGCCCGCCCTGGCGCTCACCTACGCTTCGGTCTCCGGCAAGGACAAGCTCGTCCTCGATGTTGGCGCCAACGCCGACTGCCGTCCGATCCACCTCATCCAGTTCGCCCACATGGGCGCCGCCTATTACGCGCGCACCTTCGGCGTCCCGTCGCCCCGCGTCGCCCTCCTTTCGATCGGCGAGGAGGATTCGAAGGGCAATCAGATGACCGTCGAAGCGCACGAAGCGCTCCGCGCCAGCGGCCTCAACTTCGTCGGCAACGTTGAAGGCCGCGAGCTCCTGCGCGATACCACAGACGTCATTGTCACCGACGGCTTTACCGGCAACGTGATGTTGAAAACCGTCGAAGGTGTCTCCGAGACGCTCTTCCAGGAGGTGCGAAAGGCCGTCGAGCTCACGCCCTGGAATCGCGCCGCCGGGCTCGTCCTCAAGTCGGAGCTGATGAAGGTCCGGCGCCGCCTCGACTACACCGAGTACGGCGGCGCCAAGCTCCTCGGCGTCGATGGCGTCTGCGTCATCTCTCACGGCCGTTCCAACGCGCGGGCGATCTTCAGCGCCATCCGCGCCGCGCGTGACGCCGTGGAGAACAACGTGATGGACGTCATTCGCGAAGTGGCCAAGACCGTACCGGCGAAGAAGGGCCTGGGCGGCACGCCCGCCGAGGATGACGACTGACCTGCCGCACCCTAGACCATCGTTCCGGTGGCCGGGATAGCGTTCCATCCCTACGATGCGCCCAACGCTTGCCCGGAGAAACACGATGCCCCTCTACGAAGATGACCCCCTGACCACACCAATCGGCGAAGCGCTCGTGGCGCGCGGCGAGAAGGTCTCCGTCTCCGAGACCACAGCCGGCGGCCTCATCAGCGCCCGCATGCTCAGCGTCGGCGGCGCATCCCGCTGGTTCGAAAACGGCATCGTCCCCTACTCCAGCCCGACGAAGTTCCAGGGCATGGAGCTCGATCGCGAGATCGCCCGCGAACACGGCGCGGTTAGCCCCCAGTGGGTGACCGCTACGGCCGAGGCCCTCCGGAAGATGACTGGCGCCCAGTGGGCCGTCGCTGAAAGCGGCATCGCCGGGCCCCTGGGCAGCCGCCGCTCGCCCAAGCCCGTCGGCAGCGTCGCTATCGCCGTTGTTGGCCCGAACGGAGCCCGCGCTGAAGAACACGTCTTCCCCGGCACCCGCGTCCAGGTCATGGAACAGATCGCCCAACGCGCCCTCGAGCTGCTCCACGAAATGGTCAACGCAGCTCCGTAGCCGGAAAGAACGAGGCCGCCCAACGAATCGGGCGGCCTCGCGTCAGTGTTCAGGGTGTCGGGGCACCGGTCAGTCCAGCGGCTCGCACCCATCGCCGGTGTCGGCACAGATAATCGTTATCGCCCC
>CAZQCR010000290.1:0-3928 GCA_964591745.1 uncultured Anaerolineaceae bacterium
GTGAGCGTCTCCACGAGGTCGCGCTTGATCCACTGGTCGAGCCCGTTCAGCTTCTCTGGCCGGTTGAATGTGATAACGGCGATCCCGGGGTCCCGGATCTCGACGTCGAATCCGCGAAAGCTACCCGTCTGCATGTGTGCCTCCTTGCCCGCGCGATCCTGACGGTATTCGAGGCAAAGTCAACCGCGCTCGCGATCCGAGGGATGCCGCGGGCATCGGGGGGCGCTAGTCGGCGGCGCTGAGTTCGACGATGTAGGTGGCGCGATCGTTACCGGCGGACTGGATCGAAACGCGAGTGACGCCGGGAAGCGCGGAGAGGCGTTCCTGGAAATCGAGCATCTCGCCGAACCCGCGGCCGTGCGTCTCGACATCGACGGTCCTGGGACGAGGCCGGCCAGCGGCCGGGCGTACGGGCGACTCTGGGGAGCCAGCGGGCGCGGGGTGTTGGCCCTTCATCATGCCCGCCGCCATCGAATCGAGGCCCTTCACCACTTCCTGGAGGCTGGTAAGCGCCTCGATGTAACCGTCGCGAAGTTCGAAGAGTGGCGCGAGGAGTTGTTGCGTGAGACTCATGGCGCCACCATCACCCGGGGCCCGCGGTGGCGTTGGCCGGGTGGATTCAGCCAGGCCGTCCTCCAGCTCGACGAGCCGATCCACGAGGCGCTCATAGTCCTCCCGGAGGAGGTCGTAGCGGCGGCGCAACTGGCGAACTGCCGAATCGCCCTGCGCGTTTTCGCGAAGCCGTCGAAGCAGCGGATCATCAACTTCGTATTCCCCCCCCATCATCGCCATCCCCGCAGATCCCGCGCCGGCGACTCCGCCCGGCGAATGGGTACCGGCCGCGCGATGCCTTTGCGCCGGCCGGGGACCGGATGACCCGGTTGCCCACCATCCCTCGTTGTCCTGAGCGCGGAATACCACCCCGTTCCCTTTCGATGCCCGCAAGGGCTACCTGGACTCCCGCACGAAGAGCCGCCAGTTGGACCAACCCTGGCGCCCGTGCGCATTCTTGGGTGGCCCGGCGGCAATCGCTGGTTTGCTCCCAAACAGGAACAACCCAAACGGGAGTATACGCGGAGCGAGCGCAGTCGCCACCGGATAAATGTCGGCTTCCCGTGCAAAATACGTGACGGCCCCTTCCGGGCCTTCAGACCGGCCAGGTGGCCGACGATGATCGATCCATGGGACAGCCCGCGCGCACCTGGACATACGATGACGAACTGCACGAGCGCCGGCGGAAGTTCGCTATCGTTCGCGAGCCAGTCGACTTCGAAGGGTGGCGGCTGAAGAAGCTCCAGGAGCGGTCAAAGGACACGCGAGACCCGTAGGCTCCCCCGCGCTTTGGCGCGCCACGCGACCCTCTCCTATACTCACAGCAGATTCGTCCGAGGCTCCCCGCGCCTCCGCTGGAGTATCCCATCATGCCGAGTGCATCAAAGCGCGAGTGGCTGCAAGGCACCTACGCGAAGGCGATTGAACGCGCCCCCGAACGAAGCAAGGTTTTCGAAACCACCGGCAAGATGTCGCTCGAACCGGTCTATGGCCCCGAGGACCTGAACGGCTTCGATCCCGCCGCCGATCTCGGGTACCCCGGCGAGTACCCGTTCACGCGCGGCATTCAGCCTACGATGTATCGCGGCCGGTTCTGGACCATGCGCCAGTACGCCGGCTTCGGCACGGCTGAAGAATCGAATCAGCGCTACCGCTACCTCCTTGGGCAGGGCCAGACGGGCCTCTCCGTCGCCTTTGACCTGCCCACGCAGATCGGCTACGACTCCGACGACCCGATGGCCGCGGGAGAGGTTGGGAAAGTCGGCGTGGCGATCGATTCGATCGACGACATGCTCACCCTCTTCGACCAGATCCCGCTCGATAAAGTCACCACCTCGATGACGATTAACGCAACCGCGCCGGTGCTTCTCGCCCTCTACGTTGCCGTAGGGAAGCGCCAGGGCGTGCCAGCGGCCAAGCTCGGCGGAACCGTACAGAACGACATCCTGAAGGAATACATCACGCGCGGAACGTACATCTACCCGCCCAAGCCGAGCATGCGGTTGATCAACGACATCTTTCGCTACTGCAAGGATGAGGTGCCCGGCTGGAACACGATCTCGATCTCCGGCTACCACATGCGGGAGGCCGGTTCGACCGCCGCCCAGGAGATCGCCTTCACCCTGGCCGATGGCATCGAGTACGTCCAGGCCGCGGTCAACGCTGGCCTCGATGTCGATGACTTTGCCGGCCAGTTGAGCTTCTTCTTCGCCTGCCATAACAACTTCCTCGAAGAAGTCGCGAAGTTCCGGGCGGCGCGACGGATGTGGGCGCGAATCATGAAGGAACGCTTCAACGCCAAGAGCCCGCGTTCCCAGATGCTCCGCTTCCACACGCAGACCGGCGGCGCCACTCTCACGGCCCAACAGCCCGAGAACAACATCGTGCGGACGACCGTGCAGGCCCTCGCGGCCGTGCTTGGTGGGACGCAATCGCTCCACACGAACTCAATGGACGAAGCGCTGAGCCTCCCGACCGAAAAGGCGGTTCAGATCGCCCTCCGCACGCAGCAGGTGATCGCCTACGAAAACGGCGTCGGGGATATCGCCGACCCCCTCGGCGGCTCCTTCTACATCGAGAGCATGACCAACCGCCTGGAAGCTGAAGCGCTCGACTACATCAAGACGATCGACGGCATGGGCGGGGCCCTCGCCGCCCTCGAACAGGGCTTCCAACAGCGCGAGATCCAGGAGGCGGCTTACCGTTTCCAGCTCCAGGTAGAAAGCAAAGAGCGGATCGTCGTCGGCGTCAACGATTTCAAGAACCACGAGGAGCCGTTCGAGACGCTGCGCCTCGATCCGACGATCGGCCGCCGCCAGGCCGAGCGGCTGGCGGCCTTGCGGGCGAATCGCGACTCGGCCGCTGTCGAAGCGCTCCTCGCCCGCCTTGAAGTGGCCGCCCATGGCACCGACAACCTCCTCCCGGCAATGGTCGAGTGCGTCGAAAACCGGGCGACGCTCGGCGAAATCAGCCATCGCCTACGCCGGGTGTGGGGCGAATATCGGCCGACGGTGGTGATTTGATGACCGACGAGATAGCAGACTACGCATACGAGCGCAGGCGACTTCTCGGCGAGCTCGAGCTTGAGCGGAATCAGCTGATCCGCAACATCGAGACCTGCCGAATCCGCGACATCGAGCGCCCGTTCGTCGGCCAGTGGTCGCTCAAGGACATCGTCGGCCACGTCGCCTCGTGGGAGGCGGAAGTGGTCAGCGCTGTCCGCGAGCTCCGCGACGGCAAACGCCCCGCCGTCCTCGATTTCGACGAGGCCAACCTGGACATCTGGAACCGCGACCACGTCGAACGAAAACGCGACCTCACCTTCTGGAGCATCTTCGAACAGCTCAAGGGCGGGCGCTTGCGGCTGCTCGAAGAGGCGGCCGCCGTGAGCGACGATAACCTGGGCGCGGAAGGCTCGTTCTACGGCACACTGCTTCGTTCCATCATCGACCACGACCGCGAACACTGGCACGAAATCGCCGCCCGCCTGGCGGGCATGGCTGGCGCACGGCATACCGGCCCCGCTTCCGTGCCGGCGGAAACACACGCGAACGCGTGACGACGATCAATCGGGTCCGTCACGTCGCCGTCGCGGTGGCTTCGATCGAGGGAACGCTCTCGCTTTATCGTGACCTCTTCGGCCTCCCGATCGTGGCGGATGACCGCGACGGCGAGGGACGGCGCACCGTCACCCTTCCGGCCGGCCTCTCGGCGCTCCTCCTGGTTGAGACTGGCGCGGATGGCGGCATCGATCACGTCGAACGCGAAATCGCGGCGGATGCCGGTGAGCAGCTGCTCGGTCAGCTGACGGGCGCGCTCGCTGTCGAGGACGCCGATGATCGGCAGGATCAGCAGCCGCTCGCGCACCTGCAGCACC
>CAZQCR010000291.1:0-3912 GCA_964591745.1 uncultured Anaerolineaceae bacterium
GGGACGGCCCGTGGCAAGCGCGCCGACGCCGACGCCCTCCGGCTGCCGACAAGCGGGCGCGAAACCGAGGTCGCCTACCTCGTGAACGAGATGGCGCTGGCGGCGGCCGGGGCAGGCCGCGTGGTAGAAGTGCAGGGCGAAACCGGCGTCGGCAAGTCACGCGTCATCGATGAGTTCCTCGCCCAGGCGAAGGATTGCACGAAGCTCCGCGTCCCTGCCGAACAGTACGGCGCTCGAATCCCGTACCACGCCCTCCGCGGAATGGCCCGGGCGTTCCTCCGGGTCACGAAAGATGGTACGGAAGGGGGCGACCAGCTTGAGCGGCGCCTGGGAAGGATTGCGCCGCACCTCCTGCCCTGGGCCCCCCTCCTCGCCGTCGTCGCCGATGTCACGGTCAAGCCAACCACAGAGACGGACGCCCTCGACGAATCGCTCCGCCGCCGGCGTCTGGAGGCGGCGTTCGTCGAAGTCGCCGGCCTGGTCCATCCCGGTGCGGCCCTGGTCGTCTTCGAAGACGTCTACTTTATGGACGAGGCCTCGCGCGGCCTGGTCACGGCCGTACTCCAGGGCGTGAGCGAACACCCCTGGCTCATCTGCGTGGTGACCTGGCCAAACGCCCCCCTGATCGACCCGGCTACCCCGAATTCGAGCGTGCTTTCGATCGGGCCGCTGACGATGGCCGCGGCCGCCGAACTGGCCGACGCGGCCGCCGAAGTCCTGGGCGCGCCGCCGGAACGGCTCACCGCCGCCACCGGCCGCGCCGGGGGCAACCCGCTCTTCCTCCTCGAGCTGGTCGGCGCCCTGGCGCGCGGAGACGAGGAGTTCCCCGACTCGCTGGAGGCGATCGTCGGCGCGCGCATCGATGAGCTGGAGGCCGCCGACCGCTTCGTCCTCCGGTACGCCTCCGTGGTGGGTGACCCCTTCGATGTAGCGATGTTGGAAGAGAGCCTCGCGAGCGATGGCGTGACGATCGAAGAGGCCGCGTGGGAGCGGCTCGCCGCCTTCGTCGAAGCGGACGGTGAGGCTGCGTTTCGGTTCCGCCACCGGATCTTCCGCGATGCGGCCTACGAAGGGCTGCCCTTCCGCCGCCGGCGCACCATCCACGAACGGGTAGGCCGGGCGATCGAAGGGGATGGAATCGAATCCGGTGATGAGGTCGAACTCCTGGCCCTCCACTTCTGGCGGGCGCAGCTCTACCCGGAAGCCTGGCGCTACTGCCGCCAGGCCGGCGACCGGGCAAGGTCGAAGTTCGCCAACGGCGAAGCGGCCGAGTACTTCAGCCAGTCCCTCCAGGCCGCCCGGCGGCTGGAGAGCGCTCCCGCCGAAGAGCTGGCGCGAGTAAACGAAGCCCTCGGCGATGTCAGTGACGCCGCCGGCCAGTTCGACGCGGCCGATGAAGCGTTCGCGGCGGCGCGCGCGCTGACGGCCGGCCAGGCCCTCGTCGCGGCACGGCTCCTCCGGAAACAAGGGATGCTGCGCGAACGGCGGGGCGAGTACGGGCGAGCGGCGCTCTGGCTCGGCCGGGCGCTGAAGGCCTGCGCCGGCGAAAGCCAGGAGACCGCCCGAGCGCGCAAGGAGATCGTCGTCGGGCTGGGCGGGTTGCGTTTCCGCCAGGCCCGCTACCAGGAGTCCGTGGCGCTCTGCCGCCAGGTGATCGGCGATGGCGAAATCCGTGACCCGGGCGACCGGGAAGCGGTCGCGAAAGCGTATTACACGCTGGACTACGCCCTCAGCCGGCTCGGCGATCCGGCGGCGGGGACGCATTCAGAAAAAGCGATCGCCATCTTCCAGGAGCTGGGCGACCTTCGCGGCGAAGCCTCGGCCTGGAACAACTTCGGCATCCACTGGTACTTCCAGGGAGAGCTGGCGCGCGCCCTGGAGTACTGGCGCCGCAGCGGCGCCGTCTACAACCGGATCGGCATGGTCGTAGAAGCGGCAATCATGACGAACAACGTGGCCGAGGCCCTTTCCGACCTCGGCCAGGTAGCGGAGTCCGAAGCTTCGTTCCGCGAAGCCCTCCGCGTCTTCCGCGCCTCCCATTACGGCGAGGGCATCCCGGCCGTGCTCAGCAACCTCGGTCGCTGCGCCACGCGCCTGGGCAACTACGACGAAGCGGAGCGGCTACTGGTGGAGGCCGAAGCGGCGTTCCGCGCGGCCGCAATGGGCGAACACATCGCCGAAACCGAGTTCCGGCTCCTCGAGAACGCGCACGCCGCTGGAGATTGGCAGCGGGCGCGCTCACGAGCCGAGGCGCTCCTGGAGCGCGCCAAGGGCGCGCCCGGGGGGCCTTCCCGCGCGACCCTCGAGCGAATGCGGGGCGAGGCGTTGGCCGGGCTTGGCGACCGGGCAGCGGCCGGGGTGGCGCTCGACGCCGCCCTGCGCGCGGCCGAGAGCGAAGCACTATCGGCCGAGATCACCTTGATCGTGGCCGGCCGCGAGCGTCTTGGGCAGGTGGAGGCGGCGGTCAGCTAAGCGCAGGCCGGTCCCCGTCGAAACCCCTCGGGTGCCCCTCGTGCCAGCGCCATGCGCTTTCAATGATGCTTTCGAGCGACGGGTACCGCGGACGCCACCCCAGCTCCGCCATCGCCCGCTCAGCCGATGCCACCAGCACCGCCGGGTCGCCGGCGCGGCGCGGCCCAATGCTGGTCGCGAACTCGACACCCGTCACCCGCCGGGCCGTCTCGATCACTTCCCGAACGCTGTAGCCCCGTCCGTTGCCGAGATTGAACCGACAGCTCCGCGTCTGCAGCAGGTCAAGCGCCCGGACATGGGCATCGGCCAGGTCCACCACGTGGATGTAATCGCGGACGCACGTGCCATCGGGCGTCGGATAGTCGTCGCCAAAAACCTCGACCATCTCCCGCTGGCCAAGCGCCGCGGCGAGCACGATCGGGATGAGATGCGTCTCCGGGTCGTGGTCCTCCCCGATCGGCACAGAGGGGTGGGCGCCGGCCGCGTTGAAGTAGCGAAGACAGGCGGAGCGGAGCCCGTACGTCCGTTCCGCCCAGAAGAGGATCCGCTCGATCATCTGCTTCGATTCGCCGTACGGGCTCCCCGGGTCGATGGCCGCATCTTCAGCGATCGGCACAACCTCGGGCGTGCCGAACAGGTTCGCCGTAGAAGACAGGACGAAGCGCCCGACCTCATGATCGACCGTCGCCCGGATCAGGTTGATAGCGTTGGTCACGTTGTCGCCCAGGTAACGGAACGGATCGCGCATCGATTCGCCAACCAGCGAGTTCGCCGCGAAGTGCAGGACCGCCGAGATGGTTGGCCCCGCGAACGCCGCGCCGATCGCCGCCGGGTTCGCCAGGTCACCTTCGATCAGCGTCGCTCCAGCCGGGACAGCCTCCCGGTGGCCCTGCTGGAGGTTATCGAAGATCACGACCTCGTAGCCGCGTTCCAACAGTTCGTACACAACATGGCTGCCGACGTAGCCAGCGCCACCGGTGACCAGGACGGTTTCTGGCAAGGGCTCCTCCAGGGACACTGCGGCAACCGCAATCGGGCTGCGCCACCCCGGAGACATTGAACCACGAAGCCGCCGAGCGCACGAAGGCCCGCGCACCAACACCCCGCCGCATGATCGACCGGCCGAGGGCCTGTACACTGGAGCAGAGCGGAAGCCGTGCGGCTGTAGCTCAGTGGATTAGAGCATCTGTCTTCGGAACAGAGGGTCGGGGGTTCGAATCCCTCCAGCCGTACCAAACCCCCGAATCTCTAACGCACCATAACGGAACCGCTCGGGCTCATCGAGCGCACGAACCCGGACGGGGCCGCCCGCAACAACGCCTACGCGCTCTCTCCGAGCGGTGCAGCCCTTCGTCCGGTGCTCGAAGGGCTCGCCAAGTGGTCACAAGCCCACCTCAAGCAGTTCCACGTCGACATCGTCGACATCGGCTGACTCCGGGT
>CAZQCR010000292.1:0-3882 GCA_964591745.1 uncultured Anaerolineaceae bacterium
CCCCAGGGGATAGTCCACGGTGGAGGTCACGCGGTAGCGGACAGCACTGCCATCAGAGAGCACCGCTTCGACGATGTCGCCGGCCTTCAGCGTGGAGAGGCGGAAGAAGACCCCGGGCACGCCCCGGTACTCGAAGTGGGCGGCGAAGAAGGTGGAGCGCCCTGAGCCGGGAAGCGCCGTCCAGGCCGGGTTCCAGCCGACCGTGGCGTTGTCCTGGGGAACGTCGAGCCGGCCGAAGCTATCCACCCCGTAACGGTCTACGAGCGCATCGACGCCGAGCGCGGGGACGCGCAAACGGGCGATGTCGGTCCCGTTCACCGGAGGCGGCGGGATCGCCTCGCCTTCGTCCTTGCCGTAGCGCTCAACGGCCCGCTCGACTTCCGCGATGAACCGGTCGTCAACGGTAACGGGCAGGCCCGTGGCGGTATCGCGGCCAAGGTAGCGGATCTGCTCTCCGAAGCCATCCTGGGGTGCGGGCGCGCCGCCGGCGCCAAAGGCCCCGGCACTCAGGGCGAGCAGCGCGACCAGAGCCGCGGCAACAAGACCGGTGGGGACCCCGCGCTTTCGCATTGCTCAAGTGTATCGGCAACGGGGAAGGGGACCGCAAGCGGTCCCCTTCCCGATTTGTTGACCGATGGCCCGTCCTTAGCTGGCCCGGCCGGCCCAGGTCGGGTCTTTCTGGTCCATGTACCACTGCGTGGGGTACTGGTGGGCGGCGATGAACGCAGGAATCTCCCCGAACTTGAGGTAGTTCCAGGTGAGCGTGTTGCTGATGCCGACGAGGGTGTAAGGAATGCCGGCGCCCCAGTTCCTCAGCAGCTCGCGGTTGATCTCCTTGTCGAGTTCGATCCGCTTCTTCTGATCGAATTCGGCGATGGCCTGGTTGGTCAGCGTGTCGATCTTGTCGCTCTTCACCTGGAACTGCGCCCACTGCGGCGAAGCGGAGTTGAAGGAGCGGTGAAGGGAGGCCGTGGGCTCCGGATCCTGGACATCGGAGATCCAGCCGTACCAGATGTTGTTGTTGCCGTTGCCGTACTGGGCCTTGGTCACCTTCGTCGAGATCGTCGTGTAGTTCTCGATCTTGGCGACGAAGTTGTTGCCCAAGACCTTCTTCAGCTGCGTTGTGATGAGCGCGGCGCCGCCACTGTAGAGGCCTTCCCAGATGTCTGGGATATCGACAGTGATATCGCCAAGGGCGGGGCCACCAGCGGCGTCCCACATTGCCCGAGCTTCCTTCTCTTCGGCAGCGCGGTCCTCCCGATAGCCCTGGAAGGTGATCAACTCCTTCTCCGTAATCGCGAAGGCGCTTTGGGCCGGAACGATGTTCCCGGAGATGGTCGCCTGTCCCTGGAGGAGCGAGGTGATGTAGGCCCGGCGGTCGAGCGCCATGAAGATCGCGCCGATCTTCTTGGGGTCGTTCCACGGCGGCGAACCGGCGGCATACGTCCCCGCTTGAGGGTTCGCCTGGAACGACTTCGTGTGGGTGATCTTCCCTTTCAGGCGGCTGTTCAGGTCGTCGAGGACCTTCACCTGCGTGGGGACGAAGTAGTCGAGTTGCTTGTTCTCGAACGCGACCTGCTGGGCCGTCTGGTCGGTGAAGAGCGGGAACCACTCGATCCCGTCGAAGTTCGTCCCGCCGTGGAACTTGTCGTGGCGTTCCCACTTGGACTTGCCTTCGGCGGCGAAGTCCTTGAGGACGAAGCCGCCGGTGCCGATCACGTGCTCGGCCTTCAGCTGGCTGTAGTCCCCTTCGAACTGCTTGATCGCCTCGGGTGCGGCGACCTTGGCGTAGGAGGCGGCAAGCGTGTTGAGGAAGAAGGGGTCCGGCTTCGTGAACTTCACCGTTACCGTCTTGGCGTCGGTTACGCTCGCGGAGGCGACGTTGGCGTAGGCGGTGGCGCGGTAGAAGTTGGTATCGACCGTGCCGTCGAGCTTCTTGCTCTCTTTGTTGCGGAGGATGAACTTGGCCATGTCATCGGCGGTGGCGGCGCGGCCGTTCACCGGCGGCTTGTTGTGCCAGAACATGTTTTCACGAAGCGTCAACACGGTGGTCAGCGGGTCGGGCTGCTCCCATTTGGAAGCGAAGCCACCTTCGAGCTCGGCCTTGGCGTAGTTCTTCCACTGGACGATGCCCTGGTTCGTCCAGCCGATAAGGACGGCGACCGGGGTGAAGCGGCTGCGGTCGGCGTCGAACGTGTCCCAGGTGTTGTTGGCGCTGGTCGCCCGGAAGACGCCGCCCTTCTGAACGGTGGCGGCTGCTGTGGTGGCGCTGGCGGCCGCGGTTGTCGCCGCAGCCGTGGTGCTGCCCGCGGCCGTCGATGATGGCGCGGCGTCGTCATCGTCTCCGCAGCCGACGAGGCCGAGGGCGGCGGCCCCGACTCCCGTTGCCGCCGCGCCGCCGACGAAGCGCCGACGCGTCACGCGACCTGTCCTCATGCGCAGCCAGTAGTTGGAATCCTCAGACATCGGTATCCCTCCTCGTTGTTCGCGTGCATCCAAAGCGGGCTGAGAGCTGCAGGAACACGCGCCGGGAGTATATTCCGAACTCTAGTCTCGTCAATAGCTGCTATCCAACGCGCCATGTCAGGGCCTCGAGGCGTAGGCGGCCGAGGCCATATCGAGGCTCACGGCGGCGTCGAGGTGCTGCGTCCACCATGAAGAGGCCGCGTGCCCGCGCACGTACGAGCGGCTGAACGATTCAGAGCGTTGCACCAACCAGTGGATCAGGCCCGCGCCGCCCTGCGCGTCAATCTCCCGGACGATCCCGGGGAGGAGCGCCTGCCGTCGCCCGATCTCCGGTTCGCGGACGAGGCCGCGCAAGAGGGCATCGAGCCTGGCGGAAGCGATGCCGGTGCTCCGGGCGCCCGGCGATCCCGAGCCGTACGTCTCGTTAAGCCAGCGTGAGGGGTCTGGCTCGAGGTATGCCGGGCCCCAGCCGAACCAGAAGGCTGGCTTACCGGAGCCGTAGGCGTGCTCCAGTGTCTTCCGCGAGATCGTCGTATAGGTCTCGACCGCCGCCTGAAACTGCTGACCGAGAACTTCGTTCAGCCGTTCCGTGACGACCGAACTGGCGGAGTAGAGCGGGTCGAAGATGCTCGGGAAATCGATCGTGACGGTCCCCAGTGCCGGGCCGCCAGCGGCGTCCCAGAGGGCACGCGCTTCACGCGCATCGGCGGCGGGTTCGCCGAAGCCGGAGAGGCCACGCAGCGACGCCTCGCTTAAGAGGGGCCCGGTTGCGGGTGAGACGGCGGTGGCCGCAAGCGCCCGGCCGGCGAACAGCGCCTCGCCGAGCAACCCCCGGTTGAGCGCGAACGAGATGGCCCGGCCGAGCGCCGGGTTGTTCCACGGGGGAGCGCCCACAAACATCGAGGAGACGACGGGCTCTTCCTCCAGCAAGCGCGACTCAACGATGCCGGGAACAGCGACGGCGGCCAGCGCGGCCAGGTCGCGGCGGTCCCGCACCCGGGCGATATCCGTCCGGCCGGCCACAAAAGCGCCGACGGGGTCGCCTGGGGGCCGGACAAGCAGCGTATCGACCTGGGAACGGGCGTGGCCCGCGGGCGCGGACGTGAATGTGAGGGACCCGTCGGGCCGCTGGCCGTCGTAGAGGAACGGGCCAGAGCCAACGACACTCGCGGCGACGGCCCGATCCCAACTAGCGGAGAACGCTTCGACAGCCTCTTGCGCCTGGACCAGGGCGAAGCGGGCCGCCAACGTTTGCAGGAGGAAGACGTTCGCGGGATCGGTCTGTACGCGGACGAGACCGGCCCCGGGGGTGGTGACGTCGATAATCGTCAGCAGGTCCGCCGCCCGTTGAACGGCCGGCAGGCGGACCTGGCCGGCGAGGACGATGGAGCGGCGCAGCGACGCCACGACGTCCTC
>CAZQCR010000293.1:0-3838 GCA_964591745.1 uncultured Anaerolineaceae bacterium
AAGACCTCGACATCTCCATAGAAGCTGCGCGTCGCCAGGTTGATCGCCTCCGGGTCAACGGCCCGTAGCAGGAGGTCGTCGATAACGAAACCGTCGTCGTGGGAGACGACATCGAGGCGGACGATATCGACGCGGTTGGCGGCCAGGGCGGCGCCGATGGCGGAGAGCGCTCCCGGCCTGTCGGCCATACGAATTCGGATCGAACGGTACGCGGTCATGCGGTGCTCCCCCTTGTGGATGGGAGCTTCGGCGATCGAGGTTACCGGGCTGTTTCGAACAGATGACATGTCTGCGACGGGGGCGCGTCACCATCGGGGGCGGACTCTCGTGACCGCTGGTCCGCGGGGCCCCGGCAGCGGCCGGCTGGAGCGCGGACGTCATCGTGCGGCCTGGCGCGACCGCTCGCTCGGGCTCGCGGTACTGTCTTAACGTGCAGAGGCTTCAGGCCGGGTCGAACTCGACGTTCAGCTTGTTCAGGCCGCGAAGAATGAAGCTGGGGACGTGGGTGAGGTCGTTCTCGCCCTCGGTGAGGCGGAGGTTCTTGAGCGAGAGGAGGTGTTCGAAAGCGACGATGGCTTCGAGGCGGGCAAGGGCGGCGCCGAGGCAGAAGTGGATGCCGTGGCCGAAGGCGAGATGCGTGCGAGCGTTGTCGCGGGTGACGTCGAAGGTTTCGGAGTCGGCGTAGGCACATTCGTCGCGGTTGGCGGAGGCGAACATGAGGACGAGGCGAGAGCCAGCGGGAATCTTAACGCCGCCTACTTCGGTATCGACTTTGGCCATCCGGAAGAGTCCCTGGACGGGGGACTCCATGCGGAGGGCCTCTTCGACGAGGTTGGGGATGAGCGATGGGTCGGCCTGGAGGGCGGCCACCTGTTCTGGGTGCTGGCAGAGGAGCATGGTGCCGGAGGCGATCAGGTTGGTCGTCGTTTCGTTCCCGGCGACGAGGATCTGCTGGAGGATGCTGAGCATTTCGGCGGTGTTCAGGGGCTGTTCGCCGTCCAGGCGGGCTTTGATCAGGTCCGTGAGGAGGTCGTCCTGCGGGTTGGCGCGGCGCTCTTCGAGCTTTTCGGCGAAGTAGTGCTGGAAATCGACGATGCTCTGGGCGCATTCGAGCTGGCGTTCGCGCGTCATGAAGCCGCTGAGGGGAGCGACGGAATCGTCGGACCAGCGCTTGAACGTCCAGAGGTCGCTGCGGGGGACGCCGAGGGCGTCGGCGATGACGGTGAGGGGGAGCGGCGCAGCGAATTCGTGGACCAGTTCTGCCTTGCCCTTGCTCTTGAAGGTGTCGAAGAGGTCCGCGGCGATCTGGCGGACGCTCGGCTCCATGATCGCGACGCGCCGCGCGGAGAACGCCTTGTTGACGAGGCCACGGTAGCGCGCATGGTCCGGCGGGTCGGCGCTGAGGAGGGTGTTGACGTTGGGGAAACCCTTGGAGGTAATGGCGTGCATCTCGGGGTCGGTGACGGGGCCACTGCGGCTATCGACGCCCGGGCCGGAGTTCGAGGAGAAGCTGGCGAGGTCGGCGCTCACGTGTTTGATGTCTTCGTGGCGGCTGACGATGAAGAAGCCGGCGCCGGGCACCTGGTAGACGGGCGCTTCTTCGCGCATTGCCTTGTAGAAGGGGTACGGGCATTCCACGGTTTCGGGTGCGAGGGGGTTGAAATCGGTCACGGATGTCATGGTGGTGCTCCGGCCCCAGAGAGGGCGATGCGGTGAGTATAGCGATACTGGCCGGTCAGCCAAGGTAGCGTGGACGTGGCGGCGTGAAACTCAAAGCGCCTGTTCCATAGGGTGCGTACAATCCACGACGCAACATCGATTCTCTGGGGGTACGTTCACTTGTCGATTTCACTCGAAGGCCAGGTCGCCATCGTCACCGGTGCGGGGCGCGGTATCGGCCGTTCCGTCGCGCTCGACCTCGCCCGCCACGGCGCGAAGGTCATCATCAACGACCTTGGCATGGACCTGAGCAACCAGGGCGGTTCGGAGCCGGTGGCCAACGGCGTCGTCGCCGAGATCAAGGCGATGGGCGGCGATGCAGCCGCCAACATGGGCAGCGTCTCGGACTACGAGGCGACGTTCGAGCTGGTGAAGCAGGCGATGGACACCTGGGGCCGGGTCGACATCGTCGTTTCGAACGCGGGCTTCCTGCGAGACCAGGCGATCCACAACATGCAGCCGAAAGACTGGCAGGACATCATCGATACGCACCTGACGGGGGCGTACAACATCCTGCACCACGCTTGGCCGGTCTTCCGCCAGCAGGGGTACGGGCGTGTCGTCCTCACCTCGTCGAACTCCGGCTTCGTCGGCAACTTCGGGCAATCGAACTACGGGGCGGCCAAGGCGGGGCTTATCGGCTTCATGAACGTCCTCAAGCTCGAAGGGGCGAAGTACAACGTGATGGTGAACTGCCTCGGCCCCGGCGCGGCGACACGGATGACGATCGGGCTGATGGGTGCGCGGCCGGGCGGGGAAGAGCAGCTGGCGAAGATGGGGCCGGACCTGGTCGCGCCCGTCGTCACCTACCTCTGCAGCCCGGATTGCCAGGACAGCGGGATGGTGATCGAGGCCTCCGGCGGGACGTATGGCCGGGCGGCGATCGTGCGGAACGAACGGGTGGCGATCGAAGAGCCGACGGCGGAGAAGATCGCGGCGCAGTGGGGGGCGATCACGAGCCTGGAGGGGGCGGAGCCGTGGTGGAGCGGCCGCCAGAGCTGGAAGGAGCATCTCGCGGAGATCGGTCGGGCGTAGCCAAGTTGGAGGGACTGGTCGTCGTCGCCGTCGTCGGCGGGCTGCTGTTCGGCCCGGCGATCGTGGCCGGCGCGCTCTCCTGGTGGCGGCGCTCCTTCTGGCCAGGGCTGCTGGTTGCCGTGCTTACCCTTCTCGCGGCGGGGGCTATCGGCCTGAGCGGTGACCCCTGCGCGGACGGCGGCTGCGAGGCCATCGGGCCCACCGGACCGTGGAGGGTGATGCTCGCCGCCACGCCATCGGTGTTGCTCGCCGTTGGCGCGGCAGCGGCGGCGGCGGCGTTGCGCCGAGACCGCTGAGTCAGACGATCCGGACGGCGCCATCGGCGACAGCGCAGTCGACTTCGTCACTGGAGAGGCCAAGTTCCGTGAGAATGGCGCGCGTTTCGCTGCCGAAGGGGGCTGTGGGCGGGCCTGGGCGATAGCCGTCGCCATCGAGCTGGAGGGGCGGGCCCATGAGGGTGGTAGGGCCGATGACCGGGTGGTCGAAGTCGTAGATCAGTCCGTTCAGGCGCGTCTGTTCATCGGCCAGCAGCTCGACGGGGAGGGCGACGGGCGAGGCGGGGATGCCGGCGGCATCGAGGACGGCCTTCCACTCGGCGGTCGTTCGCTCGGCGAGGCGGGACTCCATCAGGAGTTGAAGAGCGGCGTAGTGCTTCGCCATCTCCTCGCGGGGGACATCTTTGCCAAGGAGCGGGTCTGCCATCCCGGTGGCGGCCATGAACTTGCGGCGGAGCGAGGGGCTGCCGCAGGCGACGCCGATGGCCGAATCGCTGGTGGCGTAGGTGCGGTAGTAGACGGTGGACATGTAGGAAGGGCGGACGCCAGCGTTGCGTTTGAGCTGCTCGGCGAAGGGGAGGCCCTCCGCGCGCGCTTCGGCGAGCCAGCCGAGGAGGTCGGCGTCCGGAGCGGCGTCGGCGCTGGCGACACGCGCGAACAGCGTCGCCTGGAGGCCCATAGCGGCGCCGAGGAGGGAGACATCGACTTCGCCACCACGGCCGGTGCGCTCGCGGCGGTAGAGGGCGCTGGTGACGCCGAAGGCGAGGAGGGCGGCGCACATGTAGTCGACGACCGGCGAATCGCCGGCC
>CAZQCR010000294.1:0-3813 GCA_964591745.1 uncultured Anaerolineaceae bacterium
CCCCGCGGCGTCTCCGCGCCGGGCTGTACGAGCACATCAACATCGCTCGCCGCTGAGAAGTCGTCGCGAAGGATGGAGCCGAAAAGGGCCAGGCGGAGCAGCCCCCAACGGCTCGCAATGGCGCGCAACTGCTCCTCCTGCTCCACCGTAATCCTCGCCCCCTCCCAGGTACTCTCGTCAGCGGCCATCGAACTCCTCGTTCCGCTCGATCATACATTGGCCTGCCGCCCGGCGCTGTTCAACGGAAAGAGGGACGCATTGATGCGTCCCTCTTTCCGTTGTGCACATTCGCTCCAGAGCGTGGCGTTAGCCGAGTTCACTCCCGACGACGGAGACGAACGAGACACAGTTGCCCGGCGCCCCGCCGAGGTTGTGCGTCATCGCCAGCTTCTTGCCGTTCTTCAGCTGACGGCCTTCGGGCGCTTCGTTGCGGAGCTGCAGCCAGCATTCGAACAGCATCCGCAGGCCGCTCGCGCCGATCGGGTGGCCGAACGACTTCAGCCCGCCGTCCGGGTTCACCGGCAGTTCGCCGTCCAGGTCGAATGTCCCGGCGTTCACGTCCTTCCAGCCTTCGCCGCGCTCCGAGAACCCGAGGTCCTCCATCAGCACGAGCTCGGTCGGGGTGAAGCAGTCGTGGACCTCGGCCATGGCCAGCTGCTGGCGGGGGTTGGTGATGCCGCACTGCTGGTAGGCGTCCTTCACCACCGCGACGCACTCGTCGAAGGTCGTGTAGTCGTACTCGGGGTCCAGCGGGCCACGGGCGGGGCCGGCCACGAACGAGAGCGCCTTCACGAAGATCGGCTTGTCCGTGTACTTGTACGCGTCTTCCGCGCGGACGATGATCGCCGCCGCCGAACCGTCGCTCACGCCCGAGCAGTCGAAGATGCCGAGCGGGCCGGCGATCAACGGCGAGTTCTTGATCGTCTCCTTCGAGACTTCCTTCTTGAACTGCGCGCGCGGGTTGAGCGCCCCGTTCTTGTGGTTCTTCCAGGCGATCCGCGTCATCGTGTCCTTCATGTCATCCATCGAGACGCCGTACTTGTTCGCGTACGCCGGGGCGAGGAGGCTGAAGCTCGCGGGAGCCGTGATCGAGGCGACCGTGCCATCGTGGGGTGGGGCCGAGCCGACGAGACCCGAATAGCCCGAGTCCTTCAGCTTCTCGACGCCGATCGCCATCGCCATGTCGTACGCACCGGAGGCCACCGCGTAGCAGGCGTTGCGGAACGACTCTGAGCCCGTGGCGCACATGTTCTCGTTCCGGCTTACCGGCTTGTATTGGATCTTCAGTGGCCGCGAAAGAGCAAGGCCGCTGGTACCTGAGCCCATTGTCCCGAGCCAGAACGCATCGATGTCTTCGATCGTCACGCCCGCCGATTCGAGTGCTTCGTTGGCCGCATCGATGAGCAGGTCATCGACGCTCTTGTCCCAGTGCTCCCCAAAGGGGGTGCAGCCCATTCCGACGATTGCGACTCGGTCGCAGATACCCTTGGATGCCATTACGAATCTCTCCTTACGGGACGCGCCTTCCAGAAATAGTTGTGCACGCTCTCAGCAGTATAGAGTCGACGGAACGTCATCTCCACTTTATCACCGATCGCGACCTCGTTCGGGTCGACGTCGGTCAATTCGCAGGGGAAACGGCCGCCCCCTTCGAAGTCGATCACGGCCGCGACCGTGGGTGGGCTCGGCGAAAACGCCAGGTGGTCGATCGTGAACGTGGCCACCGTCGCCTTCTCCTCCGCGATCCGTTCGAGCGACATCTTGTCCGTCGCTCCACACTTGATGCAGACGCGCTGCGGCGGCAGGTGACGGAGGCCGCAGTTGTCGCAGCGGCTCGCCATGAAGCCGTACTTCCAGGCGTCCGAACGGAACGACGGTGGCGCGGCCGGGCGGTCCGGGTCAGGGCGCCGCGGCGGTTCGCGGTTCAGGATGTTTCGCCAGGTGAGGAAGCTGGCGTAGCTGATGCCCGTCTTACCCTGGGCGAGAAGCTGCTTCACCGTCTTCTGCGGTTTGTACTTTTTGATAGCGTCGGTGGCCCGGAAGATCATCACGGTCGCGCCGTCCGCGAGGATGAGTACCGAGATCAGCTGGTTCGGCTCCGCCCGGTCCAGGACGTCGGCGAGCATCAGCCCGCCGTGGGCCGCGCCGGAGTTGCCCATGACGGCCGTCATGTCGTCCGTCACCGCTTCCTTGGCCGCGCCCGAGCCAGCGATGACGCCGCGGATCGCTCGCCCGTGCATGCCCGCCACGATGAAGTGGGAGATGTCCTCGACCTTCACCTCGGCCTGCTTGAAGGCGTTGGCCAGCGCCTGCTTCGCCAGCGGAACGTAGACGAACTCGCCGAAGCGCTCCTCCCAGACCTTCGAAGCGATGTCGCCCGGGAGCCGGTAGCGGTCCAGGAACTCCTGGGTGACCGAAGCCATGCCGACGAATTCGGCGATCACGTCGTCCGATTCGCCGCAGTAGAACGCGGCCGCGCCATCGCCGCCCTGGCTCTCGTCGGCGCTGCCCGGCAGGCCGGTGCGAATGTCCGAGAGGATGGCGATCGCCGGGTCGCGCGAGTCGATCGCCGCTTTCAGCACGCCGGCGCCGGAGCGGACGCCGCCCATCATGTCGGCCGCGAACGTCTCCGGGCCGAGGCCGAGGGCGGCGTGAATGGCCGAGGCGTTGTTCTTATCGAGGTAGGCTGGTTCCGCCGTGGCGAAGTAGAGCGCGCTCGCCGAGGCCGCCCCCGGCGCCGCCGAGATGAGCGCCCGGCCCGCTTCGACGGCCATCGAGGTTGTGTCTTCGTCGTAGCCGGCGACGGTGCGGGTGCCCCGTCCCCCGCCCTGGCCAAGGACGGCCGTGATCTGCGCCCGGTCCAGCCGGTTGTACGGCAGGTAGGCGCCGTATGCGATGATGCCTCTCATTGCCCCTCCTGATGGTGATCTGTGCGCAGCCGACTATAGGCTGGCGACGGCGGGAGGGCGAATCTTGGGCACGCTTTGGAGCCGTGGCGCCCCGTCGCCACTGGTTGCGCAGCCCACGCCCAGGCCGCCTGTCAGCTCCCGCGCGCGGGCTGCGCAACCGGGACCAGGCCCCGTTCGTGCGCGAGGGCGATCGCCTGGGGGCGGCTCGATACGCTGAGCTTGGTGAAGACGTTCGCGACGTGGCGCTTGGCGGTGCTGGGCTCGATGAGGAGCAGCACGGCGATCTCTGAGTTCGAGAGCCCGCGGCAGAGGAGGGCGAGAACCTCGGACTCGCGCGGACTGAGCCCAGGGTTGAGGGCAGGCTCTCCAGGCTGGCAGGCCGGGCCAGGGCGTTCGGCGGGCGGAAAGAGTTCGTCCCAGGCGCCGCGCCAGGCCGCGCCGTTGATCGTGCCATCGCCGATATCAGTCCAGTTCGCGGCCCGGGCACACGGCATGTTCGCCGCAAAGTCCACCGCATCCTGCACCTCATCGCCCGTGTGGAGCAGAAGACATGGCGCCGTAACGGCCCGGACCAGTGCGCCCATGTCAGCGCTCGCGGCCGCGCTTTCAAGCGCGAGGCCAACCTCCAGCGGCGTGACCTCGAACGTCTTCCTGGCGAGTTCATAAGTCTCGGTCGGGTCGGTACCCGGGTGGACCCACATCATGTACTGATAAAGCGCTCCCACCGGCTCGGTCAGGAACGACCGGCGAACCGTTACGTAAGCCAGATCGGTGCGCGCATGGGGCCCCTGCGGCGCGATGAGCAGCATTCGCCTGACCATCTCGGGACGGCGAGCCGCGAATGCGAGGGCCATCCCGCAGCCGTCGTTCACCGCGTTCAGGTCGAACGGCTCGCCGATCGCGT
>CAZQCR010000295.1:0-3797 GCA_964591745.1 uncultured Anaerolineaceae bacterium
GCCGCCTGCCGGATGACGAGGTGGTTGCTCCCGATCACGTCGTGCACCCGCGCCAGCTTGATCGGCCCGAGTTCCGGTAGCAGCCGGCACGCTTCAAGGAATGCCGGCGCGTACCGGCGCATGTACCCCACCTGCACCACCCGGCCCGTCCGCTCCGCCGCCGCAGCCACTTCGTCCGTCTCCCGAAGCGTCATCGCCATCGGTTTCTCGACAAGGACATCCTTGCCCGCCGCCAGCGCCGCCAGTACCACCTCCACGTGGAACGCGTCCGGGTTCGCCACCAGCACCGCGTCGATCTCCGCGCTCTCCACCAGCGCACGGTAGTCCGACACCTGGGTCGGGATTCGCCAGCGTCCGCCTACCTCGCCCAGCACCTGCTGGCTCACATCGCACAGGGCCTCAACCGCGAACAGCTCCGGCAGGAACGCCAGCGCCGGCAGATGAATGAGCTGGGTCACCTCGCCACAGCCCACGATGCCCACACGTAATCGGTCCACGGTCGCCTCCACGCGGGATTATGGGCCGCGCCCCGCCAATGATCTGGGGTACACTCCTTGCATGGATACAACCGGGTTGCCCGGTGCCGAACTCGTGCAGCAGGGTCTCGCCGATGTCTCCGCCGGAGACGAGACCATACCAGCACTGCTCGTGTTAATCGGCGGCCCTCGCCTTCGCGGCCTCGGCTTCCCCGTGCCGGCCGAGGTCTCCACGGGCACCCCGCCTGAGCACCGCCTCTACCATCTCCTCGTCGATCAACACGGAGATGCCGCGCACTCCCGGTACAACGCCCTCATCCGGCGTCTCGTGAGCTTCGAACGGGCAGCCGCGTGCGTTCGCTAGCAACCGCCGCTCGCATCGCGGAGTTCATGCGGCGGCTAGGGCGTTCCGCCACCCGGCATTTCGCCATCCTGTACCCGACCGCTACCGACCTTTTCTCAGGAACCGAAGGAACTGCTCTCGCGTGAGGCCAGCCTGTTGGAGGATCGCCCTCATTGTCCCGACCGGAATACTCTTCGATTCTGGCACGATGACAAGCCTCCGTCTCCCCGAGGCGTCGATGGCCGAGAACGCCGAATGGCTTCCTTTTCCGCGTCTCGGCGCGTCTACGAACCCCGCTCGCCGAAGCGCTCGTTCTACGTCCGCCTTCGAAAGATCGTCTAACTCGCCCATGGGAGGGTGACGTTGATCGTCGTAGATAGCCGGTCCGGGGACTCCAAAATCGCCTTTACGTCTTCCATCATCCCGAGCGCCTCGGCATTCTCTAGGTAGAGGTCCACCGCCTCATGCAGCTGAGCGACCGCCTCCGCCACGGTGGATCCCTGCGAGGCGACACCAAGTTCGGGGCACACCGAAACATAGGCTGCGTGCTCCCGCCAAACGACCGCCGACAACGTCGCTTCCGTCATGCCCTCAGCTTAGCCGCCCGCCAGGCGCGCCGCCACGCCGATACGGCGTGTGTGACCACCTACACCACGCCCCGCGGGATCTCCACGTCGCCATCGGCGAACATCATCGCCGCGGGCTTCACGCTCACTTCCAGCAGCTCCGCGATGTCGTACGCCCGGATCGAGCGCTTCTCTGCGTCCGGCTGCACCGCCGGGATGCCGTCTTCGAACATCTGGATGCAGAACGGGCAGGCCGTCGCAACAACGCTGGCGCCCGTGTTCACCGCCTCCGCCGCCCGCAGGTGGTTCACCCGCGTGCCCTGCTCTTCCTGCCACATGTTGCCGCCGCCAGCGCCACAACACATGCCCTTCTCCATGTTCCGGGGCATCTCTATGAGGTTCGCGCCGGGAATCGACTCCAGCACCTTGCGAGGCGCGTCGTAGATCCCGTTCCCCCGGCCGATATAGCAGCTGTCGTGGTAGGTGATCGTCTCGCCGCTCATCTCCTTCGGCTTCAGATCGCCCTTGGCGATGAGCATCTGCAGGAACTCGCTGTGGTGGGTCACTTCGTACTTGCCGCCGAAGTCCGGGTACTCGTTCTTGAACGTGTTAAAGCAGTGCGGACACGACGTGATCACCCGCTTTACGCCCAGCTCGTTGAACGCCGTCGTATTGCCCTCGGCCAGCGTTGCGTAGAGGAATTCGTTCCCCAGCCGTCGCGCCGGGTCACCGCTGCAGGTCTCCGATTGGCCAAGCACGCCAAAGCTCGTCCCGGATTCCACCAGCAGCTTCGTCAGCGACTGCGTGATCGGCACGTTCCGCTCCACCAGCGCGCCGGAGCAGCCCACCCAGTAGAGGTACTCCTGGCTGCCATCGTAGATCGGTACGTCCACGCCCTGGTCGTGGAGCTGCTCCATCCACGTCGTCCGCGTTAGCTGCGTGCCGCGCCACGGGTGCCCGCGCTGTTCGATATTCTGGAGCGCCGCCTGCGCCGTCGAGGGCACGCTCGCCTTCTCCATCACCAGGTAGCGCCGCATGTCGACGATCGAAGGCACGTGCTCGATCATCACCGGGCACTCCTGCACGCAGGCCATGCACGTCCGGCAGGCCCAGAGCGACTCTTCTTTGATGTAGCCGCCAACGAGTTCCGCCTTCAGCTCCGTCGCCGGGTCCTTCCCGGCGATGAGCAGCGGGCCCGCGTGGTTCATGTACGACTTCATGTCCTGGATGATCGCCATCGGCGAAAGCGGCTGGCCCGCCGTCCACGCCGGGCAGACATCCGTGCAGCGCCCACAGCGCACGCACGTATCGGCGTCGAAGAGCTGCTTCCAGGTGAAGTCCTCGAGCTTGCCAGCGCCCAGGCTCTTCCCCTCTTCCATCAGCTTCTCGAAATCGCCCATCGGCGCCAGGTAGGCTGGGCCAGCGCCCGGGCGCTTAAAGAACGCGTTCATCGGCGCGAAGATGATGTGGCGGAACTTCGTCAGCGCCATCATCGTCAGCAGCGCGAAAGCCACCACGATGTGGAACCACCAGAACCCCTTGTGGATGTCCAGCAACGTGCTTTCGCCCACCCCCGAAAGCGCCTTCGCCACCACCCAGCCCGCCGGCGACCATTTGGACCAGCTCTCCTTGCCCGCCGCGAACTCGTCCCCGCCGATCCGCAGTCCTTCCACAAGGATCCCCGAGAACAGTGTGATCCCCAGCACCCCGACGATCAGCGCGTCCTCGGAGCTTCGCCGGTCCCACGTCAGTTTCTTTGGCGGCGCAACGTAGCGGCGGTAGACCGCCATCCCCACGCCCACAAGGCCAACGACCCCGAACAGATCCCCGACGAGGCTGTACCCAAGGTAGATAGGGCCTCGCAGGAAGGCGTGTTCGCGCCCGCCCTGCCCGAAGATCAGCGGCAGATAGTCGTCCAACGCCAGCAGCAGCGTCACCAGCGTCAGGACGGCGAAGCTCGAGTAGATGCACCAGTGCATCACCCCCGCGAAGCGGTCGTTCTTCACCCGGCTCGTGGCCGCCCCCATCGTCATCGCGTTCGTCAGCCGCGCCCCCAGGTGGTCGAACACCCCCTGAGGCTTGCCCAGCCGCCAGATCCGCATCCGCTGGATGAACGCTCCCAGGATGATCGCCATCGAAAGCGCGAAGATGAAGTACATGATCACGGGGTATTGGATGTTGAAGAACACCTCGCGCTGGGCCGTCTCCCGGTCCGCCGTGCGCGCCGTTTCCAGCGCCGCGATCCCGGCGAGCGCCGCAAACGGGATCATGAAGCCGCCGAGAGACGAACGGAGCCGCGTCCCCCGGCCCGGCTGGTGGTCGCCCGCGGCGGGCGTCGAATCGGCGGGGCGCTGTGCGAGACTCATGCGGGCAGACATCCTTATGCGCATCGGCTGAAAGGGTCAAAGACGC
>CAZQCR010000296.1:0-3785 GCA_964591745.1 uncultured Anaerolineaceae bacterium
AGGGCCCGTCGGCGAAGATGCTGGCGGCTCTTGGCCACGAGGTCTCAGCCGTCGGCGTCGCCCGGATCTACGCCGGGTTGGTCGACGTGATGGTGATCGACGAGAAGGACGGCGCCCTCAGACCCCAGGTGGAGGCGCTGGGAATGCGCTGCCTCGTCACCGATACCCTCATGGTCGATGACGCCACAAAGGCGGCGTTGGCCGCCTTCGTCATCGCCGCACAGGGCGCGTAAGCGAGTGCCCCTCCGTGCCGTTATCCCCGTGAATCGGCTGGAAAGGGCGAAGGGCCGGCTGGCCGCCGTCCTCTCTTCGGAAGAGCGACGAGTGCTCAGCTTGCTCACACTCGACGCGGTCATCGGTGCCGCCTCCGGGGCCGGGATCGAAGCGATGGTGCTTACGGCCGACGCGCGGGTGCGGGAGCATGTGGCCGGCCGCGCGGGCGTGATGGCCGAAGACCCCGCCCTCGATGGCCTCAACGCGCAGCTCGAGCGGTCGGTCCGGGGGCTGGACGATGTCGTCGTCCTCCACGCGGATATCCCCCTGGCCACCCCGGCCGAGATCGAGGCCGTTCTCTCGCGATCGCTGCCCCGGCCCTCGATCACCATCGTCCCCAGCAGCGATGGCGGAACCAACGTGATGCGGCTCGGTCCGCCGGGCCTCTTTCCCCTGGCCTATGGGCGCCAGAGCTGTTCGCTCCATCGCGCCGCCGCGGAAGCGGCCGGGATGGTGGTCCTCACGGTCGAGCGGCCGGCGCTGGCTATGGACCTGGACCAACCAGCGGACCTCCAGGCGTTGCTCGCCCTGCCAGAGGGCCGGGAGTCGCCCGCCGGGCGGTACCTCCTCGCCATCGGCGTCCTGGAGCGTTTCCCCGCCTAACAACGCAACGAGCCCGCGGCAGACGCCACGGGCTCGTGTGGTTTGCGGCGGTTAAACCGCGCTTAGTTGATCTTGTCGGAAGCGACGACCGCGATAAAGCGAATCTCCGGCAGTTCAGCGCCCGCCGTCAGGTCGAGCTTCGTCGTCGTGTACGTGGACGGCACCGTCGAGGTCTGCGTCGCGAAACGGCCCTTGGCACCCTGGAATGGCGCGAAGTAGAACCGGATCGTCCGTCCGCTCACCCCGCAGCCGGCCGTCTGCGAGTCCGAGACGACTTCGACCGCGTAGTCCTTGCCGGAACCGCCGCCGCCGTTCGCCGCGCCATCGACCACGGTGGTCGCGCCGCACGTCGTGCCTGTGGAGCCGTTCAATACCACCGAAGCGACCGGCTGGCCGAGCGGCATGCTCGCTGGCACGGCGCCGTAGTACAGCGCTACTGGTGGTGAGGGAGGGAGCTGTGCCATGACGGCCACTGGGATGCCACAAAGAGCGCCTGCCGCTAGGAGCGCGCCCAAGACGTACCGTCGCTTCATGTTGCCTCTTTCGGGGAACACGTCCCCGGGATTGAGAGTAGGAGCGCCCTGATCTCTGGGCAAGACGCGATCGCCCTCCTGGCGCGTGCCGGGCCATTGTTTACGGACAGTTTACGCGTACGCGCTTTCGTGATGGCGCTGGCCCCCAGTTATCGGCCGCCGCGAGAGAAGACGAAGAGGCCGTGGCCCTGTTCCCCTCGCTCGTAGCTCAGCACCATTCGGGCCATCAGGTCGAGCTGGGCGAGGTAGCCGCGCTTGCCATACCGGCCTTCATAGTAGGGACGCCGACGGACCAGTTCCGCCTCCGCCTTCCGCCATGTTTGCGTGGCTTCCAGCGAGAGCGGCTTGTGAGCGGCCAGGCGCCAGCCGTGCTCCGCCCATTCGTCCAGGAACGACTCCAGCCCGCCGCGGTTATCGGTCGGCACCTCGCAGCACAGGCAGAGCGTCGCGTCGGCTGCGCTTACCCTGCTCAGCTCGCGTGGCGCCAGAGGGCTATCCAGCGCCCAGACGGAATCGAACACGCCGGCCGCAAACGGCAGGCGCTGGTTGGGCGCCCCAACCCAACGGACATCGTGCCCATCGGGGTACGCTCGACCGGCCTGCAGGAAGTCCGTGTTCACATCTGTGGCGAATGCTCGGATCGCGAAACGTTCGGCCGCCATGCGGGCGGCCGAGCCGATGAAGCAGCCCGCGTCGAGCATCGTGTCGCCGTCTCGCAGGCCCGATCGCTCAAGCAGCCAGCGCGTCGATTCGGCGCCGCCAACGTGCGTATGTTCCCCGAGAAAGTCGATCCACCAGATCGCGTAGTCCTCGGAGAGGGCTTCGAAAGGCGTCACCCGGCGATTGTAGGCGCCGGAAGGGGACTGCGGTTCAGCGCGCCGCCCCCGTCCGCTTCGCATTCATGTCCACCACCCGTGGTTCGCAATCGAAGGTGCTCCCGAAGTGGAACGTGAAGTACTCCGCGACATCTGAGATCGAGACCTGCTTTCCCATCTCGTGGCTCAGGCTGGTCATTTCGACGCCGGCCATACCACACGGGTTGATCAGGTCGAAGTGGCTCATATCGGGCTCTACGTTCAGAGCGATGCCATGCATGGTGACCCAGCGCCGGACGTTGATCCCAAGGGAAGCGATCTTCCGGCCGCCGACCCAGACGCCGCGCGCATTCGCCTGCCGTTCGCCCTGGATGCCCCAATCGGCGAGGACGCGAATGACCGTCTCTTCCAGCCCGGTCACGTAATCGAGGACGCTGATCTCCCATCCCTTGAGGTCCACGATTCCGTAGGCCACGAGCTGGCCGGGTCCGTGATAGGTGATATCGCCACCCCGTTCCGTCGGGATGATCTCGATGCCGTAGGTGGCTATCGTTTCCGCGCTCACACGCAGGTCCGGCTCCGGGTGGCTACGGCCAAGCGTCAGCACAGGCCGGTGTTCGGTGAGCAGCAACGAGTCTTCGCCGCTCCCCTCCCGCCGCTGAAGTTGCAGCCGCTGCTGCAGGGCATGGGTTTCCCGGTACCCCGTGGTCCCGAGTTGGTAGACCGAAATCGTCCGCGGTTCAGCCACTGGTAGCCTCCTTGTGGTGGTGGCCCCGGGCACAGCCCGGGTGCTGGCGGGGAAGCTTCCCCAAGTCTACGCCGCGAGGAGCGCGTATGGAGCTTCCACGAGTTCGCGGACTCGTCCGAGGAAGCTGGCAGCCTCGTGCAGGCTGATCGCCCCCGGGGCGTACGCCACGACGATGGTTGCCTTGCCGTCTTCCCTGGTAGCGCCCAGGCCGAGCGCTAGCGGGTGGCCATCGGGCACCGGCGGCGTTCCTTCGTCCAGGCCGAAGCGCGCGAACGACGTCAGGGTGCAAGCGCACCCTCCGTCGTGCGTCGCCACGGTGTTCGCCAGCGTTTCCACGCGCTCGCGGAAGGCCCCAGAACCAGCGGCCTCGAGGACGGCCACACTCTCGCCCGAAGGCTCGGCGATGACGAGGCCAACGGCGTTTCCGCTGCCCTCAAACGCCGGGCATTCCGTGGCGGCCCGCGCCATGGCCCGGATCACGATGTCCTCGTCCCCCGGCTGGGTTCCGCTCCCCCGCCACTCCCGCGTCAACTGTTCGCGCATCTTTCGCGCTTCGCCCATCGCAACGGTCGTCTTCACGGTGAGGAAGACGGCCGGAGCAAGGGTCTGCGTCTCGGTGGACGGCCACTCCGGCGCTGCGTTCGCCCACTGGGCGTCGTAGGGAGCGGGCTCGGCTGTCGCGTGGTAAGAATGCGGCGCGGGGAACGGCAGCGGTTCTTCGGCGTCGGCCGGGTCCGCTGATTCGTCCAGGTAGTAGGCGGACTCGACCGGCGCTCCCGGGTCTTTGATCGGGATGTCGGACGTGTCGTAACC
>CAZQCR010000297.1:0-3781 GCA_964591745.1 uncultured Anaerolineaceae bacterium
GGCGCTCGCTATCGCCGTCGACGCGGGCCTCGACGCCCTCGGACTGGGCGGCGAACTGCTCGCCCGCAGCAGCGCCTGGGATGAAATCGTCGGCTATACACACGTCCTCCGCGGCGGCCTCGTCGTCGATCGCGCTTACTGGAGGCTGCTTTTCGAGCCCCAGGTCCCGTTCGAACGCGCCTTCCCGCTCGAATCCCGCGAGGCCGTGAAAGCCGCCGCCGCCGCCTTCCGCGCAGCGCTCAATCCCGCGCCGTTCGCCGAGACTGCCACGGCGCTGGACGCGCTCCAGGCCTCCGGCGTCAGGATGGGTGTTCTCAGCAACAACCCTATGGCCGCCTTCATCCTTCGCCAGCACGGCCTCGCCTCCCGCTTCAAGGCCGTTGTCTCGCCCGATGACCCCTACAAGAAGCCCCATCCCCGGGCCTTCAGTGATGCCTGTGATGCTATCGGCGAGAAGCCATCGCTCTCCGCCTACGTTGGCGATAGCTACCTGAACGACGTCGAAGGCGCGCACGCGGCCGGCCTCACCGCTATCTGGCTCGACCGCCAGGGCGATGGATACCCGCTCCCGGCGGGAGCGATGCGAGTATCGACGCTGGCCGAGCTGGTCACCCTGCTTACTCGCTGAGGGGCCGCGGTCCGCGGTGCCTCATCTCGCCCGGCCGATGCTTCCGGCCACCGTTGATCGCCGTCGCCTTCGCTGCGTCGGCATGTGGCTGTTGACGCCTCTGTCCAGTAGTCGCAGTATTCCCGCAGCCCGGGCGTGGAGTGGTTCGATGGCGAAGGCGTATCGCGGAATCGTGGTTGTTCACGGCGTCGGCGAGCACAAGAAGGGGTCGTACCTCAGTGGGTTCGTCGAGGAGTTGGTAGCGTTCCTCAGCCATAAGGACGCGCTGGGAACTCGTAACGTCCAGCTCTCTGCCAGGGATAGGAGCGATACCACCGACGCCGCCTGGGCGACGTTGCACCTCCGGAACCCGCCGGAAGAGGCCCCCACCAGCGTTGCACCCGGACCGCCGAAGGACGCGCCATGTCCGGACGATTCCTGGGACGAAGAGTGGCACGTCCGCGAGGCGTGGTGGACGCGAACCTTTCAGCCAACCCGGCCGAGGCGAGTGGTCCTCTGGGGCGTCCTCGCCGGCCTTGCCCTTCTGCTGGCCATCTGGAAGCACCAGGTGGTCCGCGCCCTTTACACGACCTTCAACGCGTCGCGCCTCCGTGCCTGGCCATCCGAACGGCTGGGCCGCCCGATCAAGCGAACTACCCACGAGTTGGAGGACGAAGCCAAGCAGGGCGTCTGGTGCCAGCCCGTGGCCGGATTCTGGAAGGCGCTCGCCGATGGCTTCATCTGGGCTACCCTCACCCTCCTCTGGCTCACTGTTGGCCTCGCGGGCATGCTGCTCATTGGCGTCGTCTACCTGGTGCTGGTCCTTCCCGTAGGCCTGGTCGCGCCCGCGATAGCCAACCGGGTTCTCCAGAAGATGATGAGCGTTATCGTCCTCAACCTGGGCGACCAGGAAGCGATGACGACGCGGCCAATGGCCCTCCGAGCCGCCTCAAATGAGGTGCAGACGGCGCTGTGGCACATGCTCTCCGCCGACGGCCTCAAGGCACGCCACGGCGACGACGACGCGTTCCACGGCTTCTCGACGGTCACGGTCGTCGCTCATTCGGGCGGTTGCGTCGTCTCGCTTGCCGCCCTTACGAGCGTAGACCTGGCCCGGTTTCGGGCTGAACCGCTTGATAGCGGGCTCCACCGGCCCGAGCGTCTGAATTGGGTTACGGCAGGCAGCGGCCTCAACCTCGCATGGAACGTCCGCTTCAACGGCACCGAGGCCAACGACGCGATCTTCGGCGAGCCGCTCTGCGCTGTGAACTGGATGAACGTTTACGCTCGCCAGGATCCGGTTCCCCAGGGCCCGCCCCCGAGCGCGATGGTGCAGTCCGTCGCTGGTCTCGATCCGGAACTCGCCGACCCGCCGGGCAGTGGCCCACGACCGGCCTACCTCAACCTCCGCGTCGTGAACACGGATTCGCCGTGGGCCGATCACGGTCGCTACTGGGCGAACCATCCCGACGTGATGGCGCGGGTAGTCCACCTCATCACCCGCGACGCGAGCGCTGCTGCCCGCATCGAGCCCGAACACACCGCCGTCGAGGCGAAAGGGCTCGTGCCGCTCCAGTCCCGCATCCTCTCCCTCACTGGTCCTGAGGCAGGCAAGCGCCAGGTCCACGTTACGCTCAGGATGTTGGCGGTACTCGCCGCCGTTGCCGCGTTCGCTGCCGCCTGCGCGTGGAAGGCGATGGACGCCGGCGAGTGGGCGCTGGGCAAGGGCAAGCTTTTCGGCATGGATCCATGGCGTCCGGGAGGGAAGTCCCTTCAGGCCGGCGTTGTTGAACGGCTCGATGTTGTGAACCTTGGGGGCTATGCCGAACTGCTTACGGGGGTGGCTGTCATCGCCTTCGCCGCCCTGGTGACCTACGAGTACTTCGCCGGTCTGGCCGTGCGGCTACTCGGCTACGCCGGGCGCCACGACGAAGTGCGGACCCGCGTCCTCTGGGCCGTGGGTGCGCTGGCCGTCCTTGGCGCCACCGCCATCCTCTTGGACCTCCTCCTGATCCGCTGGCCAACCGGGCAGCTCAACTAGCACTCGCCCTTGGTCGCTGCCGCCTATCCCGCGGCCCGCGAAGGCCAACGAGAAGCGAGCCGTTTCTACACCGATGCGGTGGAGAAGTCCCCTCAGGCCCGACTCGCAGCTCTTCTGATAGCATCTTCCAACTTCACCCCTGGAGTCGCCCGATGGTCGCGTCCCTGAACCTGCCCTACCGAGTCGTCTGCGACGGCCTCGCCTTTCCCGAAGGTCCGCTGGAGCTCCCGGGCGGCGATATCCTCGTCACCGAGATCTTCGCTGGCACGCTCACGCGCGTCACCCCGTCCGGTCAGAAGAGCACCTACGCCTTCACCGGCGGAGGACCCAACGGCGCCGCCATCGGGCCGGATGGCGCGATCTACGTCACCCAGAACGGCGGCATCGACTGGAGCGGTGGGTTTAACACCAGCCGCTTCCCCTGGTTCAAGGGCGATCCACCCGCCGCCGCGATGGAAGCGTGCATCCAGCGCGTCACCGCCGATGGCCAGGTAACCGTCCTCTATCGCGATGTCGATGGTGAGCCGTTGAAGGCTCCGAACGACCTCGTCTTCGACGCCGAGGGGAACTTCTACTTCACCGACCTCGGCAAGACGCATCGCCGCAGCAAGGACCGCACCGGCCTCTACTACGCCTCACCCGACGGCAAATCGATCAAGGAGGTCGTTTTCCCGGCCGAAGGGCCCAACGGCTGCGCCCTCAGCCCCGATGGGAAGACGCTCTACTACGCTGAGACCCCCACCGGGCGCGTCTGGGCGTGCGACCTCGTGGGCCCGGGCGAGGTGGGCCGCCGCCGCTGCATCGGAAACGTTCCCGGGGCCGCCCCGGCCTACGCCTCGTCCTGCGATTCCATGTGTGTCGATGGCGAAGGCTCCGTCTGCCAGGCCACCATCGCTAACGGCGGTATCACGGTCATCCCCACCGACGGGCGCGCGATGTGGCACGTCCCAACGGGCGATTACCTGACGACGAACTGCTGCTTCGGCGGGCCGGGCCTCCGCACCCTCTACGCCACGCTGAGCACAAGCGGCCAGCTCGTCGCCTTCGATAACTGGCCGGTGGCCGGCCACAGGCTCCACTTCCAGGCGTAACCGGCATCCGGCCACGACCTTGAAGCCGCGAACCGCGGCGAA
>CAZQCR010000298.1:0-3764 GCA_964591745.1 uncultured Anaerolineaceae bacterium
CAGGGCGGCACTGGCAGCCCGCCAAACTCGCTGGCGATCAAGTAAAGGCCGGCCTGACCTACCGGCCGGTAAGGATTGACAGACCACGGCCAGTTCTTACCATGGCCGTGACTTCGCCCAGCACGCCCACAATTCATGGCGGAGAGAGGAGCTTCCACTTTGGCCGAACTCAAGGACACCGCGGAGCAGTTCGCGAAGGATCTCGTCGCGCAGAACATCGCAGGCCTGATGATGGCGTTCACGCCAGCCGGGATGATGAAGGCGATGGCGATGCAAGCCCAGGTACAGGCTGCGGGCGGCCCTCCGGCCACCGGATTCGAACTTGGCACGGCGAGCGAGGACGGGACTCACCACGTCCTCGACATCACGATGCAGAACGCGACCGGCGTCGGAGGCGTGATGGTCACGAAATGGCTGTCCGATGCGACAGGCGCCTGGAAAGTCGACGATATCGCCCTCAAGGCGTGAGGCCGCTGACGACCACCGTCCGCAAGCCGGGCCCGAACGGGCCCGGCTTTCTCGCGTTCCGACCTCGATCCCGGCTACGATCATCGGCAATGTCTACCTCGTACACCGGCTCCAAGCCGCTCCCCATCATCCGTCGCGCCCACCGGTTCACGATCGTGGGGTTCAACTTCCTCCTCATCTACGCGCGCTATAAGCGCATCCAGCGCGTGAAGGGGATTTCCGCCGAGGAGCGCCAACGGCGGTACGACTCCGAGCACGAGCGGAACGCCGAGCGGCTCTATCGCGTGGCCGCCCGCATGGAGGGCCTGCTGATCAAGGCCTGCCAGTTCATTTCCAGCCGCGCGGACGTGGCCCCTCCCGAATACGTGGCCATCCTGGGGAGGCTGCAGGACCAGGTGCCGACACGCCCGTTCGACCAGGTCGCGAAGGCGATCGAGCGCGAATTGGGCGCGCACCCGGACGCGATCTTCGCGGAGTTCTCGCGCACGCCAGTCGCCTCGGCCTCGCTTGCGCAGGTGCACAGGGCGCTGACGAAGGACGGGCGCGACGTGGCAGTGAAGGTGCAGTACCCGGGGATCGTCCGCCTCGTCGAAACCGACCTTCGGAACCTGTCGTTCTTCGTCCGGCTGCTTTCACGGTTCGAGAAGAATTTCGACTTCCGCATCCTGATGAACGAGTACGCCAAATACACACCCCGCGAACTCGATTTCAAGCTCGAGGGCGAGAGTAGCGAACGCGTAGCGGCTGACCTTGCGCACCGCGCCGATGTCCATGTTCCCAAAGTGCTCTGGGAGCACTCCGCGGGGCGCGTGTTGACGACGGAGTTCATCGACGGGATCAAGATCTCGGACATTCCGCGCCTCATGGCGGCCGGTATCGACCCGAACCAGGTCGCCCAGATAATGACGGAGGCCTACTGCGAGCAGATCCTCGTCCACGGCTTCTTCCATGCGGACCCACACCCCGGGAACCTGCTCGTCATGCCGGGGCCAGTCGTGGTGTTCATCGACTTCGGGCTCTCGAAGGACCTTTCGCCGGAATTCCGGATGAACTACGCGCGGCTGACGCTGGCGATCATGCGGCAAGACGAAGAGGCGATGGCCGAGGCGTTCCGGGCGATCGGTTTCCGGACGAAATCGGATGACCCGGAATCGCTGGTGGCGCTGGGCCGGAGCTTCTTCGATTCTTCCGGCCCGGAAGCGAGGCCGTATGTGGACAACGACGTGATGCCAGAGGTGAACGAACGGCTCTCGCGGATCATGCAGGCGAACCCGGTGACCCAGATCCCGCCGGACATTCTGCTCATCTTCCGCGTTCTGGGGCTCATGAGTGGATTGCAAAAGAGGCTGGAGAGCCGCGTGAACATGATGGACACGATTATGCCGTACGCAGAGGCGGAGGCGGCGCGGGGAACGCCCACCACGGTGAGCGGCGAGGCCGCCGCGGGAGCGTAGCGATGTCTCCACGGGGCGTGGCGATGGGCGTCCGATGTGCCTTCTCCCGGGGTTAGCCGCCGGGGAAGAGCGACGTCAGCCCGCCAAGCTGGTCCCTGCCGATGTAGGCAAGGAAACCGAACTGGAAGACGACGAGGGCGATGAGCGCACTGATAATGCTCCACTGCATGATCGACTGGCGTCTCACATAGGCGTTCAACTGGCGGGCCTCTTCTGCCCGCTGCTTCGCCAGGAAGACGGAATCGTACTGGCGGCGAAGTTCCGGGCGGGAGAGCACGCCGTAGGCTTCGTTGAGCTGGTCCAGTTCGTGGCTGGTCGCCTCGTCGAGCTGGCCGAGCTTGACGAGCTCGTCTGACAGCCGCGAATAGGCGTTCTCGACGCCCATGAGATCCGCCGTGACTGGCAGATTCAGGACCTGGTAGTAATCAATCACGCGTGACTCGGCCAACCTGAGGCACCCCCTGCATGATGAGGATCGGCAGGCAGCGCGTTTTCTAGAGGGCTGAAGCGGGCGACGGAGTGCTTTCCAGACCACGAATATAAAAGCGGACCTGGGTCAAGGGTTCTTCGCGTTCGATACGGGCGCCGCCGAAGACGTGAGCGAGGATGAACATGTTCATGATCCCGGTGATGGCCTGTGCGCAGGGCGAAACGTGTTCGCGGGTGAACTCGCCCGTCTCCATGCCCTTGCGGATTACTTCATCGAGGGGCTGGCGAACTCGTTCGCCGAGGACCTGGGCGAAGGCCGCCATTGGCGCTCCACCGAGGCCGAAGACCTCGCGGAGGACCAGCGCGATCGTCTCTTCCTTGGCGATGAAGTAGTCGAGATAACGGTCGCAGTAGGCCATAACGAGGGCGCTGGCCGAGGCTTCAGGCGGGAGCTGGTGGCGGATCGCGTCTGCCATCTCTTCCAGGATCTGGGTGACGATGCTTCCGTAGAGCCCTTCCTTGGAACCGAAGTAGTAGTAGATCATCGGCTTCGTCGTCTGGGCGTCCACGGAGATTTCCCGCAGCGAAGTGGCGGCGAAGCCCTTATGGGAGAAGTGGCGCAGGGCGCTCGTGAAGATACGCTCGCGAACATCCGCGTCTCGGTTGGCAGATGGATTGGCTAGCGGCAGGGTCACAACGCTCTCCGACGGCTTCAAGGCTCCGGAACGGGCAATCGCGCCGGGCGCGGCGAACCTTACCCATCGGACGGTAAACCGGAGTATACCCGGTGGTCCGTTACGGTTAACTTGTTTGCCGTCGCTCGCCGTCTGAGCTAGTGTGGGTTGAGCCCTTTAAGGTGGTCCCGAGAGGCTGCCAAGGGAGGAGGCGCCGGATGCTTTCCGGCCTGTCACGCTGCACCGCCGTACGCGCCTACCCATTTCCGCGGAGGCGTTGTTCATGAGCGGCGAACTGCTTTTTGGCCCCGCCGAGATCGCCCGCACGATCCGCCGGCTCGCCCACGAGATCATCGAGAACAACCACGGTACGGATGGCCTGACCTTAGTCGGGCTGCTTTCCCGCGGGTACCCCCTGGCACGTCGCCTGGCCGTCGCTATCGAGGAGTTCGAGGGCGTGGCCGTACCCGTGGGACGGCTGGATATCGGCCCGTATCGTGATGATGTGACGCTTCGCACGACGCCGGCGCTCCTCCGCCCCAGCGAAATCCCGGGGAACATCGAAGGGACGACGGTCGTCCTTGTGGATGACGTGCTCTTCACGGGCCGGAGCATTCGCGCGGCGCTCGACGCGATCGTCGATTTCGGCCGACCCGCCCGCGTTCGCCTGGCCGTCCTCGTCGATCGGGGCCACCGCGAGCTGCCTATTCGCCCCGATTTCGTCGGGAAGAACATCCCC
>CAZQCR010000299.1:0-3761 GCA_964591745.1 uncultured Anaerolineaceae bacterium
AATTCCCCGAGGGCTGCCGCGCTCGCATCGTTCTCGATGAACGCCGGGACGTTCAGCCGGGCCGCAATCGGGTCTGTCAGCACCAGGTTTCGGAATCCCGGGATGTTCGGCGCCAGGATCACCTTGCCTTCGTCCGCGTTGATGAGACCCGGCGTCCCCACGCAGACGGCGGCTGGCGGCGTCGATGCGGCCCCCACCACGCTCTCCAGGATGGTGGAAAGCAGTGCGATCATCTCCGCGGAACTGGCGTCTTTTGGCGTCGGCGCGTCGTGACGCGCGAAAACCTCGCCGGCCTCGGTGACGAGCGCGGCGCGGAGGTGAGTCCCACCCAGGTCGGCCCCGACAACCACCGGCGGCATCCCTCCACTCTACCTGACGCGATGAGCGAGCCGCGAGAGACGAACGGTAACAATGACGTTCACATCCGTCCCGTGGCACGCTTGTCCCATGCTTTCGGCGTGGGAACGGTCCTTCCTCGAAGAGGCCCGGGTCGGACGGCTGGCCACCATCGCCGCCGACGGACGGCCACACCTCGTACCCGTCTGTTACGCCCTCGTCGGCGAACGCATCGCAATCGCCATTGATGAAAAGCCGAAGCGGCCCGGGTCCCTCGCGCGCGTCAGGAACATCGAACACGACCCCCGCGTCACGCTCCTCGCCGACCGCTACAGCGATGATTGGGCGGAATTGGCGTGGGTGCGCATCGATGGACGCGCGACAACCGCACAGGCGGGGAGCGAATGGCCCGAGGCGCTGGCCGCCCTGCGCAGACGCTATCCGCAGTACGGGGCTATGGCCCTTGAAGGGCTGCCCCTGGTCGCCATCGCCGTCGAACGGGTGGTCTCATGGAGCTGGGCCGGTGGAGAAGAGGTGGCAGGGCGATAGCCAGCGTGTCCCTCGAGCGAGGAGCGCCGAACCTTTGAGCATGCGCGTATCCGCTCGACATCTCCAGTTCCTTGCGCCCCGGCTGGCCCCGGTGGGTATTGCCGCCCTGGCCGCTGGCTTTCTTCACCTCATGGGTGGGTAGTGCCCGCCCCGGCGCGCCTTACCGCATGCTATGCATCGCCCCGGCCCCGGGGCCCGGGAACGGCCTCGCCTGAACACGCCATTCGACTACAGGCGTATCCTATTGCACGATACCCACATCGCACGTTGAGAGCGCTGCGACCCTGGAGGTGCAGGCATGGACCGGATAGTCGCCACCCACAACGACCACTGGACGTTCCTCACAAACCACGCGCACGTCTTGCTCTGCATCACCCGGGATCCCGGGGTGCGCCTGCGGGATGTCGCCCTCTCCGTGGGAATCACCGAACGGGCTACCCAGCGCATCGTCGCCGACCTTGTCGAGGGCGGCTATCTAACGCGGGAGCGCGTAGGCCGGCGCAACCAGTACGAAGTGCACCCGGAGCTGCCGTTCCGCCACCCGGTAGAACAGCGGAGCCACATCGGCGCACTTCTCGAACTCATCACCACACCCTAGGGAGGATGCAATGGCCGACAAGGCAACCCAACCGGTCGTCGGTATCGTTATGGGAAGTGACTCAGACCTGCCGCTCATGCGCGCGGCAGCCGAGGCCCTCGCGGAGTTCAACGTCCCCTGCGAAGTCCGCGTGATCTCCGCCCACCGCGCGCCAGCCATGGCCATGGAGTACTCCCGCACGGCGAGCGGCCGCGGTTTAAAGGTGATCATCGCCGGCGCCGGTGGCGCCGCCCACCTCCCCGGCGTCCTCGCCGCCGGGACACCCCTCCCCGTGATCGGCGTCCCCGTACCCCTTCAGTCAACGGCCGGGCTCGATTCCCTTCTCTCCATCGTCCAGATGCCATCAGGCATACCCGTCGCCACCATGGCGATCGGCGGGGCGCGGAACGCTGGCCTCATGGCCGTCCGCATCCTCGCCGTCGGTGACCTCGAACTAAGGGCGGCCATGGAGCGCTTCCAGGTCGCGCTTGAAGACGCCATGCGCCTCAAGGACGCCGCCGTTCGCGCCCAGTTCGAATAGCGGTCCGCCAGCACCGCTATCCCCGGCCGGCCATCGCCGTGTGCACACCGCTGATCTGGGCCGGGGCGAGATGCGCAGTCTGCGCCGCCTCAAGCAAGGTCATGCCCCCGTGGCCCACTGTGACCGTCGTGATCGAGGCGTTCGCCATCGGCTGCGGAACCACCCGGTCATCGTCCGTCGCCTCGCCGATGATCACCCCAATCGCGATGTAGTGCGAAACGATCACCAGGTCCTGGTTCGCCGCCGCGGCCGCCAGGCCTGCCTCGGTCACGGCATCCACCACGCGCTGGCGCCAGTCTCGCAAGTGCTGAGCCTGGTTCGCCCAGAGCCCGGCCATGAACGGGCCGATCATCGATTGGCGCTCCTCGACGGGCATCGCCGGGTCGAACACCTCGGCGACTTCCGTGCGAATCTCCGCGCTCAGCCCCAGGGCCTCAGCGATCGGCTCGGCCGTCTCCCTCGTCCGCCGCAGGGGCGAAACGATCAGCCGGCCGGCGTTCAGCCCAGTCAGGGCCTTCGCCGTTGCCGTCGCCTGTTCGTGACCGAGCGGCGCGAGCCCGGGGTCCAGATCTGCGGCCCCTGCAAGGGCCAGGCCATGGCGAATGAGGTAGATGGTCATCCCCGCACTTTACATCACGCAAAGGTGGGTGGTTTGAGGTTGGCTTGGGGTCGCATCCTCGCTCGCACTATGATTGCTCACGAGACCAAATCGAGGTGCGTTGTGACGAGTCACGTTGGTAGTGCCGCAGACACGGCCCGTGACGTGGATGGATTGATCGGCTTTCTTCTCCATTCGCCGTTGCGGGGCGAAGGTGTGCCCCTCCCGGCGCGGCTTTCCGCGGATCGCGAGCCTCCGTTCCAGTTCGATCAGCCCGGAGGCGGTCCGGAAACGGTTGCGGAGGTGCGCGATGTTCTTGCTCGATACGGTCTCACTTTCAGAGCTGAATAAGCGAGAACCCGACCCCCGGTCTGGCAGCGTGGGTTGGCGGCCAGCACGCGGCAGACCTTTTCATCAGCGTCCTTACCGTCGGAGAGATTGAACACGGGATTCAGCTTCTGCCGCTGTCCCGTCGACGCGTCCAGCTCGAAGCCTGGTCCGCGGAAGTCCGGACGCGATTCGAAGACCGGGTGCTGGCCGTCGATGTCGCCGTGGCACTGACCTGGGCCGCTCTTCAAGCCCGACTGCAGAAGTCTGGAGCTCGCATGCCCGAGGTAGATGCTCTGATAGCGGCGACTGCCGGCCTTCGGGGGCTTACAGTCGTCACGCGGAACGTCCGCGACTTCGAGCGATCGGGAGTGGCCGTCCTAAACCCGTGGGCGCCTGCTTCGGGCTAAGCCGAACGGACGTTGCGGTGAGTGCTACCTCTTCGGCAACTCTGCGAACACCGGGTACTTGAGTGGCCGAGCGGCCGGCCTCACGGTCGAGTTCCGCGCCATCGACTCTGCCACGCGGAGGAGCTGCGTGACCTCGCGGGCGCGCTCTTCCGGGGAAGCGTTCCGCCACCTCGCCGCCTCATCGCGATCCCACGCTCTTGCCGCGGCCACCGACGCGAGAAGCCGCAGGTTGGCCTCGGAACGACTCAGACCGCCAGGTTCTTCCATCTCACAGAGTATAGACCGTATTGATTGCCGGGCGGCGGCCGGGCCTGCGTTACAATGCCCCAACTAGAGGGCACACCCCGTGGCAACGTTCGCGACCATCAACGGGCACCAGATCCGCTACCGCCTCGACGGCGAAGGGCCGCTCGCCGTCTTCGG
>CAZQCR010000300.1:0-3756 GCA_964591745.1 uncultured Anaerolineaceae bacterium
GATGGCGCCGACGCCCTGGAGCAGGTCGCGGGCGTTCTCGGCGGATTCGGCGGCGCGAATCGCGGCGATCACGAGTTCGAGGAGGTCGATCGCCTGGATCAGCCCTTCGAGGATGTGGGCACGGTCGCGGGCCTTTTCGAGCTGGTGCTCGCTGCGGCGGCGGATAACTTCGCGGCGGTGGTCGATGTAGAGTTCGAGGGCGCGCTTGAGGCCGAGCCGGCGCGGCTGGCCGTCGACGATCGCCATCATGTTGACGGCGAAGGTGGAGCGCATGGCGGTGTGCTTGTAGAGGAGGTTCTTGATCGAGGCGACGGAGCCTTCGCGCTTCAGCTCGATGACGATGCGCATGCCGGTGCGGTCGCTCTCGTCGCGAAGGTCGGCGATGCCTTCGATCTTCTTATCGCGGACGAGGTCGGCGATCTTTTCGATGAGCTGGGCCTTGTTCACCTGGTAGGGCAGCTCGGTGACGATGATCGCGGTGCGCCCGCGGGAGCTCTCTTCGATTGCGGTGCGGGCATGCATGATGATCCGGCCGTGGCCTTCGCCATAGGCAAGGCGGACCTGCTCGGCATTCTTGCCGACGAGGGCGATGCCGTAGGTGGGGAAGTCGGGGCCCTTTACGACGGTGAGGAGGTCGTCGAGGGTGACGTCTTCGGCGGCCGTCTCTTCGTTGCCGATGAGCATGGCGATGGCATCGCAGAGTTCGCCAAGGTTGTGGGGCGGGATGTTCGTGGCCATGCCGACAGCAATGCCGGAGGAGCCGTTCGCGAGGAGGTTGGGGATGCGGGAGGGGAGGACATCCGGCTCTTCCGAGCTGCCGTCGTAATTGGGGCGGAAGTTGACGGTGTTGAGCTCGATATCGGCGACGAGCTCTTCGGCGATCGTCGTCATTCGCGCTTCGGTGTAACGCTGGGCGGCCGGTGGGTCGCCATCGACGCTTCCGAAGTTGCCCTGGCCATCGACCAGGGGGTAGCGCATAGAGAAAAGCTGGGCGAGGCGGACGAGGGCGTCGTACACAGGCTGGTCGCCGTGGGGGTGATAGCGGCCCATGACATCGCCGACGATGCGGGCGGACTTGCGGTAGGCGCTGCCGGCGCGGGCGCCGCCATCGAACATGCCCCAGACGATCCGGCGTTGGACGGGCTTGAGGCCGTCTTCGACGCGGGGGAGGGCGCGGGAGACGATGACGCTCATGGCGTAGTCGAGGTAGCTCGTGCGCATTTCGCCTTCAATGGCGACGGGGCGGACGTTCGACGTAGGTTCTATCGAGGACAATGGGGGTACTCCGGGCGGTCCGATGAACCGCTAGGGCGATTGTACCAATTCGGTGGTTACAGGCAGCGATACGAGCGTCACGCTGGGTGCGGCGGGTACGGTGATGGCGCCGTTTGGCCGCTGCGGATCGGCTTAAGAAACATTGGTTTGTGTGAAGTACTTCATACAGCATGCTTCCCGAATGGGAGTAAGGTCTGGGAAAGAGAGTAGAGCGATGTTGATACGAAGGATCGAGGAACGGGACGGCGGCGAGCGTCACGCTCTTGCCTCCCAGGCGGCGATGACGGCGGTAGCGCTTGGCTTCGCGCTGGCGCTTATGGTGTACCTGGCGGTCCACGGCGCGCCCGCCGGCGATGAGGCGGGGCGGCCCGAACTCCCAGCGGCGGCTCAGCCGGTTGTACGAGGCGTTCCGGCGGTGCTTCGGTCCGCGGCGGACCCGGATGTCGCCTACCTCTTCGTGGTGGCGACGGAGAACGAACGGGTTGCGCTGGTGGAGCGTCTGGCGACGGAGCACGCGATCCGGGATCTGTTGGGTGAGAAGCGCCGGACGGCCTGGGTGGCGGTGGCGGCGGACGATGTGGAGCAGGAGCTGTTGGCGGCGACGATGCGGGACCAGGAGGGCGTGAGCGGTCAAAGGGTGGTGCTGGTGAGCCTGCGGACGCGGTGAGTGTGGGCCGAACGGGCGGGGGGGCGGTTCAGGCTGCGGCGCAGGTGAAGCCGGGAGAGAGTTTGGTCCGATTCGTCTTATGTTTCGTAAAGGCTAGGGACAATCGTTCGGGGCTGTGCGATCGTGCTCCACATGGGAAGACCACGACAGGACAGCCTCATCCTTACGGACCGGCAACGCCAGGTCCTGGACCTGATTGTGAAGGGCCATTCGAACGGCGAGATCGCCGAGTTACTCGGGGTCTCGCTGGCGGGGGCGAAGTGGCATGTGAGCGACCTGCTGGCGAAGTTCGGCGTGGACTCACGAGACGAGCTTGCGGAGCGCTGGGAAGCGATGCGTCGCGGGCGGTTCTCGCGGCTGGCACGCGCAGTAGGGCTCACGTTCGCTATCTCGCCGCTAAAGGCGGGGCTGGCGGGCGGCGTGGCGGCGGCCGCTATCGGCGCGGGGTTCGTGGGCTACGCCCTCCTGGGGACTGGTGCTCCGGCGCCGTCACAGGTCGCCTCACGGTACGCGCCGGCGGGGAAGGACCACTACTGGGAGGACGAGGACCTGGTGGTGCGGGAGCTGTGGCGATTCCTCTGGCGAGTGGAGGATGTCCGGTCGTCCAGTGGTACCGAGGACGTGGAGGTGGAGGTGCTGATCGAGGATGGGAAGCCGGGGCGGTTGGGGTACCGGATCACGCTGGACCGTGAGGTAGCTGAACCGCTTCTCTGGCCACGAAGACCGGGACGTGGAAACTTCGGATCACACAGCAAAGATGAGAATGTGCGCCTTATGCGTGAACCCTCGGGGCCGCAGATACACGCTGCCTGGCTGAACGGAGATGAGGGTACGGTGGCCCTGGTGATCTACCCGAATCAGCTTGGAGGCTGGTGCCAGGAGCAGGTAGCCCACCAGGGAGGGACCGGGGCGTCGGTCGCGTGCGGAACCAGCGGGCCGACCGGGTTCGAGCCGATCTCGATGGCGAGCGGCGCGATCTTCGGGCCAGAAGGGGCGCATGTGCTGGGCATCGAGGCGACGGTGCAGCCGTGCATCGCAACGATCGAGGTCGTCCAGGGGGATGGAACGCGGATGGCCGTGGCTACCTCCGCAGCAGAGGGAAGCGGCTTGAACGTCCGCTTCGCGTTGTTGAGCGTGGAGGTCCTGGATTTGAACGTGGTGGTTATCGGGTACGACAAGGATGGCCATGAGCTGGCGCGCAGCACGCCGAGCGCGGGCGGGGGGGCGACCGGCGAGTGTGCGAGTAGGGGTGGTGGGAAACGGCGCCTGGCGTCCTCACGGGGGACGGGTGCCCTTGCAGACGCGCGGGCTACCGGACTGCGGGCTGGCGGGCCATCAGGCGGAGGCGCCGCCGTAGATGTCGCTGCGGGGATACTTCAAGGAAGATCGTACTTCGCCTTGAAATCCTCCCAGCGGACGAAGTCCCCGGCCTTCATTTCGGCGAGAGTGCGGAGGGAGTCGGCGTACTCTTCGTCGGTGATTGTCTCGGGCTCGACGTGCATGAGGACCATGTCGAGGATGTCCTCGGCTTCGGTGTCGCTGAGGTCTTCGATGATGCGCTGGAGTTCGAGTTTCGCGGTCGACATTGAGTCAGTATACCGGTGGATAGCGGCGTCTGGCGGGGAGAGACGCCGGGGCCGTGCCCTTGCTGACGCGCGGGCTACCGACTGCGGGCTACTGACTGCGGGCCGCTGACTGAGCGTTTCGTGCTCGCGGCGGGCGGGGAGCGTCTGCCGGTGGATAGCGGCGTCTGGCGGGTAGAGACGCCGGGGCCGTGCCCTTGCTGACGCGCGGGCTACCGACTGCGGGCTACT
>CAZQCR010000301.1:0-1727 GCA_964591745.1 uncultured Anaerolineaceae bacterium
TGGCAAGTTCATCGTGTCGGTCCCCATGCGTCGGGGCGACGAGGTCACCGAGGCCCTCACCGGCGGCGGCGGAATCGTTGGCCTGTGCCTGGAGGACGTTGGCCACGAGCATGGGGCCGTCGGGGCCGAGTACGGCCTCGCTGAAGCCCATGAGGCCGAGGGTGGGGCCCATGAAGGGGAAGACGACGATCATCGTGTAGCGGAAGATCTCGCTGGATTTCTGGAGGGTGTCAGCGAAGACATCGACGAGTTCGGGCGCCGTCAGCCGGCTGTAGTCCCGCGTGCGCACGCCGCGGCAGAAGGCCTCGATCCGGGGAACGAAGTCTTCGTTCCAGATGGTGACGGCGCCGCGGGCGATGACTTCTTCTGTGGGCGGCGGCGGGCCTCCCAGTCCTTCGATGTAGAAGTAGCCATCGACGAAGGTTGAGTTCGCCCCGAACGCTTCCCGGAAGACGGCCCGCATCATCGCCTGGCTGAGTGGAGGGAGGGGGTGGGGGAAGTGCATGGGGTCGTGCGTCCACGTGGATGCCGCGTCTTCGGGGCGTTCAAAGGGGTCGGCGAAGGTCCTGGGGGCTGGCGAAGTCACGTGTGAAGCTCCTGAGCGGATTGCGACGGATGTTAGCAGAACTCGGCTTTGCGGCCCGTTTCCGTTGCCGTTAGCACGGTTTAGACGAACAACCGGGCGTGGGTGATCAGTTCGCAGTTGCGGGAGCGGGATACTGCAGGTTCCTGGGGGCTGCTTACCCCGGCTTTCGGGCGCGCCGGTATATTTCAAGGAGCGAATTGTGGATGGCCGTGTCCTCGGAGCCGGGGGTGCGAGGGCCGGTCGCTTTCACAGGCTCAACATGCGGAAGGATGTCCATGTTCCTCATTCGTACACTCCTGGGGCGCGCCGTCTTCGGCGTCATTCTGCTGGTAGCCGCGGCTGGCGCTGGCTGGTACTTCTTCATCCGGGAGGACAACGAGGCGCAGAAGGCCGCTTCCGATGTCACGGATGAGGTGAAGGCGGCGGCCAGCGCGCAGGCGTCATCCACGGTGACGACTGCGACGGCGACTGCGGCCAGTGCCACGTCCGCAGCGTCGAATGTCGGCGCGGTGAGCTACCGGCTGGTGGCCGGGCAGTCTTCCGCCTGGTACCTGGCGCCAGAGAAGCTCTCGAGGCTGCCGACGACATCGGTGGCGAAGGGGACGACGAAGGACGTGACGGGCGAATTCCACCTGACGGCGAGCGGGCTCGACTCGGCCAGGCCTACTTCGTTCACGGTAAACGTGGCGACGCTGAAATCGGACGAGAGCATGCGCGACAGGCGGATGCACGAAGCGCTGGAGTCTTCGAAGTTCCCGACGGCGACGTTCGTGGCGACGGCGCTCGCGGGTGCGCCGGAGAAGTTCACGGCGACTGACACAACGATGCAGCTGACGGGTATGTTCGAAGTGCACGGCGTGAAGAAGGAAGTGACCTGGGAGCTGAAGGTGAAGGAGGTCGACGGGATCCTGAGCGGGCTCGCGACGGTGAAGTTCAAATACAGCGACTTCGGGATCAAGAAGCCGGAGGTTGCGGGCTTCGTGACGGTTGAGGACGAGGTGACGATCCAGGTGCAGCTGTTCGCGGCGAAGGTCTAACAGGATAGCTAACCACGAAGGCCTGAGAGGGCGAAACCACGAAGGCACAAAGAACACGAAGACTTGTGTGCTTGGTGGTTCTGAGGCCTGAGGGGGGCGAAACC
>CAZQCR010000301.1:1827-3749 GCA_964591745.1 uncultured Anaerolineaceae bacterium
AAGAACACGAAGACTTGTGTGCTTGGTGGTTCTGAGGCCTGAGGGGGGCGAAACCACCAAGGCACAGAGACCACCAAGATTCTTGATGACCGGCTTCGTGTTCTTCGTGCCTTTGTGGTTCTGGTCTATTCGCGGGGGAGGCCGAGGGCGCGGGTGGCGATGACGTTGCGCTGGATCTCGCTGGTGCCGCCTTCGATGGTGTTGGCGACGGAGCGGAGGAAGCCGTAGTGCATGCGGTCGGCGGCTGAACCGGCGACCGTGGCCTGGCCTTCGAGGCCAAGGACCTGGAGGCCGATGGTGGCGATACGCTGGTTGAGTTCGGCGCCGAAGAGCTTGGCCATCTGGGCTTCGCGGGTGGGGGCGATGCCGGTGCGTTCCTGTTCGGCGGCGATCTTGTAGCCCATGTTGCGCATGACCTGGACGGAGATGGCGGCGTCGATCAGGCGGTGGCGGATGCCCTTCTTGGTCGCAGTCTTGCGTTCTTTGGCGATTTGGATGATCTCTTCGACGTTGCGACGGGCGGTGGAGGTGGCGCCGATGGAGGAGCGTTCGAAATCGAGGCCGACGGCGAGACTGTACCAACCGCGGTCCTCTTCGCCAACGATCTGGCTGGCGGGGACGCGGACGTCTTCGAAGAAGATCTCGTTGAATTCGTGCGTCCCGGCCATGTTGACGAGGGGGCGAACGGAGATGCCGGGGGTATCCATCTTCACGCAGAACATGGAGATGCCCTTGTGCTTGGGAACATCGGGGTTGGTGCGAACGGCGAGCCAGCCCCAATCGGAGCGGTGACCGCCGGAGGTCCAGATCTTCTGGCCGTTGATGATGAAGTCGTCGCCATCGCGGACGGCGCGGGTCTGGAGGCTTGCGAGGTCGGAGCCGGAGCCGGGCTCGCTGTAGAGCGTGCACCAGACGTCGCTGCCATCGGCGATGCGGGGGACGAACTGCTTCTGCTGTTCGGGGGTGCCGTAGAGCATGATGACGGGGCCAACCCATGCGACGCCCATGCTGAAGGAGGGGACGGCGTGGTAGGCCATCAGCTCGTTGAAAACCATCTGCTGCATCGGGGAGGCGCCAGTACCGCCGAACTCTTTCGGCCAGGGAAGGGCGAGCCAGTGCTTTTCGGCGAGCTTGAAGCGGATGTGCTTCTCGACATCGACGCGGTCTTCGGTGCCGCTGCCCCAATCGGCTGGCATCTCCCGCTGGATGAAGCCGCGGACTTCCTGCTGGAAGGCGGCGTGTTCGGGGCTGAGGCGGAAGTCCAAGGGTGTGCTCCTGGCTGGATATGCGGCGGCAAGGTAGGCCGGGCCGTCAATTCTACACGGTGGGCGAGTGTGGCACTCGTGTGGGGCGCGGAACCGTGACGGCGTGGGTGGCGGGAGGCTGCGCAGGCCTTATCCTCAACGGCGCGTGAGAGGCGCCGGGGGTGTGCGGTCCCCGTGGCCGGGCGCTGGAGACGTGACGATGACGTACGAAACGGTCCTGACCGAACGCCGGGGCGAATGTGGCGGCATCCTCTGGGTGACGCTCCATCGGCCGGAGAAGCTGAACGCGTTGAGCATGACGCTCTTCGACGAGCTTCGGCGCGTGTTCCAGGAAGCTCGGACGGACCGATCGGTGCGTTGCGTGGTGATTACGGGGGCGGGGCGGGGCTTCTGTGCGGGCGCAGACTTCACGGGAGGGCGGCCGGAGGGGCTGCTTTACCCGAACGCAGAGTCAGCGACGGACCTGGAGGGGGCGAGGCTCTTCTTCCGGAACGAATCGGAGACGTACCTGGCTCTCAAGCGGATCGATGTCCCGGTGATCGCCTCCGTGAACGGGGTTGCTGTCGGCGCCGGGCTGGATATGGTGGCGCACTGCGATATGGCGGTGGCATCGACGGCCGCGCGCTTCCAGGTGGCGTACGTGAAGCGGGGGCTGTT
>CAZQCR010000302.1:0-3740 GCA_964591745.1 uncultured Anaerolineaceae bacterium
GGAGGCTGTCGCCGTTGGTGGCGCAGGCGCCGCGGGGGCGTAGTGCCCTCACCCCCTGCCCCTCTCCCAGTGCGCTGGGCGAGGGGAGTCACGGACCATGGCCCTGGGCTCCAGCTAACGCTGGAGCCCAGGGCTTTTTCGTGTTCAAGCGGGGGTGGCGGAGGCCTACCAGAAGGTGAGCCAGTTGCCGGAGGGGTCCTCTACCGTGAATTCGGCCTGGCCCCATTCGCGGTCCGCCAGGGGGTCGATGATGTTGGCGCCGGCGGCCTTCGCGGTCTCGTACATCTGCGGCAGGTCCTCGGCTTCGATGTAGAGGGCGGTTGGCGAACGCTGGCCCATGCGAGCAGTGATGGCGGCGTTGTAGGCCTCGCTGTAGAAGCCGGCGAGCCGTTCGATCATGAGGTGCGAGTCGCCACGGGTGACGGCGGAATGGTCTTCCGCGGGGCCGCCGCGGCGGATGGTGAAGCCGAGGACGCGGGTGTAGAAGTCGATGGCCTCGGCCACGTTTTCGACACGAATAGCGGGTGTGACGCCCCAGCCTGGCACGGTGAAACCTCGTGGTATGGAATGCGCCGCAGTATAGCGCGCGCCGGGACCCGCCACAGCGGCAAAGTAACGCCCCGTAACCCGCGGCGCGGTGACATTTACGTTGCCTTGGGCGAGCATGCCGCACCCTCCGCTCTGTAGTAACGTCGAGAGTTCCGGAGGAGCCAGATGGTCGAACAGCACGAGGAAGAGGTCTACGCCAGCTTCGAGGAGGCGCGGCGGACGTTCGAAGCGACGATGTACGAGGTGAAGCGGGTCATCGTTGGGCAGGACAAGATGCTGGAGCGGGTGGTAGTCGCGCTCCTTTCGGGCGGCCACCTGCTGCTTGAGGGCGTCCCGGGGCTGGCCAAGACGCTAACCGTGAAGACGGTGGCGGAGGCGCTGGGCGGCACGTTCCACCGCATCCAGTTCACGCCGGACCTTGTGCCGGCGGACCTTGTGGGCACACGGATCTACCGGCCCGACACTTCGGCCTTCGATACCGAGCTTGGCCCAGTCTTCTGCAACATCCTGCTGGCGGACGAGATCAACCGGGCGCCAGCGAAGGTGCAATCGGCGCTGCTGGAGGTGATGCAGGAGCGGCAGGTGACGATCGGCAAGCAGACGTTCAAGGTGCCGGCGCCGTTCCTGGTGATGGCAACACAGAACCCGATCGAATCGGAGGGGACGTATCCGCTTCCGGAGGCGCAGGTCGACCGGTTCATGATGAAGGTGGTGGTCGATTACCCTTCGATGCACGAAGAAATGACGGTGGTGCAGCGTTCACTGGTGGCGCCGGCGGAGGTGGCCCAGGTGCTGCCGCTGGAACGGCTGCAGCAGCTCCAGGCGCTTACGCGACAGGTGTACGTGGACGGCGCGGTGACGGAATACGCTATCCGGCTGGCGAACGCGACACGGACGCCGCAGAAGTTCGGGCTGCAGAACCTTTCGGCGTACATCGCCTACGGTGCGAGCCCGCGCGGGCCGATCAGCCTGATTCATGCGGCGAGGGCGCTGGCGTTGGTGCGGGGGCGGCGTTACGTGACGGCCCAGGATGTGTACGAACTTGCGAAGGATGTTCTCCGGCACCGGATTGTGCTGACGTACCAGGCGCTGGCCGAGGGCGTTACTTCGGATACCGTGCTGGACACGGTGATCTCGGCGACGCAGCTGCCGCGTGTTGAATTCCGGGGCGAGGCGACGGCGTGAGCACGGCCGCGCCACTCCACATCGTCCGGACGAAGGACCGGCCGGGACCGGGACCGATGCCTGACGGCGTGCTGCGAGCGCTCGACATCACGATCGGGCGGCGAGTGATGGGACTGCTGCAGGGAGACTACCGGTCGGCGGCGCTGGGGCAGGGGGTGGAGCTGGCGCAGATCCGGCCGTATGTGCCGGGCGACGATGTCCGCCAGATCGAGTGGAACGTGACGGCGCGAACGAACGAGCCGCATGTTCGGGTGCAGGTGGCGGAGCGGGTGCTGACGACGTGGCTGGTGCTGGACGCGTCGCCGTCGATGAACTTTGGGACGGCGGACCGGCGAAAGGCGGACGTCGCCGAGGGGGTCGCGATGGCAGTCGGGCATGTTGCGACGCGGCGAGGGAACCAGCTTGGCGTGGTGACCTTCGGGAACGGCGAACCACGGACGATTCCGCCGGCGCAGGGACGTCCGGGGATGATGAACCTGCTGACCAGCCTGCACCGGCCGCAACGGGAGGAGGAGGCGCGAGGATCGACGCTCGCCGAGGCGATGCGGAGGGTGGGACGTTTTGCCCGCTGGTCGCGGCTGGTGGTGGTGGTCTCGGATTTCCGAGGGCCGCGCGATTGGCAGACGCCGCTGCTGGAACTCGCGGCGCGGCATGAGGTGCTGGCCGTGGAGATCCGGGATCCGCGAGAGCAGGCGCTGCCTGATGTAGGAGAGCTCTGGCTGGTGGACCCGGAGACGGGGCGCCAGCTGCGGGTGGACACTTCGAAGCGGCGGCTGCGGGAACGATTCGCGGCGGCGGCGGAGGCGGAACGGGCCGAGCTGGCGACGATGCTCGCTCATGCGGGGGCGAGGCACACGGTGCTTTCGACCTCCGGGGACTGGCTGACGACGTTCGTCGCGGCCGTATCACGAAAGGGAAATCACCGATGAGCTTCGCATGGCCCCTCTGGCTGCTGGCGCTCCTTATCCTGCCGGCTGCGGCTGTGCTGTACGCGCTGGTGCAGCGGCGGCGTTCGAAGTTCGCGGTGCGGTTTACGAACCTGGACTTGCTGGCGAACGTGGTGGAGCGGGAGCCGGCGTGGCGGCGGCATGTGGCGCCGGCCCTCTACCTGCTGGCGCTTGGAGCGCTGGTAATGGCGCTGGCGCGGCCGCAGGGGACGCAGAACGTGCCGAAGGAGGAGGCAACGGTGATCCTGGTGACCGATGTCTCCGGTTCGATGAACGCGACGGACGTCGAGCCGAGCCGGTTGATCGCGGCTCGCGAATCGGCCCGGGCGCTGGTGGATGGCCTGCCGGCACGCTTCCAGGTCGCGCTGATCGCCTTTTCTTCGAACGTGAGGACGATCGTGCCCCCGACGACGAACAAGGACGAGGTGAAGCAGGGCCTCGACTCGCTGGTCTCGGGGGGTGGGACGGCGATGGGGGACGCCCTGATGCAGGCGGTGGCGATGGCCCGGCCAGCGGGGCCGGCTCCCGAGAGGGCACCCGGCGCGAGCCCGACGGCGGTACCGACGCCAACGCCGGTCACGTTGACGGGCGATGAGCGGCCGGTGGTGATCGTGCTGCTTTCGGATGGTGCGAATTCGGCGGGACAGGCCGACCCGATCGACGCGGCAAACGAAGCGTTGGCGCAGGGGATCCCGATCTTTACGGTGGCCCTGGGGACGGCTGAGGGAGTGGTGGACATCACCGACAACTTCGGCCGGACGCGGCGGATCCAGGTGCCACCGGACGAAGAGACGCTGAGGGAGATCGCCACGATCACGGATGCGACGTTCTTCGCCGCACCGAGCGCGAGCGACCTGAAGCAGGTGTACGAGGACCTGGGATCGAAGATCGGGTTCGACAAGAAGAAGACTGACGTCGGTTACGGGTTCGCGGGTGCGGCGGCGGTGCTGATGCTGGTGGGCGGGGCGGTCTCGGTGCTCTGGTTCAACCGGTTCCCTTAGCGGCCGCGCCCCAGAAGATGGTATCTGAATTGCTGAGAGAGTGATCGGTATGGCAGAC
>CAZQCR010000303.1:0-3737 GCA_964591745.1 uncultured Anaerolineaceae bacterium
GCGAACGCATCACGCTCCACTGGCGTCCCCTCCACAGCACTGCTCCGAATCTTAGCGCAGAACGCCCACGGGAGACCGGTCACCGGGCCTGCCCGCTGCGTCCTGATTGCATGTCCCCTTTCACCCACTTCCTCCCGCCCCTCCCTACAATTCCCACCATGCCCACAACCGTCCACGGCACCGTCGCCCCCGCCTACGCCGCCGCCCGCACCGCCTTCGAACGCTGCTTCGCCGACCTCGGCGAGACCGGCGCATCCGTCTGCGTCTACGTCGATGGCCAGCCCGTCGTCGACCTCTGGGGCGGCCTCGCCGACGAAGCCGCTGCGCGGCTGTGGCTGGCCGACACCCTCGTCAACGTCTACTCCGTCACCAAGCCGTTCGCCGCCCTCCCCCTCCTCCTCCTCGCCGAGCGTGGCGCGGTAGACCTCGATGCCCCCGTCGCCCGCTACTGGCCCGAGTTCGCGGCTGCCGGCAAGGGAGCCATCCCCGTGCGATGGCTCCTTGCCCACCAGGCCGGACTCGTCGGGCTCCACCAGCCGCTGCCATCCGAGGCGATCTTCGACTGGGATCGAATCTGCTCCGCCCTCGCCGCCGAAGAGCCCTGGTTCGAGCCCGGCACGAGGATGGACGAACACGCCTACTTCTACGGCCACCTCGTCGGAGAAGTCGCCCGCCGCGTCGACGGGCGAAGCGTCGGACAACTCTTCCGGGAAGAGGTCGCCCGCCCCTTCGCCATCGCCATGGAGATCGGCGTGCCAGCCGCCGCGCTCGACCGCTGCGCGACCGTGCTCGGGGCGAACGCCGCCTGGCGGGAAGCCCTGGGCTGTACACCCGGCTCCCTTTACGCCGCCGCGCTCGATAATCCGCCCGCCGCCCTCCACGGCGAGATCGTGAACTCCCCGGCCTGGCGAACCGCCGAAATCCCCGCGGTGAACGGCCACGCCTCCGCCCGGGGCGTCGCCCGCTTCTACGCCGCCCTCGTTTCAGACGTGCCCGGCGTCCCCGGTCCGCTGCTCACTCAACCCATGCTCGAAATGGCCTCAACCGCCCAGGCCGAAGGCGAAGACCTCCTCTTCAACTGCCAGAGGCAATGGAGCCTCGGCTTCCAGGTCGATTCCGATGGCTTCGGTATGGGAGGCGTCGGCGGCTCCTTCGGCTGGGGCAACCGCGAGGCCCGCTTCGGCTTCGGCTACGTCACCAACCGCATGGGCACGCACGACCGCGCGACGGCCGTCTTCGAAGCCGCCGCCCTCGCCGCCGGCTTCACCCCCGCTCCCTGAGCGAACACCGTGCCACGCCCTATGCCTCCCTCGCCCGCCGCAGCGGGAGAGGGTCGGGGTGAGGGTCAGCTGGCCAGCTTCCGTTCACCGGAAATAGCCATCAGCCGCGCCGCCCGTCGCGGCACGTAGTCCGCGTCCTCGGGCACGGCCCACAGGTCCCAGTGGCCCTGCTCCCACTCCCTCCGTCCGATACCCCATTCCTTGTACCGAAGCCGCCGGCGTTCTGCCAGCGCCCGTTGCGTATCCCACGGCAGGGCGGCAAGCGGGGCCGCCGGTAGCGGTGGCATCGCCGCCAGGTAGCCGTCACCCCGGCGCAGTTCCCGGTTGAGTTCTCGTTGCAGCGCCCAGATCACCAGCCGGACATGTTCGTCCGTGACCGGCTCGATCCCCGCATCGACACCCGGGTAGTACGCCCTCGAGTTGTCCAGCGTGTCCAGCGCCTCCCGGATGTCCTCATTGATCTCGTTGCCAAGGTCCTGCAGGGCCGGGTGAAGATCCGGGTCACGATGGTTCGGTATCCCGTCCGCGGGGACCTCCGTCAGCAGCGGGCCAACCGCCCCCACACGGAGCGGGATCTCCTCGAAGCAGGCCCTCCGCTCCGAAAGGTCCCCACTCTCCACGCGCTGCAGCAGCTTGCTGTAGGTCGTCCCTTCGGCCTCCACCACAAGCGGCGGGAGTGCCTGTGCACGCGAGGCCACAACAATCGCCTGGTCGCCCCGGAAGACCAATCCCGCGAACACGCGCAGTCGGCGGCCCGGGCTCACATCGTCGATTGCCGGGTCGTATCGGCCGATTGGCCGGTCGCCCAGGTCCAGGGCGGCGTCATCGCTGTGGTTCCCCTGCGGCCACGTCATGATCAGGGCTCGACATCCGGCGAACCGCCCTCGCGCCGCTGCTGCGGGCAGATCCGCGCCGGGTCAGTGAAGCGCTCGGGCCAGGGCGCACTATCCGGAGAGGTTGTTGGCGTTACTACGGGTGTGGTTGTTGGGGCAGGCATCTCAGGCACTCCTCTTCCGCCGGTCACGGCGGGACTTCCAGCGTTGGAGCTGAGTGGCGAGGGCATCGGCATCCAGCTGTTCCGGTTCCGGCACGCTTGGCCGCGCGCCTTCGTCGATCTCGCGGCGAGCGCGGTACGACTTCATCAGCACCGCCTTGCCGATTGGCACGCCAGCCGCCGACTTGGCGGCCTGTGAGACGTTGTAGTCGATTGCCAGGCAGTCGGGCCGCGTCAGGAGGATGGCTGCCTCCGCCAGGCCCGTTTCCTCACAGCGCACCAGCGCTTCCGCCACCTGCTCGTTCAGCGAAGCGCTCACCGGCGGCGCCTTCCACTGCTCCTGCTGCGCCATCTCGTGGCGGATCGTCGCCTGGAGCAGCCAGAGCTCCTCCACGCTGAACAACACCGACGCTGTCTGCTGACTCATGGCCGCCTCCGCGCCATCGCCAGCGACTGAATCACTGGCTTGTCTGTTTGTTGTATCGACAGTAACCGTACCATTCGATAGGTGAAACCCATAGTAAGTACGAAAAAAGATCCCTTCTGGGCGTGTCTACGGCCAGGGATGTAGGGAATCGCCTGCTCTCCGAGCCCCTCGCGACGTGAGCGTAGGCACTCCCGCGCCCGGTCACGGGGCCCACTGGCGGCGAGAAGAAGGCGAGTCCGAATCCCGTCGTTCATCTCCCAACTATGCGCCAGGCATGTTTCTACCTCGCGGCTGTGTTGTTACAGACCTGTTGCCGGCCCTCAGGCGATGGTGGCTCAAGTGTGATTGAAGCGCTGCGCCCCATAGACTTCGCCCCGGCCCGGCTGCCGGGTCTGGAGGCATATCGATGCGAAGGCGAATCGCGGGGTCCATCGTTGTCCTGTGCGGGTTGGTTGCCGCGGCCGCCTCGTCGCCCGGCGGCGCACTCGGCGTTCTGCAGAATCCAGATTTCACGTCCGATGTCGCCGGCTGGCTACCCATCTACAACGTCGGCAGCGGCACCCTGACCTGGGCAGGCGACGACAGCGATGGCCTTCCCGGCTCCGGATCCGCGCTTATAACGAACACGTTCCCGGGCGAGTTTGGCCCCGACCGCGAGGCCTCGTTCGGGCAGTGCGTCAACGGCGTTGAGGGCGGTGAGGCCTACGCGCTTGGAGCCTCCATCAAAGTTCCCGCGGCTCAGCCCCGTCGGGGCAGCGCCCAACTCTTCATCGATTGGTTCGCCGAGGATGATTGCGCGTCGTTCCTTCAGACGGATGTCGGAGGCGATTCCGGTACCGCCGCCTGGTCCCGCTCCACACTCTCCATGCCTGCTCCCGGCCTGGCGAAGTCAGCACGTATCCACGTCGCCGCCCAGAAGCTCACACGTGCCGGAACGGAGATCGCCACCGACCCGTTCGTGGTCCTCTTCGACAAGGTGCGCTTCCCCCGGGCCACCCCCCGCCCGCCCCATATGGATTTCCACACCGATGCGGCC
>CAZQCR010000304.1:0-3736 GCA_964591745.1 uncultured Anaerolineaceae bacterium
CGCGCTCTGCGAGGCCGGTGTGCTCCGCGTCGGCCTCATCGACCCCGGCTGCGTGAACATCGGCGGGAGTGACGCCGAGGGCCTCCCGCAGGCGATCGACGCCACCTACATCAACACCTTCCGCGACATCCGCTATATGGTGGAGACCTGTGAGCGCCTCCGGCTGGGCCCCAGCGTGTCCAACTTCGAGCCTGGCTTCGTCCGCGCCGCGATGCGCTACGCGAAGGCCGGGAGGTTGCCGGCAGGGGCGCTGATCAAGTTCTATTTCGGAGGTGAGCACGCGAACTTCGGCCTTCCGCCAACGGATGCGGCGCTGACCGCTTACCTTGAGATGATCGAGGGGAGCGGCCTGCCCTGGTTGGCGGCTGTGCTTGGCGGCGATTGCGTTGGGAGCGGCATGGCGCGGCACGCGATTGAACGCGGTGGGCACGTCCGGGTCGGGCTCGAAGACTACGCTGGCCCGGGCACGCCAACGAACGTGGACCTCGTCCGCGAAGTTGTGAAGGCCGCCGAGGCGGTCGGGCGCCGCGTCGCGACGCCGGACGAAGCGGCGGCGATCCTTGGGCTGCCGCGGGGGAGGGCCTGAGCTTATGAACGCGGACGAATTCGCCGAGATCGTGCTCGCTCTGCCGGGCGTGGAGCGGGGGCTGAGCTATGGCGAGCCTTCGTTCAAGCTCGGGGGGAGGTTCTTCACGCGCGTCCGCGCCGAAGACGGAGCCGCCGTCTTCAAGGCCGGTCTGTTCTTCCGGGACGCGCTCATCGCGACCGACCCGGAGGTCTTCTTTCTCACGCCGCACTACGAGAACGGGCCCTACGTCCTCGTCCGGCTGGATGTCATCGCCGCTCCCGTCCTTGAAGCGTTGCTCTGGGAGGGGTGGGAGCGGAGCGCGCCGGCGACGGTCCTCCGCGAACATGCCGCTGGCACCGGTGGTTCAGCGGCATGACCGCCACCAGCGTCGCTTCCACGACAGAGCAGTGGCTCCAGGGCAACGCGCTCCTCGATGACGGCGTGGCCCTTGGCGACGTCCGGCTCCACGTCGGCGGGCCACTCACCTGGTATCTCCGCCTGGTCAAGAAGAGCGCGATCACCCTCGGTGGAAACATCTGGTTCGGCAACGAGGCGAAGCGGGACGACCTGGCCCTGCTCGCCCACGAACTCGTCCACGTGGGTCAGTACCGGGAGATGGGCGTGCCACGGTTCCTTGGGCGCTACGGATTGGACATGCTCAAAGCTGGCTTCCGCTACAGCCGCAACTTGCCCCTGGAAGCGCCCGCCTACGAGCGCCAGGCGCTGGCCAAGCTCCTGATCGCGGCCGGTCCCCCGGTGGATGCTTGAATCGCGGTCAACGGGGCTCGATGAGCGCGCTTACGGCGTCCCAGGCCCAGCGGGCTATCTCCCCGGGTTCGCGGGTGGCGTCGAGCGTAATCCAGGTGCCCGGTGCGGCGGCCATGCCCAGCTTCTGGTAGCCGGCCCGTACCTTGCGGTGGAAGGCGACGTCTTCGAGACCCGTGCGGATCGCCTCCGTCTCGCCGTGCTTGCGCCGGAGGCCGATCGCCGGGTCGATATCCAGGTAGAGCGTGATATCCGGCTGAAGGCCTCCGGTGGCGAGCCGGTTCGCCGCCTGGAGGGCTTCGAGGTTCAGCCCGCGCGCGTACCCCTGGTAGGCGAAGGTGCTCGCTTCAAAGCGGTCGCAGATAACGACGGCTCCGCGTTCTACGGCCGGCCGGATCACTTCGGCCACGATTTGTGAGCGCGCCACGAGGAAGGCGAAGGTCTCGGCCCAGGGCGTCAAGCGCTCATGGAGGAGGGTCCGCACGAGTTCACCGGCCGGCGTGCCGCCCGGTTCCCGCGCGGTGACTACTTCGCGGCTGGCGGCGGTGAGGCGCTCCGCCAGGGCGCGAACGAGCGTCGATTTTCCCGCCCCCTCGCCCCCTTCTAAAACGATGAACTTACCGGTCACGGCGACAGTGTACGGCTCAAACGGCCCGGATAGTCGTTCGCCTACGGGCCTTGCTCGTGGCCCGCGTCCTGGCGAAGCGCGACGAACAGCCACGGCCAGGCTTCCCGGCGTTCCGCCTGGCCGGCGAGCGCGGCCGCGCTGGTCATCGCATTGATGATGGCTTCGTACTCGGCTTCATCGAAGACTCTCTGGTCGTAGAGCCCGGGTTGCCACAGGAATGGGGGTCCGCCGGCTCCCACTGCCGCCTGAGTCGAGGCGGACTTGAATGCGTTGACCCATTCGATAACGGAAACGCGAATGGGCCGGGCGACGATCTCCAGGCGATCCGGGAGCAGGCAGGCGGCGAGGAGGCCGATGGCGGTCCCTTCCTGCTCGGCGAGCAGCGCGTCCCATGCGAGTTCGGCAACGGCGCCGTGCAATGGCGTCGCACCGCGAGACGCGCTCAGCGTGAGATGGAAGAACCTTTCGGGGTCCGCAAATGCATCCTGTTGGAGGCGTAGACGCCCTGGAGATGGGGGTTCGCTCGACACACGGCCATCTTACGACGTGGATGGCTAGCGCGGCCCGGAGTGGCGCTCGCGCCCCGGCAACCGCAAATGGCCGGCTACCGCTCGAACGCGCCGCCCGCTACGGGGAGAATCCGGACTCGGCGCAAGGGTTCCTTGCCGGAGCTCTTGGAATCCAGGTTGTAGCGGGTGGCCATTTCGTGCTGCAGGCGTCGTACATAGCTGTTGGCGGGGGGTAGTTCGATTGGCCGGCCGGCTTCGATGACGGAGGCGATCGCCTCCTCGGTTTCGCGCCAGACCTCCGCGATCGGGTCCTTGCGCACGCTTCCTTCGCCGCCCCGGAACTGGAGCAACGCCTGTTCCATCTGGAATCCGGTGTTCGTCTTGATGACGTAGACGGGGATCGAGCGCTCTTCCGCCTCGCGGAGGATGGCCGGCTTACTGCGGAAGTGGGACCGTAGCGTCATTACGGCGTCGGCGGCGGCCAGGTCATCGACGACCTCGGCCGGGACGCCGACCGCGCGAATTGCTTGCTCCAGTCGCGCCCTGGAGAGGCCAAAAGGGAAGACGTGGACCGCCTTTCCCGTGGCCGAAGGTTCGCGTTGCGGGAGACGCTCTCGCGGCTGTTCGAGCGGACGTTCCTCGCGCACGTGGCCACCGCCTCGCTGGTGACGGGCGAGCCCTATCTCCCAGCCCGCGCCCATGGCGGCAGGCCGCGCGACCGAGGGTCGCTCTTCGTCTTCGCCGGGCACGTGGTCGACGATCTCGATGCGGCCGCCGGGGCCGAGCTGCCGGACTTCGGGCGGCGCCTGCCAGCCGCGAAGCAAGGCATCGACCGTATCGGCGACGGCGGCGTGGAGGGCCACGCGCTGCCAGCTCTGGATCTCGACGACGACGTCGAAGGTCGGTGGCGCCTTGCGTTCGAGGATCGACTTCTGCGTGCCGCGGCGGCGGGCTTCGTCGTCGCCGAGCGTGACCGACTGGATCCCGCCGATAAGGTCGGCGAGGGTGGGGTTGAGCATGAGGTTTTCGAGCGTGTTGCCGTGGGCGGTGCCGACGAGCTGGACGCCGCGTTCGGCGATGGTTCGCGCCGCCGCCGCCTCCAGCTCGGTGCCGATCTCGTCGATCACGATCACTTCTGGCATGTGATTTTCGACGGCTTCGATCATGACAGCGTGCTGGGCCGCCGGTGTGGCGACCTGCATCCGGCGGGCGCCGCCGATGGCGGGATGGGGGATGTCGCCGTCGCCACCGCTCTCGTTCGCGGTA
>CAZQCR010000305.1:0-3721 GCA_964591745.1 uncultured Anaerolineaceae bacterium
CTCGCCGCCCGGACGGGGTAGGAGCAGCGCAGATGGCCTTCACGATTCGCCCAATGACGCGCGACGACGTTCCGCCCGTGGCCGCCGTCAACGTCGCCTCCTGGCGGGCCGCTTACCGTGGGCACTTCCCCGATGAAGTACTCGATGGTCTGAGCGTGAACGACCGCGCCACCGCTCGCGCCGAACGGATGGCCGCCCCGGCGCCGGACGTTCGCCACTGGGTACTCGTTTCGGATGAGCGCCTCGCCGGGTACGCCGATACCGGCCCCGCCCGCCACGCCGATCTCCCCGGAAAACCGGGCGAGGTCTGGACCATCTACCTCCATCCCGACTTCTGGGACGCGGGCGCCGGGCGCCTACTCTTCGCCCACGCCGTCGATGACCTCCTCGACCGCGGATTCGCGCCGCTCGTCCTCTGGGTGCTCGAAACCAACGTCCGCGCCCGCAGCTTCTACGAAGCCGCTGGCTGGGCCTGGGATGGCGTCGAAAGGACAGACGAGGAAGCTGGGTACCCCGTCCACGAGGTTCGCTACCGCCTGGAGTAGACTGGCGAGACCTTCCACGGAGCACACGCCCCTCATGGACCCACGTCTCGAACCCGTCCTTGCCGAAACCAACGCCAACCGCGTCACTTTCGAAGCCTTCTGCCGCTCCCTCACCGCCGAGGAACTGGCACGCGATGTCCCCGAGGCCACCTGGGCCGTGAAGGACTACATCACCCACCTCGCCACCATCGATATCTGGGTCGGCGATTGGTTCAGCCACCTCGCCAACGGCAACGTCTGGGCCCCGCTCGCCGAAGACGGCGGCCCCTTCAACATCGACACCTGGAACGAGAAGGAAGTCGTCGCCCGGCGCACACGCAGTGTCGAAGAGCTCCTGACCGAAGCCGCGGGACACCGCGCGAACCTCCTCGCCACCTGGGAGCGCTTCTCCCCCGAAGTCCTCGACGCGAAGTTCAAGTTTCGCGGCCCCGAGATCACCTTCCTCCGTTACCTCGAACTCTGGGCCACCCACGACCCCGCCCACACCCAGGACATGCTCCGCGCCCTCCCGGAACGCGCGAAGTAGCGCGCCGTATTCCCGGAAGCCTTTTCGAAACACCGATCCGTTAGAGTGGCACCCACACACCCCGCGGCGCACGAAGGAGGCTCGCCATGAAGGCGGCGGAACTGTTCGTCAGGTGCCTGGAGAACGAAGGTGTCCAGTACATCTTCGGCATTCCCGGCGAAGAGAATCTCGACATCATGGATGCCCTCCTCGATAGCACCATCACCTTCGTGACCACCCGTCACGAGCAGGGCGCGGCCTTCATGGCCGATGTCTACGGCCGTCTCACCGGCGAAGCGGGTGTCTGCCTCGCTACGCTCGGGCCGGGTGCCACCAACCTCATCACCGGAGTGGCCGACGCCAACATGGACCATGCGACCCTCGTCGCCATCGCCGGCCAGGGCTCCACCAACCGCATGCATAAAGAGAGCCACCAGCTCCTCGACCTGGTCCAGCTCTTCCGCCCCATTACCAAGTACGCCGCCCAGGTCCGCGCAGCCGATACCGTCCCCGAGGTGGTGCGGAAGGCGTTCAAGGTCGCCGAGACCGAGAACCCGGGCGCCTGCTTCATCGAGTTCCCCGAGAACGTCGCCGAGCACCTCACCGATCAGGCGCCGATTCCCGTACAGACCCCGTTCACCCCCTCACCCTCCGAGACCAAGGTCGCCCAGGCGGTGCAGCTCATCGCCGCCGCCCGCTGCCCGCTCATCCTTGCCGGTAACGGAGTCATTCGCCAGCGGGCGCACGAAGCGCTCCAGTCGTTCGCCGAAGCTACGGGTATCGCCGTCGCCACCACCTTCATGGCCAAAGGCGTCATCGCCGGCTCCCACGATCTCAGCCTTGGGACTATCGGCCTAAAGGCGCGTGACCTCGCCTGGTACGCCTTCGAACACGCCGATGTCGTCATCTGCGTCGGCTACGACATGGTCGAGTACCACCCCGAGCAGTGGAACCCCGCGGGCGATAAGACGATCATCCACATCAGCGCGCTCCCCGCCGAAGTCGATGCCTGCTACCAGGTTGCCTGTGGCGTCCTTGGCGATATCGGCGAAGCTCTCCGCCAGATGGCCAGGTGGCTTCCACCGCGCACCGCCCGCCCCTTCGCCGAGATCCGCGATTCCATGCTCGCCGAACGCCGCTCATTTGCCGACGACGACGGCTTCCCCCTGAAGCCTCAGAAAATCCTCTGGGACCTTCGCCAGGCCCTCGCTCCCTCCGATATCGTCATCTCCGATGTCGGCGCTCACAAGATGTGGACCGCGCTCTTCTACCAGGCGGAAGAGCCAAACACCTGCATCATCTCCAACGGCTTCGCCTCTATGGGCATCGCCGTGCCCGGCGCCATCGGTGCCAAGCTCGCGTTACCGGGCCGGAAGATCGTCGCCCTCACCGGTGATGCCGGCTTCCTCATGAACTCCCAGGAGATCGAGACCGCTCTCCGCATGAAGACTCCGTTCGTCATCCTCATCTGGAACGACGCCGAATATGGCCTCATCACCTGGCATCAGATGCGCTCCTTCGGCCGCCCCAGCAACATCGCATTCCAGAATCCCGACTTCGTGAAGTACGCCGAAAGCTTCGGCGCCACCGGTTACCGCGTCACCAGCGCCGCCGACCTCCTTCCCATCCTCCGCGAAGCGCTCAACAACAATACCGTCACCGTCATCGATTGCCCCGTCGACTACTCCGAGAACATGAAGCTCACGCGGCGTCTCCAGGAACTCACATCCCCACACACGAGGTGAATCGGTGAAGGCACGAAGCGCAATTCTCGAGACCATGGGAGCACCCTACCCCTACGCCATCTCGCGGCCTCTTTCGATCAGCGAGATCGAACTCGAAGGCCCCGGTTACGGCGAGGTACTCGTCCGCGTCGCCGCCGCTGGCCTCTGCCACTCAGACCTCTCCGTCATCAACGGCGATCGTCCTCGCCCAACACCCATGGCGCTCGGCCACGAAGCCGCCGGCGTTGTCGAACAGCTCGGCCAGGGAGTGACCGACCTCGCCCCCGGTGACCACGTCGTCATGGTCTTCGTGCCCAGTTGCGGGCAGTGCCTCCCCTGCGCCGAAGGCCGCCCTGCTCTCTGCGAGCCCGGTGCCGCCGCCAACGGCGCCGGCACGCTCCTTTCCGGCGCTCGCCGGATCACCCGCGCCGGCGTGCCGCTCAACCACCATCTCGGCGTCTCTGCCTTCTCCGATCGCGTGACCGTCTCGCGCCGCTCCCTCGTCAAAGTGGATCCGGCCCTCCCCCTCAATCAGGCAGCCCTCTTCGGCTGCGCCGTCCTCACCGGCGTCGGCGCCGTCGTCAACAGTGCCAGGGTCACCGCTGGCGCTTCCGTCGCCGTCGTCGGGCTCGGAGGCGTCGGGTTGGCCTCGTTACTCGGTGCAATCGCCGCCGGCGCCGCCACCGTCGTTGCCATTGACCTCTCCCAGGAGCGGCTGGAGTTCGCCCGCGAACTCGGCGCCACCCATACCTTCAACGCCACCGAGGACGGCTGTGTCGAAAAGGCCCGTTCCGCCACCAATGGCGGCGTCGACTTCGCCTTCGAACTCGCCGGGTCCGTGCGCGCGCTCGATACCGCCTACCGCGTCACCCGGCGCGGCGGCACCACCGTCACAGCGGGCCTACCGCCCCCCGATGCCCTCTTCTCCTTCCCCCAGGTCAACCTCG
>CAZQCR010000306.1:0-3709 GCA_964591745.1 uncultured Anaerolineaceae bacterium
GCGCGCCGGGCCGCTTCCGGGGGAAAGACGTGACAATCCAGGCCGTCTACGAAGCGGTCGGGCAGCATTCGGCGGGCAAGCTGGACGACGCCGGGCTGGACGAGATCGAACACGCCGCCTGCCCGGGCGCGGGCGCCTGCGGGGGCCAGTTCACGGCGAACACGATGGCCACGGCGATGGAGTTCATGGGCCTTTCGCCGATGGGCAGCGCAACGGTTGGGGCGACGGACCCGCGCAAGCACGAAGTCGCCCGGCAGAGCGGCGAACTGGTGATGGACGTACTTCGGCGTGGTCAGCGGCCGCTGGACATCCTCACTCGGGAGTCGTTTGAGAACGGGATCATCTGCGCTGCTTCGACGGGGGGCTCGACGAACATCGTGCTGCACCTGCTGGCGCTGGCGCGCGAGGCGGGCGTCGCCCTCGATATCGATGACTTCGACGCGATCAGCGAGCGCACGCCGTTGATCGGCGACATGCTCCCCGGCGGACGGTACGCGGCGCTCGATATGGACCGCGCCGGCGGCACGCCCCTGCTGGCGAAACGGCTGATCGACGCCGGGAAGATGCACGGCGGGATGATGACCGTGACCGGCAGGACGATCGCCGAGGAGACCGCCAACGCCGTCGAAACGCCCGGCCAGGACGTCATCGTGCCGGTCGAGACGCCGTTGAAGGCGACGGGCGGCCTCGTGATTCTGAAGGGCAACCTCGCCCCCGAGGGGTCCGTGGTGAAGGTCGCCGGGCACGAGCGGCCGCTCCATTCGGGTCCTGCGCGCGTGTTTGAATGCGAAGAGGACGCGATGAAGGCGGTGCTTGGCCGCGAGATTCAGCCGGGCCAGGTGCTGGTCATCCGCAACGAAGGACCGAAGGGCGGCCCGGGGATGCGGGAGATGCTCCTCGTGACGGCCTCAGTCGTCGGCGCGGGTCTCGGCGACTCGGTCGCGTTGCTGACGGATGGCCGGTTCAGCGGGGCGACCCGCGGCCTGATGGTCGGGCACGTGGCGCCGGAAGCGGCCGTGGGCGGCCCGATCGGGCTCGTTCGCGACGGGGACCAGATCACGGTGGATATCGACGCGCGTGCGCTCACGCTCCATGTGGATGATGCCGAGCTTGCGCGCCGGAGGGAAGGGTGGAAGCCGCTTCCGCCGCGCTACACGAAGGGGGTGTTCGCCAAGTACGCGCGCCTCGTTTCGAGCGCGGCCGAAGGCGCGGTTACGGGCTAAGCGAAGCACGAAACGATGGAAGAAGCGCGAAAGCTCCCGTTCGACCTTCAACCGACCGAGACGGTCCTCCTGTTTTGCCGCCGTCACTGGGCCTTCCTCGCCTCGCAGATGACGAAGGTCGTGCTGCTCGCGATCGTGCCGGTGGTGGCCCTGCTAACGATCGTCTCCTACACGGCGGGCCTGGGCAGCGGCGCGGGGAAGATCGCCTGGCTGATCACGGCGGTGTGGCTCGTCTTCTGGGCGGTGAAGGGCTATTTCACCTGGTACCGCTACAACCACGACATCTGGGTGGTGACGAACCAGCGGGTGATCGACTCGATCAAGCGCCACTGGTTCCATCACGGCATGGCCTCGGCCGACCTTGTCGATGTCGAGGACATCGCGGTGAAGCGCGAGGGGCTGTTCGCGACGGTGTTCCGCTTCGGCGACCTGCATCTGCAGACGGCGGGGGAACGGCCGAACTTCGTGCTCTCGGGCATCCCCGACCCCGGGAGCGTACTGGCCCTGATCGACTCGCAGCGCGACGCCGCCAGGCGCGAACTGGGGCGGATGGCTGGCCGCAACTGAGCAACATCCGGTAAAGCCGGGGTTGGCCCGCCCTCCCCGGCGCGGTAGGGTGAGCGGATGAGACGCCGGAGCCTCCTCCTGGGCGCGCCGCTGCTCCTGACGCCGTTCGCCGGCCGGGCGTATGGCGGGCGAGCGCCGCGGCCTCCCCACCAGGCGCCGGCGCAGGGGCCGATGACGCGCCTGGCTATCCCGGGCCTGGCGGCTGACGGCCAGCACCTGGGCGCTTCGCTCTCGGCCGCCTCGGTGTTCCAGGGCGGGGCGCTGCTGGTGACGGCGACCCATGGGCTGCTCGCCGCGGGGAGCACGGGCGGGGTCAGCGTTTTCGGGCGGAACTACCCGTTGGACCAGGCTGGCGACTCCCTGAGCGGCTTCGTCGGCTTCGGCACGCAAGATCCTCCCGGTCCGGCGACGCTTTCGATCTCGGTGCGGGACGACCTGGGCACGCAATCGCTCGAGCTGCCGATCACCGTACGGGCGACGGACTGGACGGTGGACTACATCACGATTCCGCCGCCACCCCCACCGGATCCCGACGCACCGCCCCCGCCTCCTCCTCCGCCAGACGAGACGAGCCTCCTCCCGGTCATCTACGCCGGCCTGACGCCGCGAAAGTGGGCGCCGGGCTGGACATCGCCCCTTGAGACGGTCCGGATTACGGGGTACTTCGGCGAGCAACGGTCGTTCAACGGGGGGCCTGTGCAGGGCCACCACGGCGGTACCGATTTCGGCGCGAACTTCGGGACACCGATCCTGGCCACAAATCACGGCACGGTGGTGCTGAGCGGGCTGTACTACTGGCGGGGCAACATCGTGATGGTTGACCACGGGTCCGGGGTGTTTTCTCTCTACGGGCATATGGAAGAGCGGCTTGTGGCGGTGGGGGACACCGTCACGAAGGGGCAAGTCCTCGGCCTTGTCGGCTCGACCGGACTTTCGACGGGAGCGCACCTGCACTGGGAGGTGGCCGTCCGGGGCGTGCTGGTGGATGGGCTCCGCTGGCTCGACGGATCGCAGGGGTTCTAGCGACCGGAGCCGATTCGCCGGCCGGGGCCATCGAATCCCCCAATCGCGAATTCTTTCCCATCGATGGCGCGGGCCCGGCGGCTGGCGCACACTGCTTGTGACGGCGCGCACAATCCGCCGGGAGGCAGTGGTCCATGGTCATGGCTCAGCGGCTTGCCTTCGCGACAGCGATTATGACGGTCGTGCTCATCGGCGTCGGCGTCCTTGTCCGCGCCACCGGTTCGGGCCTCGGCTGCCCGGATTGGCCCACCTGCCACGGCGGCGTGGTGCCGCCCGGAGACCAGACGGCGCTGATCGAGTTCTCGCATCGTTTCACGGCCTCGATTGTCGGCTTCATGGTGATCGGCGTCGCGATCGTCGCTTACCGGCACTTTCGTCACGTCAAGTCGATCCTGTGGGTTGCGTTGCTGACCGTGCCGCTGGTCGGATTCCAGGGGATCCTGGGGGCGATCACCGTCTGGCACGAACTGCCGCCGGCGGTCGTGGCGACTCACCTCGTGACGGCGATGATCGTCCTTGGCTGCGAACTCTTCGTCGCCTGGGCGATGTTCCGGGAGAACCAGGCCGTGCGGGGCGAACGGGCGGGGCCGGAGCCGGGGAGCGCCGCGATCGGCAAGCTCGCCATCGCGGCGATCGCCTGGCTGGCCGTGGTGATGTGGGTGGGCGGCTACATGTCGGAATCCGGGGCGAGTACGGCCTGCGAGGGCTGGCCCGCCTGCAACGGCGGCATCTTCCCCGGCGCTGATGACCAGGAGATCACGCACATGGTCCACCGCTACATCGCGGGGGCGTTCATCTTCCTGATCGCGCCGTTCGTGGTGGCCGCCTGGAAGCGGCGGCGGCGCATCCCCTCGGCGGGGCCGGTTGCCGTGGCGGCGGGCGTCCTGTACGTGGCG
>CAZQCR010000307.1:0-3705 GCA_964591745.1 uncultured Anaerolineaceae bacterium
TCCTCTTCGCCCTCTTCTGGGCGATCGGTTTCGTCCTCGTCCTCCTCGCCCGGCCCCCGCGTCACCTCGCGGCGGAACTCGACCCTCCGGCGGCTCTTTAGACGCAGAGACGCGGAGAAACAGAGGCAGCGAAGAGAGAACGGGCCACTCCATGCCCACCACTCCGGTTCCTCTGCGCCTCCGCGTCCAACCACTCCAGACGCGCCACCAGCCGCCCCGCCTATGGCGTGAGCGCGCCCCCGGCTACGCTGGCCCCGTGCCCCGTAGACACCGTGACCCCGCCCCAACCGCCGCCCCCTTCGTCGGCGATACCGTTCGCCTTCGCGTCGAAGGGATGGTCTTCGGCGGCGCCATGCTCGCTCGCCTCGAAGATGGCCGCGTCGTCTTCGTGCTCTACGCTGCACCGGGCGAACTCGTGGACGCGACCATTGAACGCGTGCACGCGGACTACCTTGAGGCTGTCGCCACCGCCATCATCGAGCCCTCAGCGGACCGTGCGGAGCCCCGCTGCGAACTCTTCGGCGAATGTGGCGGCTGCCAGCTCCAGCACATCTCGTATCCCGCCCAGCTCGCCGCCAAGGAAGCCGTCGTCCGCGAACAGCTCCGCCGGATCGGCCGTCTCGACGATGCCGTTGTCCGCCCGATCGTCGGCGCCGCCGAACCGTGGGCCTACCGCAACCACGTCCGCCTTTCGTGCGGCAAGAACTTCGGCGATGTCGGCTTCATCAGCCGCAAAGGCCGCAAGCTCCTCACCGTGAACAGCTGCCCCATCTCCGTCCCCTGGGTGAACGAGATCCTGCCGTTGGTCCAGGGGCACGGGCACGGCCTGCACCAGATTCAGCTCCGTTACGCCGAGGGGACGGGCTCGACGCTCATCGCTCCCGCGCTGCCGGCGCTCCCGATCGAGAGCGGGCAGAAGTCGTATACGGAGCGCCTGGGCGGCCATGATTTTCGCGTCAGTGCCTCCGCCTTCTTCCAGGTGAATCACGCCCAGGCCGAACAGATGCTCCGCCTCGTCGGCGAAGCGCTCCCCGAGCGTGGCGAGGTCTTCGTCGATGCCTTCGCCGGGGTCGGTACCTTCGCCGTCCTCTTCGCTGACCGTTTCAAGCGCGTCATCGCCATCGAAGAGTCCCACAGCGCCGCCAGCGACTCGGCCGAGAACATCGCAGACACGCCGAACGTCGAGGTCCACGCCGGGAAGGTGGAGGACGTCCTCCCCCTGCTCGACGCCGCCCCGGACGCCATCGTTCTCGACCCGCCTCGCCCCGGCTGCGCTCCCGCCGTCCTCGCCGCGATTGTCCGTTTCCGCCCGTCCGTCGTTGTCTACGTCTCCTGCAACCCGACGACGCTCGCCCGGGACCTGCGGGTGCTCGTGAACGGCGGCTACGGGATCGACTCCGTCACGCCGCTCGACATGTTCCCCCAGACCGGGCACATCGAGAGCGTCTCCCGGCTCAGCCTCCGCGACCCGGCTCCTGAAGACGAAACCGAGCTAGCCGCCGGTGAACACCAGGCCGAAAGCGAACCTGAAGAGGCGGTCCCGGCCGAGTGACCCGCGTCATTCTCGCCTCGGCCTCGCCGCGCCGCCGTGAACTCCTTACGGCGCTCATCAGGGAGTTCGAAGTCCTCGCCCCCGAGATCGATGAGCCGCTCTTCGGCGACCCGGTGGAGAACGCCCGCCATCTCGCGGCCGCCAAGGCCGCGGCCATCTCGCGCCTTCACCCCGGTCCGGTGGTCATCGCGGCCGATACGATCGTCCACGACGGCGAACGTGCCTACGGCAAGCCCGCGGATGCGGCCGACGCGACGGCCATGCTTCGCCGGCTGAGTGGGCGGCCGCACAGGGTCATCACCGGGATCACCGTGATGACCGGCCTTTCATGCCACATCGACCACTGCGAAACGACCGTGTCCATGGCCGGCCTTTCCGAGGAGGCGATCGCCGCCTACGTCGCCTCTGGTCGCCCGCTCGACAAGGCTGGCGCCTACGCCATCCAGGACGCCGACGCCGGGCTCGTCGACCTATGGGACGGCTGCTACTGCAACGTCGTCGGCCTGCCGCTCTGGAACATCCGCCGCCTACTCACCCCGCTCGGTCTTAGGCCCGCCGAGCCCGCCGCGACGCCGTACTGCGCCAACTGCCCCAACCGTTAAGCTCGCCGCACGCCGTGAAGGCCGCCGGGCCGTTAGAATCCCCGACATCACCCGACCGGAGGCTCCCATGCCCTACATCGATCGCGACGGCGTCAACATCTACTACGAAGTCCACGGCACCGGGCCGACGGTGCTCCTCAGCCACGGCTATAGCGCCACCTCGCAGATGTGGAAGGGCCAGGTCGAAGCGTTCCCCGGCTACCAGGTCATCACGTGGGACATGCGCGGCCACGGCCTGACTGACAGCCCCGCTGACCCGGCGGCGTACTCCGAAGCTGCCACGGTCGAGGACATGGCGGCCATTCTCAAGGCGAACGGCGCCGACCGCGCGATCATCGCCGGCCTCTCGCTCGGCGGCTACATGTCCCTCGCCTTCAACGTCACCCACCCGGAGATGACGGCCGCCCTGATGCTCTTCGATACCGGCCCCGGCTACAAGAACCCCGTGGCTCGCGCCGGTTGGAACGAAACCTCTGAGACCCGTGCGAAGGTCTTCGAAGAGAAGGGCCTCGACGCTCTCGGCCGCAGCGCCGAAGTGCAGGTCAGCACGCACACCTCGGCCAAGGGGCTCGCCCTCGCCGCCCGCGGCATGCTCGCCCAGTTCGACGACCGCATTATCCGGTCCCTTGAGACGATCGCCGTGCCGACCCTCGTCCTCGTTGGAGCGAACGACACGCCCTTCCTCGGCGCGACGGACTACATGTCGGCGAAGATCCCGGGCGCCATGCGGGTCACCATCCCTGACGCTGGCCACGCCGCAAACATCGACCAGCCGGCCGACTTCAACGTCGCCGTGACGAAGTTCCTCGCCTCGCTTGCCTGAGCGTTGCACCACCCGGTGACCATCGGCCACGCGTAGTACAGTCAGACGATGACTGAAACGCCCCAGCTTCGCCGCGAGCACGATTCGCTCGGCGAGTTCGACGTCCCGGCCGACGCCCTGTACGGAATCCAAACGGCCCGCGCCGCCGCCAACTTCCCGATCAGCGGCCTGCGCCTGCCCCGCGCATTCATCCGCGCCCTCGGCCAACTGAAAGTGGGTGCGGCGCGCGCCAACCGTGACCTCGACCTCCTGGACCCGGAGCTGGCCGCCGCCATCGAAGCCGCGGCCAAAGAGGTCGTCGCTGGCCGCTGGGACGCCGATTTCGTCGTCGACGTCTTTCAGACGGGTTCCGGCACGTCAACGAACATGAACGCGAACGAAGTCATCGCCAACCGTGCGAACGAAATCGCCGGTCGCGGCCCGCGCGGCGTCTATGCGCCGGTTCACCCCAACGACCACGTGAACATGGGCCAGTCCTCGAACGACGTCATCCCGACGGCTCTGCACCTGGCGGTCGCCGGCGAGGTCCGCCGGACGCTCTTCCCGGCGCTCTACCGGCTCGAGGCTTCGCTGCAGGGTAAGGCCGGCGCGTTCGATGGCGTCATCAAGACTGGCCGCACGCACCTGATGGACGCCACGCCCATCCGTCTCGGCCAGGAGTTCACCGGCTACGCCGGGCAGATCGAGCGTGCTCGCCGGCGGATCAACGGCGCCGCCGAAGAGCTGCG
>CAZQCR010000308.1:0-3691 GCA_964591745.1 uncultured Anaerolineaceae bacterium
CGAGGTTACCCGTGATGAGCTTCACCCGCGTCGGGCAGGTGGTCGTCGTGCCGGTCGAGGTGCAGGTGAGGGTGACGATGTCGTTGCCGATGCCGGAGACGTTGTTGGCGCCAGCGGCGCCGGTGGTTGCGAACGTCCCGATTGTGGAGAACGAGATCTTGCCGTCGGTGGCGACGAAGAAGCCGTCGATATCCTCGTTTCCACCGGCCGTCAGCCCGATATCGTCTCCGTCGAGGAAGATCGCAGCGCCGGTGCAGCTCGTGGTGCTGACGTACGTGCAGGAGAGCACGTCCTGGTCACCGCCGGTGACGGCACCGATGGTCCAGGTGCCGTCGGTGGAGATGAAGAGCCTGTTGTCACTGACGCGGTAGAAGAAGGCGTCGATGTCCTCTGTGGCTCCGGCGAGATCTACCCCAGCGGCAGAGCCGTCGAGGAACATGGTGAACGTGCCGGCCGTGTTAAGGCCGGTAGATGTCGGCGTGAACTTCACGATGTCCTCGTCCTGGACGCCGGCGAGCGCGCCGCCGAGGTTCACGGCGTTCGTGAACGAGAGGAGGATGGAGCCATCGGTAAGGACCTGCATTCCGTCGATGGTTGCGCCTGCGACGGCGTTGCTGATGTCGCTGCCGTCGAAGTACATCGACCAGACGCCAGCGCTGCTCCGCAGGACAACATCTTCGTCGGCGACGCCGAGACCGCCGGGCAGGGTGCCGCCGCCGGTCATGGTCATGAAGATCGAGCCGACGGGCGCCAGGATCCTCGTGTTCGTGATCGTGCACGATGCCTGGACGGCCGGTTGCGCGACCAGCGGCACGTTGACGCAGGTATTGGCCGTCTGCTGGTGGGTGGCGGGCACGTTCGATTCGGTGGCGGAGCAAGTGATGGCCCCGCCGCCGGTGACGGTGAAGACCGCCGGCGCGCCGACGCCCGCCGGGAGCGCGGAGGGGCCGGAGATGGTGCCCGCTGAGCAGGCGAGGTTGACGGTGACTGCGGCGGCGTTGCCACCGACGTACACCTTGTTCACCGTGATCTGACTGCTGCTGAACGTGAGGGTGATGGTGCAGGTCGCCGGCACGGGCCGGTTCTGGCAGGCACTGGCGTCCACGGAGTGAGTCGCGGGGACGTTCGACGGGGTGGCGTTGCAGCGCGTGGCGCCGGTTGCGCCGGCGATGACGAAGGTCGCCGGGGCGCCTTCATCCGCGTTCAGGACACCGTTCACCGGCCCACCCGGCCCTACCGGGCAGGTGAGGGTGACGGTGATCGGCGGGCCATCCAGGCCGACGTAATCGACAAGAACGACGATCGCGTCCGGCACAGGGATGTTCACATCGGCGAACTGGAGCCGTTCAAAGCGCCAGAGGGTGTCGGTCCCATCGATGCCGGCGCCGCCCTGGTGGCTCACGATGATCCTGCCGTTGGCGGCAACGATGGTGTACTGGTTGAGGTTGTCGCTGAAGACCGCGGTATCGATATCGCCCGGCTGGACGCCGGCCGTTGAGATGCTGCGAACGATGGTGATTGCGCCCGGGTCGATCAGGCGGGCGAAGATCTCAGTCCGGAGAGCGTCCATGCCGTCCACCAGCTTGAAGTCCAACAGATCTAGCGTCGCGGGGTCCGGAGCGCGCAGCTGGACGTTCAGCCACGAGTCACCGTCGAGGATGTCGTCGCCGCCCTGGCCAGCGATGAGGTCGCTTCCAGCGCCGCCGAGGATGATGTTGCCGGCCGAGAAGGTGGTCGCGCCGACGGGGAGGAGGGCCGAGAGACCGGCGATCCGGGCGATACCGGCCGCGTTGAGCGCATGGTCGGGAGCGAGGTCGGCCGCGGTCCGTTCGTCACCGCTGAGGATATCGTTGAACATCCAGCCGGAGAGGCCTTCCGTGTTCTCGATGCGGTCGCGGAAGTCACCGGCCGGCGTCGGGTCGATGATGAAGCGTGAGAGGTCGGAGTCAGCGCCCTGGGGGTCACCCTTGTGGGCCACCCAGTCGAAGCCGAAGAGGCCATCGCTGCGGTCCGTCCCGGAGCCGGAGACCATGATGTCGTCGCCGTCTTCGCCAACGCTGTCGTCATCACCGGGTCCACCGATCAGGACATCGTGGCCACCTTCGCCGATGACAAGCGGGTCGAAGACCATCCCGAGGTCACCGACGAGGCTGTCGGCCTGGCCGCCACCTTCAAGCCAGTCGTCGCCGGTATCACCGAAGGCGACATCGAACGAATCGCCGGCGAAGACGAAGTCGTTACCGGGGCCGCCGAACGTCTCCGTCGGGTCTGAACCCGCCCAGACGAAGTCGTTGCCGTTGCCCGCGATGTTCAGGTCGAAGCCCTGGCCGGAGCTGATGGCGTCGTCGCCGTCGCCACCCTTGATGTTATCGTCGCCGAAGGTGTCGGTGAGGATGTCGTCGCCCAGTCCGCCGATGAACTGGTCGTTGCCGGCGCCGCCCTCTGCGGTGTCGTCGCCGTCGTTCAGGCGAAGGGTATCATCCCCTTCACTGGAGTAGACCTTGTCGTTGCCAGGCGAACCGTTGAAGACGACGTGCTCGCCGCCCGTGAAGCGGACGGTGCCGGCGCTTGGGCTGTCGGCGACGAGAACGAGGCTCTCGTCGTAGAGGAGCGTCGCCGGGTCATCGACGAGCGGGCCGGTCGACGGCGGGAAGACGACGTTGAGGTCGAAGGTCAGGTCCGGCCGGGAGAAGACATCACCCGGGAGGCCGACCGCGCTGGTGTTACGCATGATCAGCTCGGCGAACGAGTTGCCTTCGAGCTGGACGATCAGGTTCTCGCCAGCCAGACGCCCGAGGTAGTAGAAGCGGTCGCCGTCCTGGAGGCGCTCCATCTGCGTTTCGAAGATGAAGTTGAAGGTAGAACCGAGGAGGCCGCCGAACGGGGCCTGCCTCTCAGCGAGGCCGCCCATCCAGAGGTCGATGTCATCGACGCCGGTCGTCGTGATGCCGCCGGCGTTCGCGAACAGGCCGAGGCTGAGCATGAAGTCGTTGCTGTCGGCGTGCGTGCCATCGACGAGAGCCTGCGCGGCGGCACGGCGAGTGGCGAGGTTGCCTGTAATGGTGGGATGTGTGCCGTAAGCCGCAACGAAGTTCACCAGAGAAGACGGGTTGCGCATGCCAAGCCCGAAATCGGACCAGCTCTGGTACGGCGCAAGGAAGGTGTTCCCGGAGAGCGTAGCGAGCTGGCGGCGAACGCTGTTGAAGCGCGGGATGCCTTCGCTGCGTCCACGGCCGATGTTGATCGCCGGCAGGTCGAGCGGCAGGCCGAGAAGTTTGTTGCGGAGAGCCTCGGTGACGAACTCATCCAGCTCGTTGCCGACCTGTTTGGTGCCACCCTGGAAGATGCTGCCGGCAGCCTGCGCGGCCGTCAGCCGACCACCGGGTGCGGCGCCGACAAAGCCGGGTCCGGGGTTGTTGAACTCGACGGGGTTGAGGAAGGCGGCGAGCAGAGAGATGTCGTTGGTCGTGCCGTTCAGGTTGGTCCGAGCGATCGTCTCGGTCAGCATCGAGTGGCCGAAGCGGTAGACGGCGTGGGCGAATTCGGCGGAGATCGCCGAGTTAATCGTCGAGTCGTAGCCCGCGAAGACGTTGACCTGCGGCTGAACCTTGCGAGCGAACTCTTCGAAGACGAGGTGCTGGTACTCCATCTCGGTTATCAGCTTGGCAGCCTGGAAGAGGCGCTCGCCGTA
>CAZQCR010000309.1:0-3689 GCA_964591745.1 uncultured Anaerolineaceae bacterium
TTAGCTGTTAGCTGTTAGCTGTTAGCTGTTAGCTGTTAGCTGTTAGCTGTTAGCGCACCGTCACGGTGGCGCGCATTTGGGGGTGGAAGTCGCAGGTGACTTTGTAGCTGCCCGCCGCCGGGGGAGACCAGAGGAAGAGTTCGCCCTTTTTCATCGTGGCCGACTCGTTCTTGCCGTTGATGGTGACGGTGTGAAAGGCGGTCTCGCTGTTCTTGAAGGTGAGGATGCCGCCCGCGGCGACGGTGATCGCGTTCGGCTTGAAGGCGAGGTTGTCCTGGTCGATCTCCGCGGCCGCTGGCGCTTCGCCTTCCGCGGTACCGGTGGCGGTTGCTCCCCGGGTCGTGTCCGGGCTGGGGGATTCGCTGCCGCCACAGGCGCTGAATGCTACGAATCCAAGGGCCGCGAGCGAGACGACGGCGAGGAGGCGGTGATGAAATGGTGGCACGGGCCGACTCCGAGGATGTGAAGGTCATCACAAGTGTGCCCCAGCGCCGGCAGCGGTGGTAGTCCGTTCGCCCGGAGGTTGAGAACCCCAATGGCGCAATCGATGGTGCCGATATGGTGCGCCGACGAGACGTCACTGGCAGGAAGCATAAGAGCCCCGGCGGGCTGCCGGGGCTCTCGTGACCTTGCGTGTGACCGTGGTCAGGCCTTGGCCTGAACGGGCGCCGGGTCGTCTTCGAGGCTGTCTTCGCCCCAATCGCGCCAGACGAGCCAGCCGGCAGCAACGATGAGCGCGCCGATGGCAGGGCCGAGGAAGTAGATCCACCAATCCTGGGAAACCGCGCCGTTGTTCCAGCTGTTGGTGATGAGTGCCGGCCCGAAGGTTCGCGCGGGGTTCACGGATGCCCCGGTGAAGGGCACCGCGACGAAGTGAATGACGGCAACGGCCAGGCCGATGGCGATCGGCGCGTTCGCGCCCCACCCCTTCTTGCTCACGGCTGTGCCGTAGATGACCAGGACGAGGAACGCGGTCAACACGATCTCGTAGAGGAGCGCTTCGCCCTTCGCCACCCCGGCGGTTATGTGGTGGCTTCCCAACGAAGTCTGGCTTTCCAGCACGTTCGGAACCATCCACTTGAGGAGGAGGGCGCCGAGCGATGCTCCGACGAGCTGGGCGATGATGTAGGCGATCCCCTTGGGGACGGCGATGTGCTTCGTCACCATCATCGCGAGCGTGACCACGGGGTTGATGTGCCCGCCCGAGATGTTCCCGGTCCACGCCGCGGCTGTGAGGATGCCGATGCCATGGGCGAGGGCGATGGCGACGAGCCCGCCGCTATCCTGCGCTCCGCCTACGGCGACGACGGCGCCGCAGCCGACGATGACGAAGAACATCGTCCCAATGAGCTCGGCCATGATCGCCCGTTGATCGTTCTTGCTAAAGGCAGTTTCCATAGAACGGACTCCCTTCCTTTCCCCTGGATTGACGCGCCCCACCATCGCGCATTCAAAGGCAAACTGCTTATGGTGTCAAGCGCTTTAGCCGATTCGCATTGACGGGGCGGCATCCTCGTGCATCATTGGAGCCCATGCCTGCCATCCCCCAACAACGTTGCCCCCGCTGCGGACTCTCGATGGCGAACATTAAGGGGTCGCGTCTCGCTGTCTGCGAGCGCTGTGGCTACAAGGACGACTGCTGCTAGTACTCGCTTGAGGTTGGCATGCGTGCGGGCGCGGTGGGGATGGTAAGCGGCCCGCGACCGCTGTGGGTCGCGACTACGGGGGCTCGGGTGTTCGGGCCGAGGGTGCCAGAATGGGCCGGCTCGCCAATGAGCGTGTCCCTCTCCAGGGAGTGGCGCGCTTGGCCGGACGCACCAGGGGACCGCATGCTTTCGTTCCTTCGCCGCATGGCCTCCGCGCCCGCTCGCGCCCACCCGATCCAGGCTCTGCGCGATCGCGGGGCGGTCGCCACGATCGCCCTCGGGGCGGGGCTCGCGAGCTTCGCGATGAACTTCTGGATCCCCTTTCTGCCGCTCTACATGCAGCACCTCGGCGCGACCAGTGATGTGGATGCGCTGTTCTGGGTCGGGGTGGCTACGACTGGCCAGGGCATAGCCCGGCTGATCAGCGGTCCAATCTGGGGCATACTCTCGGACCGCCTGGGCCGCAAACTGATGTTCGTGCGGGCGCTCGTTTTCGCGACGGCTACTACGGCCATCGCCGCCTTCGCGACCGAGCCCTGGCACGTAGCGGTAGCGTTTGCCTGCCAGGGCTTCTTCTCTGGATTCATCCCCGCCGCTATCGCGTTGACCAGCGTGACCGTCCCGGACCGCAAACTCGGCAGCGCGCTGGGTATGGTGACGGCCGCTCAATTCCTCGGGAACACGGTGGGGCCGGCCGCGGGCGCGGGCCTGGCCGTGCTCTTCGGCCTCCGGGGGGCCATCGTCGCTGGCGCTCTTATGCCCGCCATGGCCGCGCTGATGGTCTTTGTCGTCGTCCCCAAAGATTCCGTAGGGCCAGCGTCGAAACCATCGGACGCGGGCCCGGTGGCGGCCCGGCCCAGCGCGCGGAGCATCGTCAGCCTCCAGTTCCTGCTCGTGATCTTCCTCTATTTTTTCCTGTTCGCCGCCAGCCAACTCGTCCGCCTGGCAACGCCGCTGGCGCTGAAGGAGCACGTCGCGGAGAACCACCTTGAGGCGATCGTTGGGGCCGCGTTCACGCTCGGTGGCGTCGCCAGCGTCGTCGGGGTGGTTGTGGTGGCGCGCCGCTGGGTCCGTCCCGGCCGATTCGTTGTCATGCTTGTGGTTGGCAGCATCACCACGGGCGTCGCGCATCTCTTCCTCGCGGTCTCGCCCAACGCGGTCGCGTTTCTCGCCTTCTTCGCCACGCTTTCGCTGCTCCAGGCGGCGATGATCCCGGCGACGAACACATTGATCGCCTCGAACGTCCCGCGGGAGCGGCGGGGTACGGCGTTCGGCTTTGCCAGCAGCGCGCAGGCTATCGCGTTCATGGTCGGCCCGTTGAGCGCCGCCGCCTTCGCCGCCATCTCACTCTCCATTGGATTCTCCGTCCTCGCCGTCCTCTTCCTCCTGCTCGCGCTGCTCGTCGGATTCGCCCTGCGCGAGCCGACCGTCCCGTCAGCGGAGCCTCCGCTGGCCCCTCACCCGGAGCCGGCGGAGGCGTAGCGAGGCCAAGGCCGGGGCCGGAATTCCCTCGCCGAACGCCGTATACTCCCGGTGCACGCCCGCGTTCGCGCGGGCCTATTTGGGGGGTGGGATGGACGAGCCTGGCAGGAGGACCGGGCGCCTGCGATCGATCGGCCCATACACGCTGCTTGACCGCGTCGGTTCGGGTGGAATGGGGGTCGTCTACCGCGCGCTCGACAGGCGATCCGGGACGGCCGTCGCCTTCAAGCTCCTGCACGAACACGTGGCCGCCGATCCCTCCGCTGTGGAGCGCTTCCGACGCGAGGCCCATGTCGCCAGCCTCCTGCGCTCGTCGTACACGGTCCGCACGCTCGATTTCGGGAACGAAGATGGCCGCTACTTCCTAGTTTCCGAGTTTGTCGAGGGACGAAGCCTGGCCGATGTCCTGAGCGAAGGGCAGCCTGAACCGCTGGCCGCCCTCGCCATCGCCAGCCAGGTCGCGCTTGCGCTGGACGAGGCGGATGCTCGCCAGGTCGCTCATCGCGACATCAAGCCGGAGAACATCCTCGTCTGCGAAGACGGCTCAGTGAAACTTGCGGA
>CAZQCR010000310.1:0-3687 GCA_964591745.1 uncultured Anaerolineaceae bacterium
ACCGCCCCCCGAACTTGACCGCCAACCGGCCTCTCTCCCCTGCCATAGGTCAGAGCAATACCAGGTATCGACCAGGTCTTGACATCCGTCGTCGTCCCGCTAATCTGGAATCACAGCGGCACGGACCGGAACCAGCCGCTCCAGACCGCACAAAGGGGGGCCCAGGCTATGCGCAGCAAGCTGCACGAGCTCTTCGGAGTCTGGATCGTTCAGAGATAAGGTCCGCACTTGCGGGCCAGGCACCGGATCCCGCCTTTCCGCGCTGACTGCCGAGTTTCAGCTCCCGGTTGACCCCTTGCACGATGCTGGCGTCCCGGATTGCCCCCAAAGGGGCGGCTGGCAAGAGATCGGAGATCGCGCCGATGGCGGTACTCAGCGGCCGTGGCCGCCCGGCCACTGACCGTTTGGAGAATCACAGAACAGGCCCCGGAACACCTGGGGCCTGTTCGCACCCCGAACGATTCCACGGCGTCCCGCCTAGCGGAACGAGTACCACGTCCGGTACACCGTCGTCCGCTGAAAGCCCATCGCCTGGTACAGCGGAAGCCCCTCCTGCGTTGCCTGCAGCGAGAGGTAGTCACTCCCGCCCGCCCAGGCAAACTGGCCCGCCGCCACCGTCATCGCTCGCCCCACGCCCCGCCGCAGCCAGCCCCTCCGCACCGAGACGTTGTAGATCCCGGCGACTGCCCCGGTGATCACACAGGTCGATGTTCCAACCGCCTCCCCGTCCATCCAGCCAATGAACGATCGCGTCTCCACCGCGTCCCAAACGCCCGGGCGCGCCAGCGGCGCCAGCGGCTCGCGGGCGGAGAGAAACCCAGCGGCGAGCGTCGCCACGAAGATCTCCGCGAGGGCCGCGCTCGTAACCTCCTCGATCTCCAGCCCCGCGACCGCGGCCGCCTCCTCGTCCCACGCCGCCCGGATCATCCCCGGGAGCGAATCCCCGGCGCCCAGGCCGTGCTCGAAAGTCACGTTCCCAAACGCGGCATGCGCTTCACTTGAAGCGATCAGCATCCACGGCAGCCCAAAGCCCCCAAACAGCTCTCGTGCTCGCTCTATCAGACCCACAGGGTCGCGCGGTCGCTCGAAGACGTACATCCGGTTGTACTCCGCCTGCGCAACCCCGGCGATGGTCAGCTCCGCTCCCGGCCAACTCTCCGCCCCTCCGCCGGGCATGCCCCGGGCGATGATCCGGTACGCCTCGGCAAAGTTTTCGTGCGCCGCCCTTACGAGCGACTGATCGACCACCACCGTTTCGGCCACGGCCGTGGATTCTACGCCGTATCGGAGCCCCGCGCGCACTGGCACAACCCGCACCCGCGCGTCACTATGCACGGGAAAGCGAGGAACCCCGTGAAAGTCACCCGCGTCTACACCGGCACCGACAACGAGTCCCACTTCGAAGAACTCGACGTGCCCCTTAAAGAGAACCGCTACGGCAGCCTCTCGTCCCTCGTTCCCGTCTCCGGCGTCATGTTCCGCGAAACACCCGCCGGCGCCTCGCTCGATTTCCACAACGCCCCCCAGCGCCAGTTCGTCATCACTCTCGCCGGTGTCGCCGAAGTCGAGTGCCGCGATGGGACAAAGCGCCGCTTCGGCGCCGGCGACATCCTCCTCGCCGACGATACGGAGGGCCACGGCCACATCACCCGTGAGGTCGAAGGCCCCCGCAAGAGTATCTTCCTGCCCCTCCCGGCCGACTTCGACATCGCCCCTTGGCGCACCCCTCGGTAGTCGTGGCCCACCGGGGCCACGGGCCGCCGATAACGCCCGCGCTGCTCCCGCGGCCACGCCCCTTCTCCCACCCTTCGCGGCCTTCGCATCTTGGCGTTTCACCCCGCCCACCGAACCTTAACCCCCGCCGCCGCTCCACCACCCGCCATTAAATCCGCAGGACCTCGCCCTTCAACGAATAGAAGATGAAGAGCACTTCCTCCTGCTCCCGCTGGCTCACCCCGTTCTTCGTCAGCACCATCATCAGGTCGTCCACCGCCACCAGGTACTCCTGCTCGCTCAGGTTCATTCCCGTGTGAACCTCGCGGACGTCCCGGCCGGTGTACGGCTCCGCCCCGCCACTTCCCATGCAGAAGAACTCGAACGCGTGTTGTTTCGCGACCGCCTGGTCCATCGCCTGAAATCGCGGAGCGATAATTGGGTTGACGGTGTGAGCGTCGATGAGGTCCGATGCGACCCGCCGAAGAACGTCGGCGCCCCCAATTCGCTCGTACAGCGTCGCCCCTGGTTCCTGCGTGCTCATGGTCGAACCTCCTCGTGCCGGGCACATCTCCTGTGCCCGCTTCCGCCACCTTTCCACGCCGCCTGATGCGGTGCTAGTACACGATGTGTACTGGATCTCTGTCCCGGTCGGCGTACTCTCTGGGCATGGCTACGTACGGTCAGTTCTGCCCAATGGCGAAGGCCGCCGAGATCCTCTGTGAGCGCTGGACGCTCGTCGTCATCCGCGAGTTGACGGCGGGCAGCCGCCACTTCAACGACCTCCGCCGAGGCGTCCCCCTCATGTCGCCAACCCTCCTCTCGCGCAGGCTCAAACAGCTCGAGGCGGACGGCGTTGTTCGGCACGTCAGCGACGAAACCGGGATGTGCTACGAACTGACGCCGGCCGGAACCGAGCTCCAGCCGCTCGTTGAGCACATGGCCCGCTGGGGCTCCCGTTGGGTTCGCCGCCGCCTGAGCCACGACGACCTCGACGCCGGCTTGCTGATGTGGGACATCCGCCGTCAGGTCGATGCTTCGCGATTTCCCGTTCAACGCGTTGTCGTTCACTTCAGCTTTCCCGATGCCCCCTCCGGCAAGCAGCACTGGTGGCTCGTCTCCCAGGCCGGGACAACCGACCTCTGCCTCGACGACCCCGGCTACGACGAAGACCTCTTCCTCCAGGCGCCCCTCCACGTCATGACGGCCGTTTGGATGCGTGATATCTCCTTCATCGAGGCCGAAAGGTCCCACGGCCTGAGCGTCACCGGCCAGCGAGACCTGCGAAGAGAGCTCCCCCGCTGGCTCGGCGCCAGCTCCCTCGCCTTCGAACCCCGGTAGGCTCCGCCAGCTACAACGCCTCACGACTGCCTCTCACCGCTCCTGGCTCGGCACCGGTCGCTTATCCCGCTCTTGGCATCTTTGCGTTTCACCCCGCCCCCCGAACCTGAACCCCGGCCCACACCGCCCCTCCCTCGTTCTTGGCCTTCTTGGCCTCCTTGGCATCTTTGCGTTTCACCCCGCCCCCCGAACCTGAACCCCGGCCCACACCGCCCCTCCCTCGTTCTTGGCCTTCTTGGCCTCCTTGGCATCTTTGCGTTTCACCCCGCCCACCGAACTTGACCGCCAACCGCGCTTGACAAAGTCGTTCACGTGTGCAGAATCATCTCCATGGCGATAGAAGTACTCGATTGCTCCATCTGCCCACGTCAAACCGAGCAGGGTCGGCTCCACCGCTCGAAGGACGCCGACCAGTACTGCTTCGATTGTCCCGGCGGTTACCGCGCCGCCAGCTTCACCGCCCTTGTCGCCCGCCTGAACGAGCGAAAGACCACCATCCGAAGCTGCACCCGTAGGAGCTGATCTGCCGTATCGCCCGCGCCGCCCCGCGCACCCTTGGCGTTCTTGGCCGCTTTGCGTTTAACCCCGCCCACCGACCTTGATCGCCAGCCGCGCCTGCTCGCATCCCCGCCG
>CAZQCR010000311.1:0-3686 GCA_964591745.1 uncultured Anaerolineaceae bacterium
TGCCGATCCAGGCGGCCCTGGCGGTCATCTTCACGACGCCTGAGCTGGCCAAACATCACAAGCAGAAGCCCGTCTACATCCTCAATCACGCGCAAACCCGGCCGGAGTTGCAGGGCGCGATTCCGACGCTGGCCGAGTGGGAACGGGCGAGCGACAAAATGGGCCGGATGCTTTACGAAGGCGCGGGAATCGGCCCGGAAGATCTCTCCTTCGAACAGATGTACGACGGGTTCACGCTCTTCCACCAGTTCCACCTTGAGGGGCTGCGGTTCGCCGCCCGCGGGGAGAAGCGGGGATACGCCCTGGACCTCTACGCGACAGACATCAGCATCGAAGGACCGAACCCCGTCTCCCCTAGCGGCGGCAACAGCGGCAATGGACGCACACGCTGGTGGCACCACCGCGACTCCATCCTCCAGATCCAGGGGCGCTCCCCTTCACAGATAACGAAGCCGGCACTCTACGGCGTCTCCGGCGCCCACATGCCGAACTTCTGCGACGCCCTCATCTGGGGCGTTTCACCGGACTAGGATTCGCAGCCGCAACATAGCGAGTCGACCGCTCTCGATAGCAGGTACGGTCCCAGGCGAAGGAGAACAGAGACTTGGCATTCCTGATTAGTTTCGATATCGACGGCACCCTCGAGTTTGGCGATCCTCCCGGCGGGATAACCCTGGAGATGGTGCGGCGAGCCCAGGAGCTGGGGTTCCTGATCGGCAGCTGCTCCGATCGTTTCCCCTCTGCCCAGAGAGCGCTCTGGGAAGCGCGCGACATCAAGGTGGACTTCGTCGCGGCAAAGCACATGCTGCCCGACATCCGGTCACGCTTCGTCGCGGTGAAGTACCTCCACATTGGCGACCGCGACCTTGATCAGCAGCTCGCCGAAAAGGCGGGGTTTGAGTTCCTGTGGGACCACGAAGGGGTCTTCGAGCCCTGGCTTGCATGGCTCGAAGCCGGCGGACCAGCCTGACGTGCTCCGTACGCAAGAGGCCTCGTGAAAATCGGAGTGATCTCGGACACCCACATCCCATCGTCGGGCCCTGAGCCACCCCCACAGGTGGCCCAGGCGTTCCAGGGCGTCGACCTCATCCTTCACGCCGGGCACGCCTACGTGCCCGCCTGCCTGGAGTGGTTGGGGCGCATCGCACCGGTGACCTCAACCGAGTCCTGGCTGGAAGGCACCGGCGAAACCCCCACCCGGAACGGCGGCGTGCAGCTCCTGGCGTTCGAGGGCCACACCATCGGCATGGCCCACGAGCTGATCCTCCGGAGCCTGGGCGACGATGTCCTGCCGGGGTCGATCGGGAGGTCGTTCCCGAAGCGGGAGTCACTGCCGGCGGCGTTGGAGGGCATCTTCGGCCAGCCGGTCGATATCGTCGTCTTCGGCTATACCCACGAAGCGATGGTCGAAACCCATGACGGGATCCTCTTCGTGAACCCGGGAAGCCCGAGCCTGGTTGGGCAGCAGGTGCGCCTTGGCACGGTAGCCATTCTCGATCTGAGGGCGAAGGGCCGTGAGGCGCGGATAGTCGACCTCGCCGCATTGTGAAAGGCGAGAAATATCGAAAGGTCCGCTGCTCGGCGCTCCCGGCTTCCTCATCCTCGAAGTCGAACAGCCGGGCGGCCTCCTCCGGGACCTGGTCCGCCGCGCGGCCGACAGATGCCTTCCTTCGGATTCCGCGCGCGTTACGCGTGTTCGCCAGATCTGGAGTACGATAGTGGAGGACGGTTCGCCGCATTCGCAAGTGTGGCCGCGCGTGCCCACTCTGGATGCGCGCCGGGGCTTGCCCGGGATCGCTGTTGCCGGTATCGCCGGACGACTGAAAGAAAGAGAACGAAGAGAGCTTCATGTCAGAAATCCTCGTCGGCCCAACCGAATCTTTCGATTCAGCGTTGCGCCGCTTCACGAAAAAGGTCCAGCTCGAAGGCATCCTCTCCGAAGCGAAGCGCCGACAGAGCTACGAAAAGCCCAGTGACCGCCTGCGCCGAGAAAAGGCCCGGTCGATCCGGAAGCTGATGAAGAAGCGCCTTCGGGCAGAGGCCCGGACCGCCGGTCGCCGTCCTTCGTAAGCGCTTTCGCCGTTTCGGCCCATATCGCCAGCCTGGATTGAGGCTGGTATGAAGCCGTGGGAGACGCTGGGCGAAGCGACGACTGCAGATGGCTGCACCTTCGTGCTCCGCCGCCGGGATGCGCACTACATCATCGCTGCCGATGGCATGAACCTGATGGTGAGCAACGAGCACGGCTCTGAATCGGAGATGGTCGCTCTCGCCTGTCCGTTCCCCCCTCCCGCGGCGCGCGTGCTGATCGGCGGCCTGGGAATGGGATTCACCCTGCGGGCCGCCCTTGACCAACTCCCGGACGATGCCGCCGTTGTCGTGGCCGAGCTTGTCCCGGAAGTCGTCCAGTGGAACCGTGGCCCGCTCGGCGGCCTGACGAACCACCCGATCGACGACCCGCGAGTGGTTGTCGAAGTCGGCGACATCGCCGACCTGGTGCGCACGAGCGACCGCGATTTTGACGCCATCCTGCTCGATGTTGATAACGGCCCGGACGCGCTCTCCCACGACGCGAACGCCTGGCTCTATACCGCCGCAGGCCTTGGCGCGCTGAAGGGCGCCCTGCGGCCCGGTGGCGCACTCGCCGTCTGGTCGGCGCATGACGAGGCCGGCTTCCCCCGCCGCCTCCGCATCGCCGGGCTCAGCCCGACGGTTCACCGCATCCGGGCGGCGGATGCACACGCCGTCGTCTTCGTCGGACGGAACTGAATCGTTCTTCCCGCCGGGTCCCTCTCGGTGGGACGCTACGCGCGCGCCGCCGGGCGTTCGATGAGCACCGTTTCGGAGATGGGGAGCACCAGCCGAACGACCTTCGGCGCAAGGCATTCCGTTGTCGAGCACGCCTGGTAGGAAACCACGACCTCCATGTTCAGCGTGCCAGCGTCCACCGTCATGAACACGATCGGCATGCTCACGCGTGTCGTTCCTTCGTACACAGCGAAGCGCTCATCGATTCCCGCGATCTGAAACGCCGAGGTACCCGGGTACACCGGCTCGCCAACGACGACACGTTCGAGCGGTAGGACCTCCACACGAAGGGGAGCGTACCCTTCCGGGATCGGTTCGCCATAGACGTGCAAGCCAGGCGCGATCTCAAGCTCAACCGTCAGCCAGATTCGCTGTCCCCAGGCGTAGGAGTCCTTGTCGAACCAGCCGCGGACGGCCACGCCCTCGTCGTTGGCATCGGCCTCGTGTTTCACTCCATGCCCTTCGCCCTCGACACCGAGGAGATGTTCGAGAACTCCTACACCCGTGTCCCTTTCCCGGTAGCTCGGGTAGAAGTGCTTGCTTCGCACCGTCCCATCGGCGTTGATCACGAACGTCCCCGGGTGGGGGATGCCGGCGATCTGCTCCGGCGCCTCCTCGTTGAGGATCCCGAGTTCGCGGATTGCGCGGCTGCCATCGTCTGAAAGGAGCGGATAGCTGATGCCGTACTTCGCCGCGAAGCCCGCGAGCACCTCGACGTTGTCGTAGCTCACGGCGTAGAGGGCGTACCCCGCGCGCTTCAGTGCTTCAGCGACGCTTTGCAGCTCAACGAGCTGCGTCTTGCAGAACGGTCACCAGCGTGCGCTGCGGTGGAACACCACCAGCGCGGGGCGTCCCGCCCGGTCTGCGTGGAGATCGAC
>CAZQCR010000312.1:0-3651 GCA_964591745.1 uncultured Anaerolineaceae bacterium
CACGATCGGGCTGGGGACGGCTGTCGTGCCCACGTATCCGCGGCACCCCACGGTGATGGCGATGGCCGCGCTGACAACGCAGGTGGCGAGCACGGGGCGGTTCGCGCTCGGCATCGGGCTCAGCCACAAGGTCGTGATCGAGAGCAGCCTCGGGCTCGACTACTCGAAGCCTGTGCGGCACATGCGCGAGTACCTGACGGTGCTGAACGGCCTGCTGGCGGGCGAGCGCGTCTCGTTCGCGGGCGAAGCCTACGGCGTGAACGCGGAGGTTAGCGTGACGGGGTCGACGAAGCCGCCGGTGCTGGTGGCGGCGCTGGGCCCGGACATGCTCAAGATGTGCGGGCGGCTGGCGGACGGCACGATCACCTGGATGGGCGGGCTGAACTACCTCCAGGATGTGGCGGTGCCGATCATGAGCGCCTCCGCCAGGGCTGCCGGGCGGCCCGCGCCGCGCTTTGTGGCGATGGCGCCGGTGCTGGTCACGAACGACAAGGCCGCCGGGCGGGAGCTGATCAACACCGTCTTCCAGATGTACGGGCAGCTGCCCTCGTACCGGGCGGCGCTCGACCGTGGTGGGGCGGCGACACCGGCGGATGTGGCACTCATCGGTTCGGAGGAAGAGGTGGAGACGCAGGTCCGGGCCTATGCGGCGGTGGGGGTGACGGACTTCGCGGCGGCGATTCCGCCGGGAAGCGGGTCGAGCGTCGAGGGGACGCGGGAGCTGCTCGCGGCGCTTTCGCGGGGGTAGTTAGCTCGTCATGCCGGTTAGGCCGACGAGGGCACGGCCGTGTTCGATCTCGCCCATATGGCGCAGGCCGTGCTGGTAGATGAAGCACTCGAGGACTTCGAGCTTGCGAAGGGGCGCATCAGGCCCGATGACGATGGCGCAGAAGATGTTCTGCATGTTCGGGGGCAGCTTGGGCATGAGGACTTCGCTCAGCAGCTCGACGGTGAGGGTATCGAGCACGGCCTGGGTGCGCGCGACCACGGCGGCCTGGTAGGCCTTCCAGGCATCGAGGTCGGCGAAGCTGAGCTGCTCCATTTCGGCGACGGTCTCTTCGCGCCCGAAGGAATCGACGCTGACGCCGATCCTGGCGGCCCAGCCCTGGCTCACCCAGAGGGGCGCTTCGCGGTGGAAGGGTCCGCTAATCGACTGGTCTTGCGTGCGCATGTAGTGGCTGAAGCTGAAGGCCATGGGCAGGACGCCGGAGCGTTCGTGGTGGTTCATCTGATCGAGCGTGAGGTCGCTGAGGGCGCGCTCCCAGAGCGTGTTCATGGCGCGGATCCGGTTGCGCAGGGAATCGACGAACATCTGGCTGGTTTCGGACATGGTTTCCTCCGTGGTCGGGGCTGGGTTGGATAGGGGAAGAACTCGGCTCGTGCGTTGAAGGTGAGCCACGGCATTGGCCCTCACCCCTGCCCCTCTCCCACGGCGGTGGCTGAGGGGTTCTTTGAAGTCCGGCAGAGCCCCTAGCTGGGTCCGCCGGCCCGCTTTGTGACGGGGATGCGCTGCGTATCGCGGGCGACGCGTATGGGGCCGCCGTAGACCTCGGCCATGCCGGCCATGAAGGCGTTTTCGCGGTCGGCGTCGTTGGGGATCGGGGGGATGATATGGGAGAGGACGACTTCGCCGACGCCAGCTTCCTTCGCCAGCCTGGCGATCTCCGTGGTGTTGATGTGGTAGGAGGGCACGTCAGACATCAGGCCCGCCTCGCGTTGGCGCCCGGCCGCGTTCAACATCGCGATCAGGTCGGTCATCATGCCCGCGTTCATCGCTTCGCAGACGAGCATGTCGGCGCCCTCGGAAGCTGTTGCCAGCGTCTCGCAGAACGAAGTGTCGCCGGAGAGGACTGCGCTGCGGCCATCGAAGGTGGCACGGTAGCCGAAGGCCGGGACGACGGGGAAGTGGTCGACTTCGAACGCTTCGAGCCGCAGCCCGCCGAGCTGGAGGAACTGCTCGGGCGTCTTCGTGACCGGGACTTCGGTGACCTCGACCTTGATGCCGTCCGGGTGGAGCTTGTCCCCGTGGTGAGCGAGGCGGAAACCGATATCGCGGCGAAGGGCCATGAGGAAGCCGTCGATCATCTCCTGCGTGCCATCCGGCCCGAAGACGCGGAGAGGTGTGGTGGCCCCCTGCGTCCAGCGCTGGAAGAGGAAGTCCGGGACGTCGGTCATGTGGTCGGTATGCATGTGGGTGAACAGGGCGACATCGACCGTGTTGGGCCGCACCCCCGAAGGGATCAGCCGCCGGGCAGCGCCCCAGCCGCAATCCACCAGGACGTTCGTTTCGCCGGCCACCACAACGTTCCCCGCTCCACAGCGGTCCGCGCTCGGAAGCGGGCTCCCGGTCCCCAGAAACGCGATCTCGAATCGTTCAGTCATCCTTCGGCCTCAGATCAGCGAGAATTCACGGAGCATATCCCTCCGGCCTTCCCGGAAGAAGCGCCGGCCATCGCGAAGACCCTCAGGCGAATCGGGGGCCCCAATCGCTGGTAGACTGGGCCCATCCACTACGGAGACGAGACTCGGCATGGCTGACCCAATCGATACCGTTCGCAACTTCTGTGCTGCCTGGAGCAGACTCGATGTCGAGGAGCTGATGACCTACTTCGCCGATGAGCCGGTCTACCACAACATGCCGGGGCCACCCGCCCGTGGCCGGGACGCCGTCCGCAAGACCATCGAAGCCTTCCTGAAGGGCTGGCAGAAGACCCGCTGGGAGATCGTCAACATCGCCGCCGCCGGTCACGTCGTCTTCGCCGAGCGCGTGGACCGGACCGACACCGGCGGCCGCCATGTCGATCTGCCACTGGTCGGCGTCTTCGAAATTCGGGACGGGAAGATCGCCGCCTGGCGGGACTACTTCGATCTCGCGACCTATACCCGCGCCGTGAGCTAAACACACCGCTCAAGCGAGGCCAGCCCGCTCACGCAGGCACCTGATCGCCTCCATCATCACCCGGCAATCCACCTCGTTGTACGCCCGGACATCGGCCATCAGCTCGATCTCTCCGAGCGTGCAGCCGCGCCGGGCCGCTTCTTCCGCACACCTCCACGCGGCTACCATCGCCCCCAGCCCGTCCGTGACGCTGTCGCCCCACTCGGTCTCGATCAGGCCGTGCCGCTTTAGCGAGCGGGCGACCGTCTTCAGCCCGAATCCCATGGGGCCACGGATGATCACGGGCTCCTTGTGCATGACGGTGGCCAGGAAGTCGAACCAGTTCGGCTCGGCCCAGGATTGGGAACGCCCCGGGCTCCGGGTGCGCGCGGAGGAGAGGCCGCGGAAGGTCGCCGTCTCGGCGGGGGACCAGTGGAAGACGAGTGGCCGGGCGACTTCCGGGGCGAGCCGGAGGCGGATGGCCTCCATGTGCGCTAACCAGGCCTCGATGATTCGCACCTCGCAGTTCACGTCGAGGCGATCGGCGACGAAGCAGGAGAAGCGCCACTCGCCGTTTTCCATGTGGCCACAGCCGACCATGAAGATGAGAGCCTGGCCGTTCTGTTCGGGGATAAGGGCGAAGTCGTCGTCCAGGCTGCTTACGGTTTCGAAATCGACGAAGAACTCGAGGCCCCGGGCGACTCCCCACGCCTCCACCGCCGTGTGGATGCGGGGCGGCCAGACGGCGGGACCTTCGGGGTCGCGGTTGATGG
>CAZQCR010000313.1:0-3619 GCA_964591745.1 uncultured Anaerolineaceae bacterium
ACTTCTTGCCATCGATGAAGAGGGCGAGGTTGGCGTGCTGGTGGGTAGGTTCGCGCAGGGCGCAGCCGGGTTGGCCGGCGGTGCAGGATGGCCGGAGCGTAACGGTGTGGCCGTCGCTTTCGTTGACGCCGAGGGCGAGCATGACGCCGAGGGAGACAAGACCGGAGCCGAGGAGCCCGATGACCGCTAACAGGACACGCGGCGAGAGCCACGCGGGGAGCGCCTTCGGGGGCGTAGCGGCGGGTGCGCCCTTGCTCACGGCGTGGGTGTGGCCGTGGCGGCGGGGGTGGTGGGGCTCGCCGTGGCAGCGGGGGTGGTGGCGGTGGCCGAGGCGGTGGTGGTGGCCGTCGGCGTGGTATTCAGCTCCTTGAGCTTCTCATCGAGAACGCGGCGCCACTCGGTGAGGTCGACGGGGGCGCCTGAACCGAGCGGCTGATTGTTGATGAGGAAGCCGGGGGTAGAGCGGATGCCGAAGGTGGTTGCCTCGCGCTGATCGTTCTGGACGGCTTCGAGGGTGGCCGGGTTATCGAAGCAGGCGTTGAACCTGGCCGTATCAAGGCCGAGGTCGGCTGCGTATTTCTTCAGCCTGTCGTCGCTGAAGCGGCCGACGTTCACCTTCTCGCTGGTCTGCTGGCCGGCCTTCGCCTGGGCGAGGAAGAGTTCGTTGTGGTATTGCCAGAACTTGTTCTGCTCAGCGGCGCATTCGCCGCCCTTGGCGGCGGCCAGCGACTCAGTACCGAGGACGGTGAGGTGACGGAATTCGATCTGGAGCTTCCCGGTCTTGACGTACTCGTTGATGAGGGTGGGTTCGTCTTCGCCGGTGTAGCCGAGGCAGAAGGGGCACTGGAAGTCTTCGAACTGAACGAGCTTGAGGGGGGCGTCGTCCTTGCCGACCTTGGTGCCGTTCGCCATGTCGTAGGGGAACTCGGCCTTGCCGGTGGCGATCTTATCGGCGAGGCCGCCATCGCCGCTGTCCTGGTTGGCGAGGAGGATGCCGAGGACGACGGCGAGGCCGACGATGAGGGCGGTGACGACGAGGAGGAAGGGGCGGGAGAGGATGGCGGTGAGACCGCCGCCGCCGCTCTTCCTGGGCTTGCCGGGGCCGCCGGAGGAGCGCGTGGGCCGCGACGCCCCCTGGGCGCGTTGCTGGCGGGAGTTGCGCATCTGATCGCGGCGTGCCTGGCGGTTGGACATCGGTGGTGTGTTCCTGGTGCGAAGATTGGGCGGGCGGCCTCTGTCGTGGGCCCGGTCCGCACGCCGAGAATATCACCGCCCAGGATTAGAGACAGGGAAGAGCGCGGAAAGGAACCATCACAGGGCCCGGCCAGCCGTTGGCGGTATTAGACGGCGGCGCGGGCGGCGGCGGCGGAGCTTGCTTTGTGGGTGACCTGCGACTTTTCGCCGAAGACGTGCGTGAGCCTATCGACGACAGAGCCAATATCCTCGGCACTGCAGGAGACAAGGGCGAGAAGGCCACCGGCTCCGTCTTCGCCGATCTCGTCGTAGCCGCGGAGGAAGCGGCGGAGCATGAGGGCGGCGCGGGGCAGATCTTCGCCGTTGGCAGGCCGAACAGCGATGAGATGGTCCGGGATCAGGGTGGGGCGGGCCACGGGTTCACGCAGGATGGGCAGGCCGAGGAGTTTTCCGCGCTGAGGGTTGGGCGACGGGGGACGGGAGGCGCGCTCCATGAAGCCGACGATCTGCTGGGGGGAGAGCGGCGAGGCGAGGAGCTCTCCCGCACCGAGGCGGAGGGCGGCGACGGAATCTTCCATGCAATCGGCGCGGCCAACGACGGCGACGCGAGCTCGGAGCCTAGGGTCCAGGCGGCCGACGAAGGCGGTGGCACGATCGCGCCGTCCGGCGCAGACAACGAAGACCGCGTTGTTCTCGGCCCCGACCTCGGCGCGGTCGTTTAAGGCGAGCTTGCGAAAGTTCCGGCCGATGGCGCCAACCGTCTGGGCGAGGGTGAAGTCATCGCGTTCGAGGAGGGCGATCGAAAAGGCATCGGAGGCGACGGTGGTGCGCCAACCGCCCATTTCGCCTTCTTCGAGGCGGAAGCCGGTGCCGTTGACGGCGGCGGGGTCGCGAAGGGTAGTGCGCCACTAGGCGTAGCAGTAACGACAGACGCGCTGGGCGTGCATTTCGCCGGCGTGGCGCTGGCGGCCGCCGTGCCCGGCAGCGCGGCCCGTGGGAATGAGGTCTACAGCGTAGGCTTCGGCGAAGAGCTGGGCCCAGCAGTAGTTGCAGTGTTCGTCGCTCAGCGTCTTCACGCTGCCGGCGTAGGGAAAGCCGAGGAGACCACGCGGGTGACCCTTGCCTGAACCGGCGACGCGGGCCGTAGTCTCGACCCAGACGAGGCAGTTTTCGCAGACGGGGACGGTGAGGAGGTCCGTCATGGAGCGCCAACCGCCGTCGCTCCCCGTGACTTCCTTACGGAAGTTGAGACTGGCGGCGATCAGCCGGGAGCCGCAGAAGTAGCAGGAAGGAGGCGCATCTATCAACGGTGTTCCTCTCGCGGGTGAGCTTGCCACATAAACTTGGGATGCTCAGCCCGCGAGCACCCTCAGATAGATAGTCGGCCTATCCCCGCCGGGCGAGAGACCAGCGCCAATAGAAACGTTGAATGCGCAAGTACTACCCCGGCTTTACAAGCCCGAGGGAGGGGCGCCTGTGACCACTGGCGGTACACTCGCCGGGATGAAGCCGCCGCGACGGATCTGTGTGTACGGGCCCTCTGGCTCCGGGAAGAGCACGGTCTCGCGGAGGATCGCGACAGCGCTGGGCCTGCCGAGGGTGGAGTTGGACGCGGTCTTTCACGCGCGACCGGGGTGGGACGATCTTTCGAAGGAGGAGTTCCGGGCGGCCGTGGTGGCGGTGTTGGCGAGCCATCCGGAGGGATGGGTGATCGAAGGCAACTACTCGATGGTCCAAGACCTGATTCTGCCCGGGGCGGACACGGTGGTCTGGTTGCGCCTGCCCTTTCGGGTGGTATATCCGCGGTTGGTGCAGCGGACGCTACGGCGGAGCCTCTCGGGTGAGTTGCTCTGGGGCGTGCAGCGGGAGCGGCTGCTGGCCCAATTCTTCTCACCGCAGGACTCCATGCTCTGGTGGGGTCTCAGCCACTGGCGGAAGGGGATTCGACAGACCGGGGAAGGGCTGGAGGCCACGCCGCACTCGGCGCGGGTGGTGACGATGCGCTCGGATCAGGAGGTACGGGCGTTCCTCCGTTCGCTCGAAGGCGGGGCGCGAGGGGCGAAGGCAGAAGGCGAATGACGGCAGGCGAGCCGGGCACACCCGGCTTCCCGATCGAGCGGGCCTTCCATTCGCTTCGTTGGCGGCGGACAGTGGCTTCGTGCCTGCTCACCGGGGCCGTGATCGCGATTGTGCTGGTCATCTTCCAGGGGTGGCTGCTGGTTCGGCTAAGCTGGCCACACCACGCGGCCGAAGGAGCGCCGGAGTTCGGGATCAACTACAGCTGCGGCCAGGCGGAGTATCTGCTGCTGGAAGAACCGGGCGGGCCGTTCGTAGCGGATGACCGGCCGGGACGGGCGGAGTGGTGCGCGGAGGTGCTGGACCGGCTCCTGGCTGGACTTGGCGCGAAGTACGTACGCCTCTCCGT
>CAZQCR010000314.1:0-3599 GCA_964591745.1 uncultured Anaerolineaceae bacterium
GGGAAGGTTCGATGTCGGGAGCAGCGGCGTCGACCTTCTCCATGAACATGTCTGCCAGTTCCCGTCGTCGCCTGTCTCGATGGCCGTGGACCTCGGGATCAACCGCTACCGGATAGGGCCGGTCGTCGATCAGGCGTTTCCGGCCGTGACGACAGCCGAGGCACTGGCTATCTGGAACGGCCTCGGCCGACCCGTGCGGATTGCCAGCGAATTCCCGGCGACGGCCGAGCGCTTCGCCCGGGACCACCAGATCCGCCATTCGACGATCATCCCCGTCGCCGGGGCGAGCGAAGGATTCGTACCAGAAGACGCAGACTTCCTCATCGAGGGCACGGAGACAGGCACGAGCATCCGCGCGAACGGGCTGAAGATGCTCGACCCGTTCATGGAATCGACCGCGTGCGTAATCGTCCGGTCCGAGCCGGTGACGCGCCGCGGCGACCTCGTGGAGGCGATGTTGGAGGCGTTCCGCCGGTCCGTGACGCCGGCCGCGGGGCCGGCGGGCAGATAGCTGGCCTCGCGGGCGAGCGAACCGGGATGGCCCAAGCCCGTTCCTGTCCTATCCTGAGCGGATGACCTTCGACGAGATCTACGAGCTTGCCGTGAGCCGCAAGGCCGAGATGCCGGACGGCGCATCGACCACGGCGCTGTTTGCGGCCGGCGCCCACGGCATCGGCAAGAAGCTCGTGGAAGAGGCCGCGGAGAGCTGGATGGCGGCTCGCTACGAATCGCCCGAGCACCTCGCCGTCGAGCTTTCGCAGGTCCTGTACTACGTGGCCTGCATGATGGCGGAAAAGGGGCTCACCCTTGAAGATGTGTATCGCTCCCTATGATTAAGGTCGCCCTTCCCAACAAAGGCGTGCTTTTCGAACCGACGATCGAGCTGCTCTCGTCGTGCGGATACCGTGCGTCCCGGGCCGGCGGCCAGTTGCTCTCCTTCGACCCGGAGAACGAGGTAGAGTTCTACTTCCTGCGTCCCGGCGATATTCCCCTCTACGTGGAGAACGGCATCCTCGACGCAGGGATAACCGGCAAGGACTTCGTGGACGAGAAGGGGCTGGCGCCGAAGCTCCTGCTGGACCTCCCTTTCGGCCAGTCCCGGTTGTGCGCCGCCGTTCTCGCGACCTCGGACGTGAGCACGCTCGACGGGATTGCGAACCTGCGCATCGCAACGTCGTTCCCGACTATTACGCGACAGGCGTTCCCCGGCCGGGAGCTGGACATCGTCGAACTCGAAGGCGCTGTGGAGATCGCCGTTCAGCTCGGGATCGCGGAGGCGGTCGTCGATGTCGTCGAGACGGGGACGACGCTGCGCCAGGCCGGGCTGAGGGTGGTGGGCGAGCCGCTCTTCCTTTCCAACGCGGCCCTGTTCGCCCATCCCGGTCGCGAGGTGCTGGACGAGGTGACGATTCTGAAGACCCGGGTGGAGGGCCGGATCGTGGCGCTCGAGTACCTGATGGTGGAGTACGATTGCCCGGCGGCCGTGCTTCAGCGCGCTTCAGCGATCACCCCCGGGATCGAATCGCCAACGATCGCGCCGCTCCAGGCCGAGGGCTGGTACTCGGTGAAGGCGATGATCCGGCGAAGTGAGGCGAACCGCGTGATGGACGCGCTCTCCCGCGCCGGTTGCAAGGGCATCCTCCTGATGTCGATCGAAAGCGTCCGGATCTAACCGATGCCACCGATCACCCTCCACATGGTGCTCGCACGGCAGGTGGCCACCTCCCTCGGGCTCGATGACCTCGCCTCGCAGCCCGGCGCCTACCTCCTCGGCGCGACATCGCCGGATATTCGCGTCCTCACCCGGCAGGACCGCTACAGCACGCACTTCTTCGATCTCAACAGCGACGACCACCAGGACTCGGTGGGCGCGTTCTTCGGAACGCACGCCCGCTTCCTTGACCCGGCGAGTCTGAACCAGGAAACGCGAGCCTGGGTGGCCGGCTACATCGGCCACCTGGCGATGGATGAACAGTACATAACGAACATTTACCGGCGGTTTTTCGCCGCCCACGATGCCCTAGGCGGCCAGATCCGGGCGAACGTGATGGACCGCCTTCTCCAGTTCGACCTTGACCGTGCATACGGCAACGACCCGGACCTGAAGAAGGACCTTGTGGAGGCGCTGGCCTGTACGGTCGAAGGGATCGATGTCGCTGGCTTCGTCGATCACGAAACGCTGGAACGCTGGCGGAAGGTGACGACCGACGTCGCCATGCGCACCATGGACTGGGAACGGATGCGATCGATGGTCTCGAATCATCTCCGCTTTTCCGGGCTGGAAGAGGGTGAGACGCTGGCGGAGTTCCTCGATGGCCTGCCCGGCCTGATGGACGAAACAATAGCCCACGTGACGAACGACGAAGTCGATGGCTTTGTGCGCCGCTCGACCGAAGCGGCGATCACGGTGATTGAAAGGTACCTCTCATGAAGATCATCCGAAACGCCGAGGAAGCGCGGCAGACGCTGCTGGCGCGCCTTCCCCTGGAGGCGGATCAGCTGCCGATGGACGTGCGCGAGACGATCTTCAAGACGTTCGGACAGGAACTGGCGCCGGAAGAGGTGGTGCGCCGGATCATCCGTGACGTACGGGAGGATGGCGCCAACGCCGTCCGTTACTACAACACCCGCGTGGACGGTGCGGCGCCAACCGAGAGCCTGCGCGTGTCGCCCGCGGAGATGCGCGCGGCGTTCGATTCTGTGGACAACGAACTGGTAGAGGCGCTGAAGTTCGCGGCCGGCCGCATCCGCCACTATCACGAACTCCAGCTGCGGGGCGCGCTGTCCGATTTCCAACAGGGTGGGCTGGGACAGCTGACGAGAGCGATTCAGCGAATCGGCCTGTACATCCCCGGCACGCGGGCGCCCCTGCCGAGCACCGTGTTGATGTGCGCGATACCCGCGCGCGTCGCCGGCTGCGACGAGGTGTACATGACGAGCCCCGTCCTGCCTGATGGGTCCGTCCCGCCAGTGAAGTTGGTGGCGGCCGAGATCGCAGGTGTAGACGCCGTCTTCAAGGCGGGCGGCGCCCAGGGCATCGCCGCCTTCGCTTACGGCGCCGGCGAAATCCCGCGCGTCGACAAGATCTGCGGCCCTGGCGGCCTCTTCGTCACGATCGCGAAGAAGCAGGTCTTCGGGGACGTCGGGATCGACGCCATCTACGGGCCGACGGAGACGATGATCATCGCCGATGAAAGCGCCGACCCAGAACTCGTTGCCGCCGACCTCATCGCCCAGGCCGAGCACGACGCACTGGCCAGCCCGATCCTGCTCACGCCTTCCCACTTTCTCGCGGACGAAGTGAACCGGGCGATTACCCGCCAGCTGGCGAAGCTCGAGCGGGCGAAGATCGCCGCCGCCGCCTTCGAGAATCGCGGCGGCTGCGTCCTCGTCAACGATATCGACCACGCTATCGAGCTTGCCAACGAGTATGCCCCCGAACACCTCTGCCTCATCGTCGAGCAGCCGATGGCTTACGCCTCCAAGGTCCGGAACTGCGGTGGGCTCTTCCTCGGTGAGGGCTCAGCGGAGGCGCTAGGCGACTACACGGCCGGGCCGAGCCACACCATGCCCACCGGTGGCAGCGCCCGCTTCGCCTC
>CAZQCR010000315.1:0-3589 GCA_964591745.1 uncultured Anaerolineaceae bacterium
ACAACGGCACGGGCTTCGTGGACATCGCCACGGGCACGATCGCCAACGCGGCCGGCGACGCCCTGCTCTCCGCCGACCAGACCTTCACGGGCCTGAACACCTTCAACAAGGCGGTCACTTTGTCGACGCCTTCCCTGGCCACCGTCGGAACCCAGGGCATCGACTCGCCGTTCGTATCGCTGCGCGGCCAGGCGTGGGATACGTCCGGTCTCGTCTCAACGAACCGTCAGATGTTCCTGCGCACGAAGGTGACCAACGATGCGACCTGGAAACTCACCATGGACCGCGGCGCCGCGGACCTGTGGACCCTCGATCAGGGCGGCAACGTCGTGAGCGGCGCCTCGGTGACCGCCTCTGCCTTCTTCGGCAACGGCGCGGGTCTGACCGGGATCGTGTCGGCCGGAGCGGTCGCCAAGACCGGCGACACGATGACGGGCGCGCTCAACATGACCAACGTCGGAGTCGCCCTCACCGGCGCCAACGGCAACGTGACGAGCGCCTCCTCCGTCACCGCCTCGGGCTTCTTCGGCAACGGCTCGGCCCTGACCGGCATTCCGTCGACGGCCAGCATCGCGGGCGTGTACGCCCCGCTGGCCGGCGCGACCTTCACGGGCCCGTCGGGCATCACCAACCAAGCCTTCACCGCCACGGGCGCCAACGGCAACATCACCACGGGAAGCTCGGTCACCGCCTCGGCCTTTTTCGGCAACGGCGCGGGCCTGACCGGCATCACCACCGCCGACCCGACCAAGGTCGTCAAGGCCGGCGACACGATGACGGGGAAACTGTTCGGCACGGACGTCGCCCTGACCTACGGCATCGTCGCCGCGTCGGGCACGATCACTTCGACCTTCACGATCCTGGGCAACGCCTTCTCGGTGGGCGGTTCGACCTTCGTCGTCGACGGCGGGAGCGTGGGCATCGGCGTCGCCGCTCCCTTGTCGAAGCTGGATGTCAACGGCGACATCCTCATGCGCGGAATGACCACGCCTTCCTTGCCGGCCGCCGGCCAAGGCAAGCTCTATTTCGACTCCGGCTCAGGCAAGCTCAAGCTCTCTGAATCGGGCGCGGGCTACACCAATGTCATCGGCGGCGTGGGCGGAGCCGTGACACTCCAGGGCAGCACTCCCGGAATACCTGATACGGGGAACATCAACATCGACGGAAGCGGGATCTTCGGACGCGTCGGCGTCGGCGTCACCGTCCCGGGAGCCAAGACCGAGGTGCGCGGAACTCCGACCGACACCTACAGCTTCCGCATTTCCACCAGCGCCACTTCCTACCACGTGGTGGTGACCACCATGGGCCTCGTCGGGATCGGCACGACCACGCCCGCCAGCCTCTTGGACGTGCGCGGCGTGATCGGCGGCGGCGGCCCCGAAGGCCTGACGGTGGACTCCTCCGGCGCCGTCGGCATCGGCATCACCGTGCCGGTGGCGAGGCTCCACACCAATACCGGCCTCGCGGCCGTCAAGGGCTCCATCGTGCGCGGCGCGGCCGCCCAGACCGCCAACCTGGCGGAGTGGCAGGACTCCACGACCGCGAACCTGGCGTCGATCTCCGCGGCCGGCGAGCTGCGGGCCACGGGAATCCGGCCCAACATCGCGGGCACGGCGCAGTGGACCTCGGGGGGACTCCTTCAAGCGACCGACGGCGCGGCGGCGGGACCCGCGCTGAGCTTCTTCACCGAACCGGACTCGGGCTTCTTCGTGCCCGGAACGGGCCAGGTCGCGATGGCCACTCAAGGCCTTGAACGATTGCGCACGGACAACTTCGGACAGGTCGGCATCGGGATCACCGCGCCGACGGCCCGGCTCCATGTCTCCACCACCAACGCCGTGGCGGGGGACCGAATCCTCATCGTCTCAAGCCACACCGCCACGGGCAGCGAGGTCCTTGCGGTCATGGGCAACGGCCGCGTGGGCGTCAACTTCGCGGTGCCCGCCCAGGTGCTGCACGTGGCCTCTCCCAACACGGGCCGCACCACGATCATGATCGACAACCGTTCATCGGCCGCAGGAGCCTCGGGAGCCCTGAACTTCGCCAAGACCGGCTCCGACCGCTGGAGCATCTTCAACGACCTGAATCAGAATAATATTCAGGATCTGTCCATCTACGACACCCTGCAAGGCTTCAACCGCGTCTACGTCAGCTCCTACGGCGGGGTGGGAATCAACGGCGTGACCGTCCCCTTGGCCACGATGGACCTGGGCATCACGAACACGCCCTCCGTCATACCGACCCTGAACTTCCGCGGCATCACCACGCCGACCTTCCCGTCGGTGTCGCAGTCGGGACAGGCCGCGCTGTACTACGACATCGTCGCCGGCAAGCTTAAGCTGTCCGAGAACGGCGGGGCTTACGCCAACCTCATCGGAAGCGTGGCCAACGCCGTGACCCTCCAGCCCACGACCCCGGGTGCGGCCGACACCGGGCACATGAACATCACCGGACATGGCCGCTTCCAGCAAGGCCTGGATGTCTCCAGCCCGACGGCCGTCGCCGCCGACAACGTGTTCACCGTTTCCACCAACATCCCCACGGGACCGATTGGCACCGAGGTACTGGTGGTCAAGGGTGACGGCAAGGTCGGCATCGGGCTGACCACTCCCGTGGCCACGCTCGATATCGGCGGCACCGGAGCCTTTAAGATGCCGGTCGGCACGACCGCGCAGCGGCCCTCGCCCGTCGCGACCGGCATGATGCGCTTCAACACCGATACGATCAGCGTGGAATATTTTAACGGAACCAGGTGGCTGGCCGCGGCGGCGGTTTCCTCGGCACCGATCGCAACGGGCGGAACCGAGACCACCATCATCGAGGGAGGAAAGACTTATAAGATTCACACATTCACCGCGAGCGGAACTTTGACGGTCACCGCCCCCGGCATCGTGGAAGTCCTCGTGGTCGCCGGCGGTGGTTCCGGCGGCAACAACAACACGACCAACGGCAACGGCGGCGGCGGAGGAGGGGGTGTGGTTTACAGAAAAGAATTCGCGGTCACGCCCGCCGCTATGGCCGTGACTGTCGGCGCCGGCGGTACCGGGATCGCCTTTCAGACCATCGGCCGAGGAAACAGCGGCGGGAACTCCCAATTCGGCACTTTGGTCGCGCTCGGCGGCGGCGGGGGAGGCAGCACGAACAACGGCGGCGGCATCGGAGCGGGTGCCGACGGCGGCAGCGGCGGGGGCTCGGCGTACGGCTGGTACAGCGTCGGCCATGGTCTGCAGCCGTGGTCGACCTCGGGCGGTTACGGCAACAGAGGCGGCCCCTCGCAACGCGCGTACACCGGCGGCGGGGGCGGCGGCGCGGGCGCTCCCGGGGCGGACGGCGCGGCGAACGGCGAGATCGCGCCCTTCGGCGACGGCGGACGCGGTCTGGGAGTTTCCATCACCGGCTCTCTGGTTTACTATGCCGGCGGCGGCGGCGGAAGCGGCAACACCTCCGAGCGCGCCGGCGACGGGTATGACGGCGGCGGCCGCGGCGCCGGCACCACCTCGTACAGCAGCCACTTGCAGTACCCCGGCGGAGTCACTGCGACAGGAGGAAACTCTCTGCTGCCCGGGCTGGCCAATACCGGCGGCGGCGG
>CAZQCR010000316.1:0-3581 GCA_964591745.1 uncultured Anaerolineaceae bacterium
GCCTGGGCCGCAGACGAGGTTGGTGACGCGGACGGGCCCCGGCACCTGGGAGGCGGGCGCGGGGAAGGTGACGAGGACGTTCGTACGGCCGAGGAGGCTGTTGCTGACCTTGATCCAGGCCTGGCACTCATCGTCGGCGATGATCGGTTTGGCGATAGCGAGGTTCATCAGCGCTTCGACATCGTCCAGGGTGTCGTACGTCGTGGCGATGGCGAACTGGCGGGTGTCGTGGACGGTGAACGGCCGGTCGGCGACGTCGATGATGATGCCATCGCCGGCATCGATCTTGAAGTCGACGGGGACGCCCAGGGTGTTGTTGTAGGAGACGGCGTCGCAGAAGCCGTCCCTGTCCTTGAGGTGGGCGACGACGTACTTATACTGCGGCGCTTCGCCATCGACCACGGTGACCTGCTTGTAGCCGGACCAGGTGAAGAAGGTACTCACATCCGGGGCGATGACGATCGGGTTCTTGCCGCGGTTGGTGAGGTAGTCGGCGATGGCGTAGTAGGTGGTGCGGCCGGCGATATCGCCGGGCTTGCAGTGCGGGTTCCCGGTGAAGCTGTTCGCGGCGCAGCCTTCGAAGGAGAGGTTGAGGTCGCCGAAGATATCGACCTGGGCGAGTGCGCGATCGTCCGTGAGTTCGCTGATGATGCGCGGTTTTTCGAAGGAGCCGAGGACGCTGGGGATGCCGGTATCGGTATCGACGTTCTCGGAGAACTCATCGAAGGCATCGTGGAGGAAGAAGCCGGCGGCACCGTTCTTGACGCTGGCCTTGTAGACGTTCTTAACGCCTTCGTTGCGCATGTAGAAGGTGACGCGGGCCGGGGGCATGGGCGCATCCGTCGGCCAGGCGATGCGGGAGCTGGCGTCGCCGCGGAGCTTGTCCCAGTCATCCGGGAGGACCCAGCGGTTGGCGGGGACATTCATCCCCTGGACGACTTCCTGGGGGCGGCCGGAGTGGTTGTCACCGAGGAACCAACCCTTGATGTTGGCGTCGAGGTCGCCACGTTCGGAGACGACGAGCTCGGGGTCGTGGGTGAGGGTCAGGCTTTCGAAGACCATGAAGAAGATCGGGAAGACGATCTTGGAGAATTCGGCGATGCGAGGCGCGTTGATGTTGACGCTGGTAATGAAGGCCGAGATATCGACGACGCCGGGCACTTCGCTTTCGTACTGGACGGAGGCGGCGCAGCCACCGGTACCTTCGAAGGGTTCGACGTAGGCCGCGGACGGGCCGTCCAGCGTGATGCCGGGACCGGGGAGGAAGGTGCCCTTCTGATTATCGGGGCGGACGAAGGTGATGGTGTTGACGGCTTCGCAATCGCCGGAGAAGCCGTAGCTGACCGTCACGACCTGGCCGGCCCAGGCGAGCTGGGGCACGGAGATCGCCGGTGAGAAGAGGAGCTGGAGGCTGACGACTTCGACGGTGGTGGGATCGGGGAGGTTCACGGCTGGCGGATAGTGTGTGCGGATCTCGACCCGGATCAGGCTGTTCTGTTTGCAGCCAGTGTCATTGTCGATGAAGACCTCGAACTTGTAGCGGCCGCTGGTGGTAATGACATCGGGGCCGGTAAGGACGGTCGAGCCCGGGTCCCCTTCGATGAAGTAGCCGCAGCTCCCGACGATCGAGAGGGTGAGGGGCACGCCGTTGAGCGGCTCGCCAGTGGCGCCCTGGGGATCCGGGCGGCCACCGAGGACCCATTCGTAGAGGGTGATGGAGCTGGCGAGGAAGCTGCCATCGACGATGTTGAAGCCGACGGGAACGGTGATCGTGCTCCCGGTAACGACGCCTTCCGTGAAGGAGCCGCCCGTGCTGATGACGGTGCTTTCGATCGTGTCCCAGTGGACGAAGATGGCGCCGCCGGGGATCGTGCCATCGTTGCCATCGCCGTTCGTATCCCAGGTGACGACGATGTTCGGGTTGGGAAGGTTACCGAAGGTAGGGTTATCGGGGTGGACCGTCATCAACGCGGTGAGGGACTGGATGCCCGTGCGCGTAGACGTCCAGCTGATGCAGATGGTTCCGGCGGGGACACCGGGCACCTGGCCAGAGTTGTGGAAGACCTGGAGGCCGTTGACCGACGGCCCGCCTGCAACAGGAGCGATGGAGACATCGGCGGCGTTGATAACGTCGTTGGTGACGGAGGGCAGAACGCAGGCGGTGTGGAGGGAGCCGATGACGTTCGGCTTGGCGATCTGCTCGGGGACGACCTGGCCCCCCGCGCCCCCGGCGACGGGCGTGGTATGACGCAGCTCCGGCTTATCGGGCAGCTCGATATCCACGACGGCGGCCTGGGATTCGGTGATGTCCTGGTCGTCGCCCGACTGGTTGGCGTCGTACATCGCCCAGAAGCGGAGGGAGGCGTCGATATCGAAGAGGGCGGTAAGGCCGCCGCGGGTGATGTTGACACACTGCTCGACATCGTTAAGGCCGGCGCGACGGACGCCAAGGATATCGAGCGGGGACCCGATGAGGTCGCCGACGCCTTCTACGGAGGCGGGAACGGTCGCCCAGTCGCTCGGGGCGGGCGGGTCATCGCCGATGACCTCGTCGAGGACGAAGGGCACAGCCGCGGGGTCGTTGGCGTTGAAGCCGGTGAGGAAGGTGGGGTCCCAGCCTTCGGTGCAGACCGAGGCGACGCCGAAGAGGAAGCCGTTTGTCCCCTTGAGGGCGACGGAGACGACGGTGATCTCGAGTTCGATGGTGTTAGCGGCGCCACCTTCGAGGTAGGTCCAGGTGACGACCATCCTGGGGCGGGGCAGGACGTTGACGATACGTTCGGCGACCGCGACGACGCAGTAGACATCGTCGGTGGTGACGGCGGAGCCGTTGTTGAAGAAGCTGGTGCTGAGGATGTCGCCGTTCTGGACGCCGAAGCCGAAGCCCGCGCCGGCGGCGGAGTGGCCATCATTCGCGACGGCGACGCAGTAGCCGTTGGTGCCACCCGTGGGGTTGGCGTCTGCCTGGCCGGGATGCGTTGGGATCTCGGAATAGACCTTGAGCGGGGCGACTTCGGTGAACTGCTCAGGCGCCTGGGCGGCAGCCGGTGCGGATGTGGAAGCCAGGCGTCCCGCGCCAACGAGCAGCACGACAAGCAAAAGTGCGATGGATGCGATCCATCGCCAAGCGGGTTGCGCCATAGGTGTCCCCCAGACATGCCATGGACGTACCCCGCCAACCGTCGGAAAAAACCACCACGCCGGGCGCTGCCCACTGCGTCTCGACCCGCAATGAACTGGTGGCACCTGTTGTTATCAACCAGAACCCGTGCTTGCGTCAAGCTCAGGTCCCGATGAATGAGTAACGCCGGAAGGGCGTTTTGGTTAACCGGAGGGCACGCGCCGGGGCCATCCGGGGCTCCTCCGTCCCGGATGGGAATATACGGAGAAACTGTTTCTCAGGAGATGAGACCGGCGGTCCGGGCGTCATCCAGGAAGCGCTGGATGCCGAGATCGGTGAGCGGATGTTTGAGCATCTGGCCGATGAGGGACGACGGGATGGTCGCGATATGGGCTCCCGCCAGGGCCGCTTCGACGACGTGTTGGGGATGGCGGAGTCTGGCGGCGAGGACCCGGGCTTC
>CAZQCR010000317.1:0-3570 GCA_964591745.1 uncultured Anaerolineaceae bacterium
CGCCCCGAACTGGTGGCGCCAGCCGTCACGTACCTCGCCTCTCCGCAGTGCACCGAAAGCGGGATCATCATCGAAGCCGGCGGTGGTGGCTTCAACCGCTGCTCGTTCGTCAAAAGCGCCGGCGTCAGCGTCCCTACCACCGATAAGCCCGATGCCGACTGGTTCGAAGCGAACTGGGGCCAGATTACGGATCTTGCCGGCGCCGTGCCGATGTGGGACCTGGCGAAGACGCGCGAGCAGCACGCCACGGAGGTCGCCGCCGGTGTCCAGGCCGCCGCGCGGAACACGCTCTAACCGGTCTGTGCGCCTCCCTAACGCGGACGGCTAATCATCGTCCGAATCGTCGTCCGCTTCTTCCGCGGCTTCGGGCGTCGTTCGCATCGAAGGGACCATCGCGATGTCCCCTCCGCTTCGCCGCTCCCGCTTCGGCGCCGGGATAGCCTTCAGCGCCTCACTCAGCGCCTTAAGCTCGGCCGCCGTCGCGCCCTTCGGAGCGACAACCACACCGACGCCGGAATCCCGCAGCACGCGTAGCGAGTTCATCGCCGCGCCCACACTCACGGGCACCATCAACGAACTGGAAGCGAACGAAGAAAGCCGCACCAGCTCCAGCCGCGCCGCCATCGTCATCGAAGTGTGCGCCCCATCGACGTAGATCGCGTCGAGGCCGAACGGCCCCAGCGCCCGCAGGAGCGTGTCGCTCACATCCCCGGGCGCTTCCAGCACATGGCCGATCTTCTCCGGGTCCACCGCCATCGCGTCGGTCGTATCGAGCGGGCTGACCACGAAGTCGCAGCCCGCGTCGGCAAGCGCCTGGGCGCCCGCTTCATCGAGCGTGGCAACCTGCGCTCCCGCACAGACCTTCGCCAGCGGCTTAATCGCGGCCGCCGCTGCGGCGGCGTCCAGCCCGCTGAAGATGACGCAATCCGCGCCCGCCGCGGTGGCCGCTTCGGCCTCCTTCGCCGTCGCCACCCGGGCCGCCAGGACCATCGCCCCCGGCAACTCGCGCTTCACGTTTCCGAAGCCCAGTCCGCCCTGGGCCTCGCGCTTCTGCGCCCGCGAGATCTTCTTCTGCAGTTCGCTCATGGTGTACTCCATTCAACGTTCGGTTTCTTTCATGGGGTTGTGTCGCCGCTTCGGCGATGCACGATACGTCCACCTTGCACGATGGCGCTGATAGCGTCAGTCCGGGTGAACACGGAAAGGTCGACTAATGGGTCGCCGTCGAAGACCACAACGTCGGCCCGCAGTCCGGCCGCCAGCCGGCCCGCCTCGATCCCCAGGAGGTCCGCCGCCCACGCGGTCGCCGCCAGGATGGCCGCCGCCGGGCCCAGGCCGTGCGCCGCCATCCGCAGGATCTCCTGGGCGTTTTCGCCCGGGCGATTCAGCGGCGTGCCCTGGTCCGTGCCCATCGCCACGCGTACCCCGGCCCGCACGGCAGCTTCAAAGCTCGCGAGGTGATCCGCAAGCACCAGGTTGCTCTTCTCGATCGCATAGGCGGCCACGCCTTCCGCCTGCCCGCGTTCGGCCATCACGGCCGGCGCAGTCAGCGTCGGCACGAGCGTCGTCCCGTTCTCCAGCATCAGTTCGATCGCTTCTTCGTCCAGCCAGACGCCATGTTCGATCGAATCGACCCCCGCCCGGACGGCGTTCTTGATCCCCTCCGTCGCCTGGGCGTGCGCCGCCACCACGCGGAACGCCTTGTGCGCTTCCTCTACGCCGGCCGCCAGCTCATCCTCGGTAAACGAAGGAGAACGCGGGTTGACCCCGGGCGTCATCACGCCGCCGCTGGCGAACAGCTTGATCGCGCCCGCCCCGGCCCGCAGCTGTTCGCGAACCGCCTTTCGCACTTCATCCGGCCCATCCGCCTCCCGCGCGATGAAGCCGTGCCCGTGGCCGCCCGTCATCGTCACGCCCAGCCCGGCCGCCAGGACCGCCGGCCCTTCAATGAGTCCCGACTCGATCGCCTTCGCCAGGTGAATGTTCAGCTGCTCGGGCGCGCCAAGGTCCCGCACCGTCGTGAAACCGGCCATCAGCGTCTTCCGGGCGTTGTGCCCCGCCCGCCACGCCTTCGTCGCAATCGACTCCCGCGTCGTCAACTCCGCCGGGTCGCCAGCGCTCGTAAGGTGTACGTGACAATCGATCAACCCCGGCAGAACGTACCGCCCGGAACAATCGATAACCGCCGTTGTCGCCGGCACTTCGAGTTCGCGCCCGAGCGCCGCGATCCTGCCATCGATACAGAGCACGTCCGTCCGGCCTTCGAACACACGTGACACCGCGTTCCATGCGAAGCCGTTACGAAGGAGGACATCGGTAGTCACGGCCCAATTGTCGCGACCGCCGCCCCTACCGGCCATCGCCCCGGCACGGTGCCCCGCCGCCGGTTAGGATTTCGCGCATGAACATTCGCAGCCAGCTCATTCTCGATGAACTCGCCCGCCACCGCGTCCAGTTCGAGCACCTCTGCCGCTCTCTCACACCAGCCGACCTCGGGACCCCCATCCCGGGCTCGCACTGGTCGGTCAAGGACTACATCGCCCACCTCGCCACGATCGACGCCCTGATCGCCAACGGCTTTTCGCCGATGGTCGGCGTCACCGCGCCCGACCCCGAAACGCCACGCCTCGACCCCTTCGATATCGATGACTGGAACGAACTGGCCGTCCGCGCCCGCGCCAACGCCAGCGTCGAAGATCTCCTGGCGGAGGCCGCCATCCACCGCGCCAACATGGCCGCGGCCATCGCCAAGATGACGGACGAACACCTCGACGTCGTCATGCCCTACGGCGGCGACCGCAAGACGCTCGGCCCCTTGCCGAAGTCCCAGGTTCGCTTCGGCGGCCTCCTCTGGGCGATCGCCATCCACGACCCCACCCACACCGAGGACATCGTCAAGGCCTTGCCCCACCTCGGCAGCCAGCCCTGGGTCAGCGAGTGGCTCGGCAGCGTGAACGACGGCCTGGTACCCTCGGGGGTCAAAGAACAGCGCGTGTAGCCGCGCCCCACCGGGGGCGCCTACAGCGAATCATGCCGGGCCCGCCGAGGTCCCGGTGACCCGTCCCCGAACGGCTGTAAGATCGGCCCAGCGCGTTGCGCTTGCCCCACACCGGCCGGGTACGGCCGCGCCATGCTACCCTTGTCCGCACACCAAAATCCCGCGCCCCGGCAGCGGCGCGCGGACCCCAGAACGGAGCACGACATGCCTAACAAGTATTCCGCACCCCACGCCATGACGATCGACCCCGCCAAGACCTATGTTGCCACCATCGAGACGACCGCTGGCACGATGGTCGCCGAGCTCTTCCCCGGCGATGCCCCGGCGACCGTGAACAACTTCGTCTGCCTCGCCCGCGATGGCTACTACGAAGGCGTCATCTTCCACCGCGTTATCGCCGGTTTCATGATCCAGGGCGGTGACCCGACGGGCACGGGCAGCGGCGGCCCCGGCTACAAGTTCGACGACGAGCCGGTGAAGCGCCCCTACTCCCGCGGCACGCTTGCCATGGCCAACGCCGGCAAGAACACCAACGGCAGCCAGTTCTTCATCATGCACGCCGATTACGGCCT
>CAZQCR010000318.1:0-3570 GCA_964591745.1 uncultured Anaerolineaceae bacterium
CCTCCCAGGCCACCAGGTCATCCACGCCCGCCTCTGGCGTCGTCCGTACCAGCTCGCGGAGGACCCGGTAACTGCGCATCGCCCAGTCGAATTCGCGGCCGCCCGGCTCTATCCGAACCGGCATCCAGACGGCCCCCGCCGCGCCAGAGGTCGATTCCAGGCCGCGCTTCGCCGCTACGACTTGCACCGAATGGCCGGCTCGCTGGAAGACGATCGCCGTCGTCAGGCCGATCACCCCCGCGCCAACTACGGTCACCCTCATGACCGCGAAGCGTACAATCCGCTGACCACCGGAGATACCCTCGCGGCGCCCTTCCAGCGTCTCTCGTCTACACTCCGCTCATGCCCCGGCCTACCACCGCTCCCGATGTCCGCCGCGCTCTCGACCGGCTGCGTGCGCTCTCCCTCGATCCGCCGGCCTGCGCCAGCTACGCCGCCTCGCTCCTCGAAACGCACCGCGACCTCGACCTGCTCCTCGCCGCGCTCTCGGCCCTTGGCGACGCGCCCAGTGCGGCCCACCTCCCCGCCCTCCGCGCGCTCTGGGCCTGGGCAGCCGACGCCGGCCCGAAACGCGACCCCGGCGGCTTCATCCGCGCCGCCATCCTCCGTACCATGCGCGATGTCGCGAGCCCCACCGACTTCGCGCTCTTCGATAGCGCCACCCGCATCTTCGAACCGTCGATCCAGGACCGGGGCGGCCCCGTGGGCGTCCGCGCAGCCGGCCTCATCTCCCTGTTCAACGTCGACCAGGAAGCGGCCACCTATCGCGCCGTCGAACTCATCGCCGATACGGCCCGCACCTCACGCGGCGATGGCGAACCGGCGGTAACCGCCGCCCGCATCCTCGGCGAAGCCCAGGCCTACGCCCCGCTCCTCCTTTGCGTCCTCAGCGATGGGGCTTACCCGGCGGAGGTCCTCGCCGAATGCCTGCGTGGCCTCGCCCCTGCCCCGGCCGCCGCGGCCCTGGCGGCCTCCGCCCACTTCGCCACTGACCCCCGGGAAACGATTCAGCTCGGCCTCTGCGAGCTGGTCATCGGCCACCCATCCGCGGTACTCCTGCCCACGCTGGGAGAGCTGCTGCGCACGGCGGGCATCGACATCGTCCGCTACCTCGCTGTCGCTGTTGTCGCCTCCCGCCGGGACGACCTCCTCGAACCCGTCCTCGCATCCGCTCGCGAAGCCACCAGCCGCGTCCGCGTCGCAGCCTTCGGCGAGGCCCTCGAACACGTGCACAGCCCCGCCGGCCTCACAACGCAGGCGCTCATGAAGGAGCGCCTCGCCGCCTTCGACCGGGACCGAAAGCCGAACATCACGGCGCCCTAATGCGGGAGCAACCCCTGATCCTCGCCTCCACTCCGTCTGCGTCTCCGCGTCCAACCGGCCCGGCCGCGAACCCGACTCAGGCAGTCAGCGTCACCGGAAAGATGCCCGCACGCTTCGCCTCGAAGGCGTCGACCGCGTCCACGTGGAGCAACGTCAGGCCGATATCGTCGAGCCCGTTCAGCAGGTTGTGGCGCACGTTCTGGTCGATATCGAAGCTCCGGGTGAACGCCCCGTCCGCCGTTGCCACCGTCTGCGATTCCAGATCGACCACGATCTCGGCGTTTGGTAGCTCTTCTGCCCTGGCAATCAGGTGGTCGATGTCTTTCTGCGGCAGGACCACCGTCAGGAGCCCGATCTTCGCGCAGTTGTTGCGGAAGATGTCCGCGAAGCTCGGCGCGATGATCACCTTCAGGCCCATGTCCTGCAGCGCCCACGGCGCGTGTTCACGAGAGGAGCCGCAACCGAAGTTCGGCCCCGCCAGCAGGACCGCCGCGCCAGTGTAGGCCGGGTTGTTCACCACGAAGTCCGGGTCCTTCCGCCACGTCTCGAAGGCGAACTGGCCAAAGCCCGTCCGTTCAATCCGCTTCAGGTACTGCGCCGGGATGATCTGGTCCGTATCGACATCGGCCCGGTTCAGCGGAATCGCCTTCCCCTTCACCGTCTCAAACTTGTCCATCACTCTCTCTCCTCTACTACCATTTCAGACGCAGAGGCGCAGAGGAACCGGAACGACCGCTTGTCGGCTCCTCTGCTCTCTCTGCGCCTCTGCGTCCCACCTGGCCTACTTCCACGTACGGATGTCCACGAAGTGACCCGCGACCGCCGCCGCGGCAGCCATCTGCGGGCTCACCAGGTGCGTCCGGCCGCCCGTTCCCTGGCGCCCCTCGAAGTTCCGGTTCGATGTCGAAGCGCAGCGTTCGCCCGGCAGCAGGATGTCCGGGTTCATCCCCAGGCACATCGAACAGCCGGCCTCGCGCCACTCGAATCCCGCGTCGCGGAAGATCCGGTCCAGCCCCTCGGCCTCCGCCTGGAGCTTCACCAGGCCGGAACCCGGGACCACCATTGCCCGGACGGTCGGCGCAACGTGTCGCCCCCGCACCACATCGGCCGCCACCCGCAGGTCCTCGATCCGGGAGTTCGTGCAGGAGCCCAGGAATACTCGGTCCAGCGCGATATCCTCGATCCTCGTCCCCGCCTTCAGCCCCATGTAGGTCAGCGAGCGCTCCGCCAGCTCCCGCGCCTGCGGCGATGCCGCGTCGGCCGGGTCTGGCACTCGGCTCGTGACGTTTACGCTCTGGGCCGGTGTCGTTCCCCACGTCACACAGGGTTCGATCTCGCCGCCATCCAGGGTCACCACCGTATCGAAGACCGCGCCCTCATCCGTCGTCAGCTCGCGCCAGCCCTCCAGCGCCTTCTCCCAGTCCGCACCTTTCGGCGCATGCGGCCGCCCTTCGACGTAGGCGAAGGTCGTCTCATCTGGCGCGACCAGGCCAGCCCGCGCGCCCGCCTCAATCGTCATGTTGCAGACGGTCATGCGCCCTTCCATGGAAAGGCCACGGATCACCTCGCCGCGATACTCGATTACGTGGCCCACGCCGCCGGAAACACCGATCTTGCGGATGATCGCCAGGATCACGTCCTTGGCCGTCACTCCCGGGTGCAGTTCGCCGTTCACCTCCACCGACATGGTCTTCGGCTTCATCTGGGGCAACGTCTGCGTCGCAAGCACATGCTCCACTTCAGAGGTCCCGATGCCGAAGGCCAGCGCCCCGAACGCCCCATGCGTCGAGGTGTGGCTGTCGCCGCAGACGATCGTCATCCCCGGTTGGGTGAACCCCTGCTCCGGCCCGATGACGTGGACGATCCCCTGGCGCACGTCATCGACACCGAAGTAGGGGACGCCGAACTCTTCGGTGTTCTTCCGCAGCGCCTCGACCTGGGTGACAGAAAGCGCGTCCGTCCACGGTTTCTCGCGGTCGATCGTGGGCACGTTGTGGTCGACTGTCGCCAGGGTCAGCTCCGGCCGCCGCACCTTCCGCCCGGCCAGCCTCAGGCCATCGAACGCCTGCGGCGAGGTGACTTCGTGGACGAGGTGGAGGTCGATGTAGAGCAGGTCTGGTTTCCCGGCTTCACTGGTGACGAGGTGGTTGTCCCAGATCTTCTGGGAGACAGTTCGAGGGTCAGCCATGGGCGGCGGCTCCGGTAACGCAGAATGGAACGGTAAGCGTAGCTCAGGCCCCCCTTCGG
>CAZQCR010000319.1:0-3568 GCA_964591745.1 uncultured Anaerolineaceae bacterium
GCGCTGGCGTTGTCGGCGCAACCATCCCGATGGCCGGCACCATCATCGCCGCCGCCTGCAGCGACAACACAGCCGTAGTGCCGCCGACCACCGTCGCCCTCTCGCCCGTACCTGGGACCCAGGCTTCGCCTACGCCCGGCACCACGCCGATCTCCACCCAAACCGACGACCACGCGAAGATGGACCTGAGCCACAAGAAGGGCATCGAGGACTTCCTCAAGAACCAGACCCAGCCACTCACCAAGGGCAAAGGCATGGTCGAACTCGCCCCCACGCTGGACGGCGGCGTCAAGGTCTGGAACCTCACGATCGACGAGGTCAACTGGGAGGTCGCACCCGGCCAGTTCGAAAAAGGCCGCGGCTACAACAACATGATCCCCGGCCCAACCCTCCGCGCCACCGAAGGCGACACCGTCCGAATCAACGTCAAGAACAACCTCACCGAAAGCACGGCGGTCCACTGGCACGGCATCCGCCTGCCGAACAACATGGACGGCGTCCCGTATGTCACACAGGACCCGATCCAGCCGGGCGGCACCTTCACCTACGAGTTCACGCTGCGCAACAGCGGCTCACAGATGTACCACTCCCACCACAACTCGGCCGACCAGGTGAACCGCGGCCTCCTCGGCGCGTTCATCATCGCCCCGAAAGATCCGGCCTCGTACCCCGCGTACGACAAGGAATACATCCTGATCATGAACGATGTCTCGCTCGGCTTCACGATCAACGGCAAAGGCTTCCCGGCAACCGACGCCCTCGTCGCCAAGAAGGGCCAAAAGATCCTCGTCCGCTGGATGAACGAGGGCATGCTCTACCACCCGATGCACCTCCACGGCCTGAGCATGGTCGTCTTCCGGCGTGACGGCTTCCCCATCGTCCCGCCTTACGAGTGCGATACCATCGATGTCCCGCCCGGCAACCGCTTCGATTGCATCATCGACTGCAACGAAGTCGGCGTCTGGGCGTTCCACTGCCACGTCCTCAGCCACGCCGAGGCGCCCACCGGCTTCTGCGGCCTGGTCACGGCGCTCGTCGTCACGGAGTAGGCCCCCCGTTCGCTCACGTTACTTCACCGCCATCTCGCCCTTCATCTGGGCCGGGTGGATGTCGCAGCGGTAGTACACCGTCCCTGCCCCTGCTGAGGAGAACGGGAAAGTCGCGGATGCGCCGCCGGCCACGTTGCCTGTGCCCGCGCCGCTGATCTTGCTCGTGTACTCCTTGTCCAGGTAGAGCGTGAACGTGTGCGGGGCGGCGCCCTTGTTCGTGAGCGTGATCTCGACCTTCGCACCGGCTTTCACTTCAAGACCGGCCGGTTCGAAGGCGAAGTCCTTGGCCGTCACGGCGAGCTTCGTCGCCTCGGAACCGCCGCCGGCGGCAGTCGTTGCCGTCTTTGCTGCCGAAGTGGTAGCGGCTGGCGCGGTGTCATCATCGTCACCCCCGCAGGCGACCGAACCGACAACCGCCGAAGCGGCGAGCAATGCCAGGCCGGGAACGAACATTCTCTTCATCTGTACCCTCCAGCGCCCAAGGATACGCCCGCCGGGCAACGCAGTCCCGGCGGGCCGCCAGGGGTAGCCTACCGGCAGACTTAGAGCCGGCGGCCATCTTCCGCCGAGAAGCAGTGGAGCTGCTCAAGTATCGGCCGAAGCGTGAGCCGCTGCCCAACCTCGATCGCAACCGTAGGGTCGAGTCGCGCGGTCACCTCGCCGAAAGGCGCCAGGATCGTCACGAACATATCGCTCCCATGCGGTTCGACCAGCGTCACCTCGCCGGTAATCGCCGGCTCGCCTGCGTCCACGCTCACGGGGCTCCGCTCGAACGATTCAGGACGAATGCCAAGGGTTACCGGGCCCTCCGACTTCAGCCGTGACGCGACACCTGGTGGAAGCTGGAACGTACTTCCACCCGCCGCGAACGCCATTGTTTCGCCGCTCAGGAAGGTTTCGCCCGCCAGGAGATTCATCGCCGGGCTGCCAATGAAGGTCGCAACGAATACGTTAGCGGGGCAGGCGTAGAGCTCCTGGGGCGCCGCCACCTGCTGCAGAAGGCCATCGCGCATCACCGCAATGCGCGTGCCCATCGTCATCGCCTCCACCTGGTCATGGGTCACGTAGATGAACGTCGTTTCCAGCCGGCGGTGAAGGCTGCTGATCTCCGCCCGCGTCTTCAGTCGAAGCTGCGCGTCGAGGTTGCTCAGCGGTTCATCCATTAGGAACACCTTCGGCCTCCGCACGATCGCCCGGCCCAGCGCAACCCGCTGTCGCTGACCGCCGGAAAGCTCCTTCGGCCTCCGGTCCAGGAGCGCGGACATGCCCAGCATGGCGGCCGCCTCCTCAACCCTCCGGGTGATCTCCGGGCGAACAACCTTGCGTTGCTTCAGTCCGAACGCCAGGTTGTCGCGGACATTCATGTGCGGGTAGAGCGCGTAACTCTGAAAAACCATGGCGATATCGCGCTTCGACGGCTCTTCGTGCGTCACGTCCAACCCGGCGATGCGAATCGTTCCCGAACTCGGCATCTCGAGGCCGGCCACCATCCGCAACGCCGTCGTCTTTCCGCAACCCGAAGGTCCGACGAGCACGAGGAACTCCCCATCCTCCACCTCGAGATCGAGGTCGCTGACGGCACGAACGTCACCGAACTGCTTGTTGATGGATTCGAAGACGACGCTCAAGTGCTTTCTCCCTGGGTCTTGGGCCCTCCCGGCGGCCGGGGAGGGGGGGTCCGGCCACCGGGAGAGGTTGTCAGCGTGTGAAGCGCCCCGCTACGCCTTGAGCTTCGGCTTCACATCGTCTTCGTAGACCTTTTCGAGCTGCTTCTTCACGTCTGGCCAGACGTTCTTGGCATCCTCGTTGTTCAAGATCATGCGTTCGAGGCCCTTCCCAAGGATCGCGTCGCCGCCAGGGATGTAGACGCGGGCCGAGTCCTGCGACTGCGTCCTTGCGAGCTGGTCGATGGCCGTCTTGAACTGCGGCTTCGTCTTCAGGAACTCGGCCATCGCCCCCGTAACGGCCGACTTGCGAACCGGCATGTAGCCGACGTTCTGCGAGTAGTAGGCGGTGTTCTCCGGCTCGCCGAGGAACTTGATGAAGGTCATCGCGGCCACCTTGTTCGCATCCGGGATCGCCTCCGGAATGGCCAGTCCCGCGCCGCCCGTAGGACAGCCGAACTGCTTCTTCTCGGGATAGAACGCGGTGCCCACCTCGAACTTCGCGTCCTTGAGGACGCCGGCCAGGCCACCCGTCGAGGAAAGCATCGAAGCCGTGGCGCCGGCGACGAAGTCCGCCGTCTCCGAGTTCGCGGTCACGTTGGCGTACTTCTGCGTGAAGACCTGGCTGCGAACGTAGTTGCCCGCATCGATGGCCTCCTGCGAATCCAGCAGGATCTTGAAGTTCGGGTCGCTATAGCGGCCGCCGTACTGCCAGATGATGCCGTGGAACGTCCACGCGGCGTAGCTATCGCCCTTCACGTGCGTGAATGCGAACTCGCCCGGGGCTGCCTTTGCCTGGAGCTTGGCGCCCCACTCGTCCATCTCGTCCCAGGTCTTCGGGCCGCGGTCCGGCAG
>CAZQCR010000320.1:0-3530 GCA_964591745.1 uncultured Anaerolineaceae bacterium
ATGCGTGGTCCCGTACTCGTGCATGTGGCGCTGCTTGACCATCGCGTAGTTGCTGATCAAGGTCGAGCCGTACGGATTCTCCATGTTCGACGCCCACGTGCCGCCGCCACCGCCGCGACCGCCGGTGCCGATAGGGATGCGGTTGGACGCGGCCGTCGAGCCGTACGTCGTCACCGCGACCTTCACCCGCCCCGCCGCGATGTCGCGAAGGGCGTGGGCGGCGTGGAATTCGTAGGAAGAGCCGCCTACCTGGGTCGTGTCGATCACGCGCGGCTTGAGGCCGAGGTAGGCCGCGAGGCCGAGCCCGCCCCCGCCCTCGCCGTCGCCAGCGTCGTAAAGACCATCGACGTCCGACCACTTGAGGCCAGCGTCTTCGAGCGCGGCACGGAGGGATGCGGCTTTGATCTGCATTCCCGAAACGCCGGGGGCGACGCGGAGCGGATATTCGTGGATGCCGGCAATGGCGGCCTGGCGTTGTTGGGTCACGGTTCACCTGCAGCGAATGATTTGGCTGCGGAAACGTAGCACGGCGGCACGCACCCAACAATCGACCCGGGAGAACGCCCCCGGATGAGCCTTGGCCGCTCAACGGCGGCGGGAACCCTACCGCTTCACGATCATCTCAGTCACGACATCCACCTGGCGGAGAAGGCGCTCCCAGGCCGGATCAGCGGGCGGCGTTCCCGGCGCCACCGCATACGCCGGCATCAGGCCGCGTTCTGTGCAGTACTGGTCGGCGGAGGCGAGGAGTGCGGCCAGCGGGTGCGCGGGCTTCTCCTTGTGGTGCCCGGCGATGGCATCGCGGATCGCCGCGGGGAGACCCCATCGCTCGGCCAGGAGCGCCCCAAGGAGCGCGTGGTCATAGCCGGGGACCTCCAGCTCGGCCCGCTCCATGGGGATGCTAGAGGCGATGGCCTGCGAGGCCGCGCGGTCCACGCCCCTCGCATCGGTGTAGAACATCGCGAGACGCCCCACGTCGTGCAGGACACCGCAGGTGAACGCCGTGGCCGGATCGATTCGGCCACGTTCGGTTGCCGCCTCAGCCGCGCGAAAGGCTACGCCGAGGGAGTGGCGCCAGAAGGCTTCGAGGCTGAAATGCTCGGTGGCGGGGCCTGCCGGGAAAGCACATGCGATAGCACCTGTGATGGCGATGTTCCGCGCCTGCACGAAGCCGAGGAGGACGAGCGCCTCCTTGACCGAGGTCACTTCGTTCAGCCTGCGGTGGGCGGCGCTGTTCACGACCCGGAGGATCGCGACGCTCAGGCCCGGGTCGGCTACCACCACGCTCGCCAGGTCCGCTGCGGAGGAGCGCGGGTCCTGCGCCACCTGGATGACCTTGAGCGCCACCGCCGGTATCGGCGGGAGGGCGTTCAGGGCCAGGGCGTCCCGTTCCGAAGTGCGAATGGCTGCCGGCATCGGTGTCTCCTCGAACGCTCCCCCAAATCATCGGCGCGAAAGCCCGAAATCTGTTGGGCGAACTTCGAAGGCGACAGTTCTTACTTCTTCGGGAGGGCCACCATCACTTCGCCGTTCTCAACGCGGGCGGGGTACGTCTGAATGTTCTCCGCGTTCATGCTCGGCTTCGGCATGCCGGGAGGCGTCGGTGGTGCGGAGATCACACGGAAGAGCTTGCTCTGGAGCTTCCCAAGGAACGGGTGGTCGTTGTTGAACTGGCTGTCGAACGGCTGGCGAACGACCTTGCCGGAATCGACTTCGAAGCGAGCGCCGTGAAACGGGCACATGACGCAGCCGTCGCGAACAGGCTCGGCTTTCACAGGCGAACCCGGGAGGCCGGCCATCGGCAGCCGGGCGTGGCTGCAGAGCGCGCCCATAGCGTTCACGGTGTTGCCCTGGCGGATGAGAAGCACGCGCTTCCCACGAACCCGCACTTCCTTCGGCGTGCCATCCGGGAGGTCCCGCAGCTGACCGGCGCTGACCCAGCGCGTCAGCTTGGCCACCGGCAGAATGCTCTTCGCCTTAATCGGCAGCGGCGGGTCGAGGCCGAGCAGCGGCGTGATCGTCAGCTGCATAACGCCCATCGAGACCACGCCGACGACGATGAGGACGATGGCCGGGAGCGTCGCCCCGGAAGCCGTTTCGATATCGGCCGGGTCGACCAGCAGGAAGATACCGCCGGCGATCAGGCCGATGTTCGCGAGACCCCACGTCCCGGCTACAGACAGGCCGATAAAGGCAAGAAATGGTGACATTTGGCCACTCCTTCGCGGGCGATACTACCGCGTCTGTGACAAATTGCGCAAAGCGCCGAAAGGAATGTCGTCAGGGGGCGGTTGGCCGGCCGGCGGACGCCCGGTGCGTGGCCTGCTGGTTGTCATTCAGTTATCGTGGCCCCCATGACGTTGAAACGACGTGCTACGGCCGTGGCGGGGGTGGGCCTCGCACTCGGGGTTGGCGCGTTGGTCCTGGGGCTCTGGACTGGCGGACGGCAGGATACGTCAGCCGCCGGCCCGTACCGCTTCCTCGTGCCGATGATCGCCGCCGACGGCCTCGCGGGGACGCCGACGCCAACGCCCACGGGAACCATCACGGTCACGCCAACACCGACTTCCACCGCGACCCCGACGCCCACGGTCAGCACGACGCCGAGCGCAACGCCGATTCCGGTCCCGCCAACGCTCTCTGGGACGCCGCCAGCGCAGGGCGTCGTCGGTGCGCCGTACAGCCACACCTTCGTCGTTGGCGGCTCAGGAACGGTGACGCTGAGCGTCACGCCGAGCTTCCTTCCCTCAACAGGGCTGCCCCCGGGGATCACGCTGAGCGGTTACCAGCTCGTTGGAACGCCAACGACGCCCGGGAGTTGGACGGCCACGGTGAGGGCCTCGAACGGCGTCGTGCCCAATGCCGAACTGACGTTCACGATCGAGATCCTCGGTCCGCCAACGATCGACCTCGATGGGACGGCCGATAACCCCGGTGGCGATATCGACTTCGCCACCGTCTTCGTCGCTACCGGGCCGGCCGTTCCCGCCGTAGACCCGCTCAATCTGAAGGTGACGGACCCGGATAGTGCGACCATCGTCTCGGCGACGGCCAGCCTTGGGATCCTGGACGCGGGGTTTGAGACGCTCGCCGTCAACCCGGCCACCGTGTCCCCGAACACGGCGATCGTGGCGGCGTACAACGGCACGACGGGGGTGCTGACGCTCACGGGTTCCGCGACGCTCGGCCAGTACCAGGCGGCGCTGCGTTCGGTGACGTACACCAATACCTCGGTCACGATCACGCTGGGCGCCCGGATGATCGACTTCGTGGCGAACGACGGGATCTCGAGCAGCGCCGTCGCGACCTCGACGGTTACGGTAAGCGACGTCAACGACGCGCCCACCTTCACCGGCGGCGCGGGCGAGGGCGTGGATGAGGACGCCGGGGCGCAGACCGTCGCGAACTGGGCCACGGCGATCGACGATGGCGACCCGGCGCAGACGCAGACGCTCTCCTTTAGCGTCACCGCGAACACGAACACGGCCCTCTTTGCAGTGGGGCCCGCGATCAGCGCCGCCGGCACACTC
>CAZQCR010000321.1:0-3529 GCA_964591745.1 uncultured Anaerolineaceae bacterium
GGGCGCGATTGAACTTGAGGATCGTGAACTGGCCGACCTCGCCGATGTAACGATCGAGGCTGCGCGTCGGGCGCGTGTCGACGTGAGAGCCGGGAAGAAACGCCGGCACTCCGACATCGACCTTCAGGCCGCCCGCGTCCCAGCCGTCGTTCGAGCTGATCTGCGGCCGCTTGTAGTTGAACAGCGCCGAGCCGTCCGGCAGATAGACGATCACCGTCATCTCCGCGTGGCCCTCGTTCGCCCGGTTGCCAATGCGCACGAAGCCGCCCATCTGCTTCTCCCGGTCGAAGAAGTTGAAGTAGACCGACTCGTTGAAGTTCTCCTCCGGGCCGAGCGGGTGGGTGTAGTCGTCTTCCGGCTTGACGTTGCCAACGATTGTGACCATGGGGCTGCCTCCTGTCGTGCCCCGATTATGGACTACCGTGGCCGCACGTGGCATCGCCGTCCGCCGTTATGCGCCGCCCCCACGCCAGGCGGGGCGCCGGGTGCCTATAATCTGGCCGACTGCTCGTAGTCCGGAGGGTGTTATGCGGTTTGGCGTACTCAGTGGCAATTTCGGGACATTCGGCGAGGACCCCGGCGTAGATGGCTGTCTCGCCGTCGCGGTCGAAGCGGAGCGGCTCGGCTACGATTCCGTCTGGGTCCACGACCACGTCATCATGCCCGCTAGCGTCGTCTCGAAGTACCCGTACAACGCGACCGGGGACTCGCCCTTCCGCGTCGACCAGTTCATCTACGACCCGCTGACCCTCATGGCCGCGATCGCCGCCCGCACGGAGCGCCTCCAGATCGGGACGAGCGTGCTCGTTGTCCCTTATCGCAACCCCGTCGTCCTCGCCAAAGAACTCGCCACCATCGACCGCATCTCCCACGGCCGGGTGGTCCTCGGCATCGGCGCGGGCTGGATGGCGGAGGAGTTCGAGGCCCTCGGCATCGGCGACCTCTACCCCAACCGCGGAAGCGTCACCGACGAGTGGATGGCCGTCTGCATGAATCTCTGGACCCAGCAGGGGCCGAGCAGCTTCAAAGGCCGCTGGGTCAGCTACGAAAACGTCGGAGCGAACCCCCTCCCGGTTCAGAAACCCCACATCCCCATCTGGGTCGGCGGCAAGACGCCCGCGGCCATGCGCCGTGTCGCCCGCTACGGCACCGGCTACCACACGATCACCTCCTCGCCGGCAGAGGTGGCGGCCGAGGTCATCCAGGTCCGCGGCCTCATGGAGCAGGAGGGCCGCAACCCGGACGACCTCGTCGTCTCCATGCTCTGGGCCGGCTTCGGCGCGCCGCCGGGGAGGGCCGAGCTCACCGACCTGCTAGGCGCCTACGCCCGCGCCGGCATGCACCACCTCGTCGGCATCCCCTGGCTCCTCCACGCGGACCGCGTCGCCTCAATGTCCGACGCCGAACGCCTCCAGGCCCAGCTCGAGAACATGGCTTGCTTCGCCGAAGAGGTCCTGCCGGCGTTCCGGTAGCGCTCGGCCCTCTCCTTCAGTGCGCACTGGTGTCGTGTACACTACTTCGTGAACACGACAACCTCACCACGGGAGGTCCCAGCCATGAAAAACATCACCCTCAGTGCCGATGAACGCCACATCGAGGCGGCCCGCGCCCGAGCCCGCGCCGAAAACACGACCCTCAACGCCGCCTTCCGCGAGTGGCTGGATGAATACACGAAGGCCGAGCGCGTCGCCGCGGCGATGGCGATCATCGATCGGATGCGGACCTATGTTCGCACCGATGGCCGGAAGTTCACGCGGGACGAGATGAATGAACGATGACTTCATCGACTCCAACATCCTCGTCTACACGTTCTCCGAGACCGATGTCCGGAAACGCGACGCGGCCGATGCCCTGATCAGACGTGCGCTCGACAACGGCGGCGTCATCAGCTTCCAGGTCGTCCAGGAAGTGCTCAACGTTGTCGTTCGGAAGTACCGCACGCCCGGCTCGTCCGTGGATGCCAAGGTGTTTCTTGCACACGTCCTCGAACCGCTCTGGAAGGTCATGCCCACGCCCGCCCTCTACCAGCGCGCGCTCGATCTGCAGCAACGCTACCGCTACAGATTCTACGACTCGCTGATCATCGCTGCCGCCCTCACAGCCGGCTGCACCCGGCTGTACTCCGAGGATCTCCAGCACGGCCAGCAGATCGAAGGCCTGACGATCGTCGACCCGTTCAGGGAGTGACCCCCGGGCGTCCCGATGCACTCAGGAAGTCACGACCAACGTTCCAACCATCGTCGGATGAATGGTGCACTGGAACGTGTAGTTCCCCGGCGCTGGCGCAGTAAATGTGATCGAACCTCCGCAGCCGGCCGTCATGCAGGTGTCGGTGTGCGGTACGCCGACCACACCGACACCGAAATCGTGCAGAACCTGGTCGTCGTTGTTCGTGAAGTTGACCGTTACCTGCGCTCCCGTCCTCACCGTGAGTGTCGCCACGTCGAAGGCGATGTTCTTCGCCGTCACGTTGAACGTCTGGGCCGGTGGTGGTCCCGCCGGTGGTGGCGGCGGAGGCGGTGGAGGCGGTGGAGGCGGTGGAGGCGGAGCGGTGGTCGCCGCGGCTGTTGGCGTCGCTGTCGCGGCGGCGGCCGTGGGCGTCGATGTGGCGGCGGCCGTTGTCGCCGCGGCCGTGGTGGCGGCTGCTGTTGTGGCCGCCGCCTGCGTGTTCGTGGCCGAGACGCTCGCGGAAGCGGTCCCAACCGGGTTCGTCGTGGGCGTGGATGGTGCGGCATCGTCGCCGCCACAGGCGGCGGCGGTCGTGGCCAGGGCGAAGGTCAGGAGGAGCATAGCGAGCTTCATACAGGAAATGTACGCTAGAACGCGGGTTGTGGACTTCCCTTCCCGGCCCTCCAGCCCTGATCCTTCTTGCCGCAGGCGCTACGCTGGCCGCGATGGCCCTCCTGGCGACACGTTATCCGTCCCTGGCCAGCGCCGTGCTGCTGCTCGCCGTGCTCCTGACCGCTCTCGCCCCGGACCATTGGGGAATCCCGATCCCCGGTGCCGGCGGCGAAAGCGACCCAGGCCACACGCATATCCATGAGCCAGCAGCGCCCGCTGACCCGGAACCGGCCGGCGACACCCATCAGCGTCACTGTCACGAGTCCGCGGCGACATGCAGCGATGTCCCGCTCTCTTCGCTCAGCGGACTCGCCTTCCTCGCCGGGTGGCTCGACGCCAGCATCGCCGGGCTGCTTTCGCTGGCTTCGTTCGCTGCGCTGGCCGTTCTCTTGGGGCGCGCGGTGGCGGTCGACACGCCTCCTCCGCGGGACACCATCCGCGCCGCCCGGTATCAAGCCCAATCCTCTCTCACCTAAAGGAGCAGTACCTTCATGTTCCCAAAACAGCGGCTCACGGCCCTCGCCCTCGGTGGGGTCGCCGCCCTCGCCCTCGCCGCCGGCATCGCCTGCGGCGATGATGACGCGCCTGACGCAGGCCACACGCCTCACGACCACCCGGCCGTCATCTCGGCGATCTCGATCCTCGATAAGGCCGGCCTCCACGACATTGCGACGGCGATCAACGAGAA
>CAZQCR010000322.1:0-3496 GCA_964591745.1 uncultured Anaerolineaceae bacterium
GGATGGTCTCCGTCGCGTGCCCGTCCTCCGCCGGCGCCTCCTCGGAGGACTCCGCAACGTCCACTTCCAGGGCCACCGGCCGAAGCCTCTCCTGCCTCCAGGCGTCTCGTACCTGGTTGCGGGCGATCGTGAAGGTCCACTGTCGCAGCGTGTTTGACCCGGCGCGATAGCGCGGGATAAACCGCCACGCCCGCAGGAAGACCTCGGCGACGATGTCTTCCGCGAGTGTTTCGTCCCGAACCAGGCCACGGACGTAGCGGTAGAGATCGTCCACCAGCAGGGTATAGAGTTCGCCGAAGGCTTCGCGCTCGCCCGCCGCCGCACGGCGTGCCAGGGCGTCCAGCAGTGCCCCGTCTTCCGCGGGACGACCGCCGACTAGCGTCGTAAGGGAAGCAACTTCCGGCACCCGGTGACCTCTCCGGGCCGAAGCCCTCACCAGAAGTTTCGGCCCTCGCGCGCTGGTCCACAAGGAATTAAGGCTGACCAGCGGCAGCGTGTGGTGCCCTGTCACTCCTGTGTTACCGCTCCGTTACCGGTTGGCCACGTCGGAGCCGTAACAACGTCCGAACCTGTCAGTAGTGGGTGGTGTAGGGAAGAGGGGATGAGGGCGCTATGAGCTGGACCATTCGACTCAGGAAAGCATTCGGCCGCGCGCGAGCGGAATCACGAGAACGTGGCCAGGCCATGGTGCTCTTTGCCTTCGCCCTCGTCGCCCTGTGCGGACTCGTTGGCATGAGCGTCGATGTCGGACAAATCGTCTACAACCGCACCCGGATGCAGGCCGCCGCAGACGCGGCGGCCATCGCCGCCGCGCAGGACCTCCCCAGCGTGGACGCGGCGACGACGACCGCGAACACCTACATGGCCAACAACGGAGCAACGCTCGCCGCTAGCACCATCCAGTTCTCCCAAACCTATGGAGCGAACGACACGGTCCGGGTGACGGCCGGCAAGAGCGTGACTTACACATTCCTCAAGGTGATCGGCCTCTCGGGCACGAACGTCACGGCGACGGCCAAGGCGCGCGCCGCCAACTATAGCGGCGGTTCTGGCCTCGTTCCCTGGGGCTTGATCGCGAGCAACAACAACAACAGTAACCTCCTTCAGAACGCCTGCTATCTCGGCCAGGTTGGTGGGGTGCCCCAGTTCCAGCAGAACGTGAGCTGCACCATGAAGTACGGCGCCGGGACGAACGCGGGCGGTGACTTCGGTTCGCTCGCCCTCGATGGAACCGGTTCCAGCGTGTACCGCGATGCCATCGGAAACGGCTCGAACAATCCGTACAAAGTCGGGGACCTCGTGGAGCCTCAAACCGGCAACATGCAGGGGCCGACAAACCAGGGCATCACTGATCGCTTTGCCGACCCAGTGCCGGCCGGCTGCCCCGGTCACTCGCGAAACCAGGTCCTCGTTACCACGAACGGCGTGACTTCCATCCGGCCGGGCTGTGAGGAGAGCCCCAGGATCATCGTCATCCCCGTCGTCGATAAGATTCAGAACCCGCAGAAGTCGACCATCCTCGGGTTCGCCTTCATGTTTCTCACCGGTTCACAAACGAACGGTGGTCACAGCCAGGTAACGGGCGAGTTCGTTAAGTTCGTGACGGAACTATCCGGGGGGATCTATTCCGGAACGTCGGCAAGCGGCGCGACAGCCGTGAAGTTCGTGGAGTAGCCCACCGATACAGCTCGGGGTCGGGGAAGGACCTTCGGGAACCCAGGAGAAGCCGGCGGCCGCAACCGCCGGCTTCTCTGCGTCCGGCGCCCGGCGCCGAGGAGACTCCGCCTCAGGGCAGGCGCGTCACGGGCCGCATGGCCATCGAGGCCACCACGCCGAGGCCTACGCAGATAGACGCGCCCACGAGGATCGTTGCCCTCGGCCCGAAGGCGTCGGCTATCAGCCCTGCCTGCAGATATCCCAGCGGCGCCGAGGCCGTGAAGGTGAGGGAGTACATGCTCATCACCCGGCCCATCATCCGCGGCTCCGTGTTCTCTTGGAGCAGCGCGACGACGGTATTGATGAAGATCGCCGGCCCCACAATGCCCAGCACCACCAGCAGGAAGATCGCGAGCGCGACGTTCGACGTCAACCCGTAGGCGAAGAAGACCGCGCCGCCGCTAATGATGCACAAACAGGCGGCGAGGCCCCGGTGCGGCAGCTTTCGCAGGGTCATCAGTATCGACCCGGCCATGATCCCGCCGCCGAACCCGGCCCAGAGCATGCCCACGAACTTGTCGCTCGCCGCGAAGACGTCCTCCACCATGATCACCACCGTTACCGCGAACGGCCCCATGATGAAGATCCCGGGGATGACCCCGATCACCAGCAGGCCGGAGAGTGCGGACGACGATCGGACGTACCGCAGACCATCGATGAGGTCGCCACGAACGCTCCGGCCAGTCGGAATGGGCGTGTTCCTTGGCACCCGGGCGAAGAGCACGACCGTGAGCGCCAGCGCGCAGACTTCGACCGTGAAAGCCACCGTCAGCCCCAGCCCATCCGCGACGAAGCCGCCGATCATCGGCCCACCGAACTGAAGCAGCGCGAGAAAGGCCATGTTCCCGAAAATGATCCCGTTCTGGAGCTGGGCGCGCGTCACCATCGATGGGACCATGCTCTGGCGGGCCGCGTTCGTGAACGCCCCGGCGGCTCCTACCACCATCGCCAGGAAGTAGACCGGCCAGATGGCCTGGACATCGGCGCCCGAAAGGAAGAGGTAGAGCCCCGCCACCACCGCCGCCACAGCATACGTCCGCACCAGGATCGCGCGGCGGTCCATTCGGTCCGCGGCCACGCCCCCAAAGAGCGCCAGCACCGTCCCCGCCAGGTTCGCCGCGATCAACTCTCCGGCGATGGCCAGCGCTCGCGCGTCGTCCGACACACGGTCGCGGATGAAGAGCGGGACGATCGTCGTCTGAATCCCGACCCCCAGCCCCGCCACCACGGAAGCGATCCACCACGTCCGGAAGGCCGGCGAGGCAAACGGGTTCCGCGTCCCTTCCTCGACTTCCTCCGCGGTCGTCACCTCAGCCACACCTGCCACCGCGCGAATCTGCGCGGGCCGCGCCTCGTGGTCGAACCGCGAGGCCAGGAATTAACACAAATGTTCGTTGCCGCCCCCCGCCGCCGTTGATACCATCACCCAAGCAACCACGGTCGTGAGGTCTATGCCGAAATTCATCTTCGTTACTGGCGGTGTCGTCTCCTCGGTTGGTAAGGGCATTACCACCGCCTCCCTCGGCCGAATCCTCAAGTCCCGCGGCGTCTCTGTCTCCATCCAGAAGCTCGACCCCTACCTCAACGTCGATCCGGGGACCATGTCGCCCTTCCAGCATGGCGAAGTCTTCGTCACCGTCGATGGCGCCGAAACCGACCTCGACCTCGGCCACTACGAACGGTTTATCGACCAGGACCTGAAGGCTGCCTCCTCCGTGACCAGCGGCAAGATCTACCAGGCCGTGCTCGACCGCGAACGGAGGGGCGACTACCTCGGCGG
>CAZQCR010000323.1:0-3478 GCA_964591745.1 uncultured Anaerolineaceae bacterium
GAGGAAGGCGACGGTGTAGCTCCCGGAGCGGTCGTAGAGCGCGCCGGCGAGGAGCGGTCCGCCCGCGCCGAAGAGGATCGAGAACGGCATCGCAATGGCGCGAATCTGGCCGAGGTGGGTTCGGCCGAAGTAGTTCGCCCAGATCGTCTCCTGGAGGGGGATGGCGCCGCCAACGCCGAGCCCCCAGAGGGCGAGCGCCCCGGCGACCGGCCACCAGCTCGAGGAGTGGACGGCGCCGAGGATCGCGACGACAGCCCCGGCCGCGAGCAGGAAGCCGAGTGCGCTCAGGTAGCGCGGGTGGAAGCGGTCCATAAGCGCGCCCCAGAGCGGCTTCGAGACGAGGGCGGCCCATGCCTGGATGCTGTAGAGCCACGCCGCGCGGCCGGTGCTCCAGCCGTGGTCCGTGAGGAAGGGGATAAGGTGGAGCAACATCGCGCCGATGCCGACGTTGGCGATGCCGTAGGCGGAGATGAGGAGCCAGAGCGTCGGCGTTCGAACCGCCTCTTCCCGCGTCCACTGGGCCTCGGTCGCGAGCGATGGCCGCCGCGAGGGGACAAGGGGAGCGCCCCGTGTCCGTCCGTCCGGGAGCAGGCCCTGGTCCTCGGGAGCACGGCGCATGATGAAGGCGGATGGAAGGATGAGTACCCAGACGAGCACGCCGAGGAAGACCCACGCGTCGCGCCAGCCGTAGGCGCTGATGACGGCGATGACGACCGGCGTCATCAGCACGCCGCCGAGGGAGACGCCGGCCGAGGCGATGGCGATCGCCATGCCACGCTTGGTGACGAACCACTTGGCGACCGTGACGTTGACCACGAGACTGCCGAGCATCGTCGCGCCCACGGTCTGAGCGACGCCGCGAGCGAGGTAGAACTCCCAGAGGTTGTTCACCTGGCTGGTGGCGATGAGGGCCGCGCCGCAGATGATCCCGCCGGCGAACATGAGCAGCCGGGGGCCGCGGCGGTCAATGACCATACCAACGGCGAAGCCGAAGACGCCCATGACCACAGTCGCGACGGTCTGGACGGCGGAGAACTCGCTGCGTGTCCAGCCAAGGTCAGCGTTCATCGGCTTGAGAAATGCGGTGGAGGCGTAGGTCTGGGTGCCAACGGCGACGAACTGAGCGACGAGGGCGATGGCGACGATGTACCAGCCGTAGAAGATCGGCGGCCGCGGCGCTGTCCCCAGGCGTGGCAACGGCGTCTCCCCGCCACGGACCGGTGGCGCGCCATTATGACCCGCGAGCACTCGCACAGCTATCGTCGCATTGCCCCGCCACGGGCCCGGGGCGAGAATGCCGGGGTGGGAGACGAACTACGTGCGGCGATCGTCGGGGCCGGGGTGAGTGGCCTGGGAGCGGCGTACGCCCTTCGCCGCCAGGGATTCTCCAGCGAGATCTTCGAGCGGAGCGGACGGATCGGTGGCCGCGTCGCGACCGTGGAGCGGGGCCCGATGCGCTTCGATACCGGGGCACAGTTCTTGCGGACGGATACGCCAGGTTCAGCGGAGATGGTGCTGCGGAAACTACCGGCTGGTGGTCTCCTCGACATCCCGGGCGAGGTCCGGCCATTCACCGCCGACGGGACCATTGGACCAGGTGACCCCGCGCAGAACGGCCAGCGGAAATGGGTCTACCGGCGGGGGCTTGTCCAGCTCGCGCACCTCCTCCATGAAGGGGCCCAGGCGCCGGTCCACCTGAATACGGCGATCGTGGGCCTTCGCCGGGAGCGGGCTGGTTGGGTTGTGCTCCTCGAACGCGGTGACCGGGCCGGACCCTTCACGGCCGTCGTTGTCGCCGCACCGGGAGCGGGGTGCGTGACGATCCTCGATGGCTCGCCGGCGCTGGCGGGCACAGCCGCGGCGGCGGCGCTGCGGGCCACCCGCTACCGCGCGATTGTCAGCGTAACCTGGGGTTACACGGGTCCGAGCGGCGGGCCAGACGGATGCTACTCCCTCGTGAACAGCGACCGGGGACACGCCGTCAGCTGGCTCGCCTTCGAAGACGCGAAGCCGGGCTACGCTCCCGGTGGAGCGAGGCTGCTGACGGCCCAGATGGCGGACAGCTGGAGCCGCCCGCGCCTGCACGCGAGCGACGCGTCGCTCGCCGCCGGCGCCCGGACGTGCGTCCAGGGGCTGCTGCCGCGCTGGAGCGGAGAGACCCGGTGGTCCCACGTAACGCGCTGGGACGAGGCGCTACCGGAAACCGTGCTCGATGCGACGCCCTTTCGGGCCCATGAGGGTGAGGGCCTCTTCTTCACCGGCGATGGCTTCACGGGAGGCCGGGCGCAGCTCGCGATGGAACACGGGGTGACGACCGGGGAGCGGGTGGCCGAGATGCTCGGGCGCTAGACCGGCCCGCGGACAGGACCGATCATGGTGGGCGATGAACACACCCGTGACACCGTGGGTCCTCGCCGGGCGCATCCTTTCGATCATCGGGATGGGGTTCACTGCGGCCTGCGCCATCCTGCTGGCGATCGTCCCTTCCTGGTGGGCGGTGTACTCGGCCATCGCGTTCGTGCCGTTCTTCGCGATGATCGTCCTTGTGGAGCGGTATTCGTCGAAGCACGGGCTGATCGGCCCGGAAGTCCTGGTCCCTGAGGACTGAGCGCGTGGAACCGCGGGTGAGCGCCTTCGACGGCGTGGCCGAGGCGTATGATCGGGTGCGGCCGTCGTACCCCGAGGCGCTGTTCGCGGACCTCTGGGCGTACGCCGGGGTTGGCGAAGAGCCGGAGGTGCTGGAACTGGGGGCGGGGACGGGGAAAGCGACGGCGTCGCTACTGGCGGGCGGAGCGCGAGTCACAGCGGTGGAACTGGGCACCACGCTGGCGAAGTTCCTGGCGGCGAAGTTCGAGGGTGATCCCGCGCTTCGGGTCGTGAATGAAGCGTTCGAGGATGCGGAGCTGCCAGCGGCGCACTTCCACATCGTGCTGGCCGCGACGGCGTTCCACTGGCTCGACCCGGACACGCGGCTCTCGCGCACCCGTATGTTGCTCCGGCCCGGCGGCGTGCTGGCGGTCATCGACACGAACCAGGTGGCCTCGACCGCCGACCGGGACTTCTTCGAACGCTGTACGCCGATCTACCGGCGGTTCTACCCCGGAGAAGAGGTCGCGCCTCTTCGCGGGCCCGAGATCGTGCCGGATGCGTTCGCCGAAGTGGCCGGGAGCGAACTGTTTGAAGAGGTCCGGCTCTGGCGATACCCGTGGGACCAGCGCTACTCGACGGCCGAGTACGCGGACCTGGTGCGCTCGTACTCCAACACGCAATCCCTGGGCGAGGACCGGGGGGAGGCGCTCGTTGCAGAACTCTCGGCGCTGGTAGAGGCGGAGTTCGACGGGTACGTGGTGCGTCCGCTGGTGATCACGCTGGTGGCGGCCAGGCGCGGGCTCGGATCAGGGAGCGCGGAGAACGCCCGGTGATAGGTCGCCGCGATGTGTGCGGCAAGTCACAGAAGCAGTATTGACAGGGCACGCTC
>CAZQCR010000324.1:0-3471 GCA_964591745.1 uncultured Anaerolineaceae bacterium
CGGATACCTCGGAATCGGTTGGGGCTGGCGGCAATCTGCGCTTCGAGGACGGGTACAACGCCATCGCCGAGGCAGAGGTCTGCGGTGGCGACGATGCCCGCGCAGCCGCGGAAATCGCCGTGGCTGCCGCTTGCCGCCTGGGCGGCGATGCCCTGCATGGTCTCCGTTTCGCCCACCGGCATGAACTGGTCCGGGCCAGAGAGGCGATACATGCTCGTCGCTTCGATATAGACGGTGGAGCGGACGTTATGGGTGGCGCAGTCCGCGGCAAGGTCATGGAGCATATAGACGCTGTTGGGGCGCTCCCAGAGGTGGTGGTGCGGATCGAGGATGGGGAGGCCGGTCTCGATCGGCTCTTCGGGCGTCAATGCGAGCCAGTCGTCGTTCATCGTCATGGCGGTGCTCCGTGGGGATGTGGCGGGGAGCATACCTGAAGGTGGGAGAGCGCGTCTGCCCGGGCTATCACGGCCAACGCGCTACTCGCGGGATGCCCCGGTCGGGAGGCGGACCGTGCCACCTCCCAACCGAGCGGTCGGGCGTTACCGGCGCGTTCGCACGGCCACCGCGGCCGCGGCAGTCACTGTGCCCAGGCCGAAGAGGGCGAGAGCGAAGGTGCTCCAGCCGAAGCCGGAATCCGAAGCCGTGATGCCCGTGCCGGTGTGCGGAGCCTGCGGACCGGCTGCGCTGGGAGCGACATCGACGAGCGGGATGACCTGGAGCGTGCTGTTCCCGGCCAACCCGACGGCCACCGCGGTGTACACACCCTTGTTGCCGAGCTTGAGCCCCGCCACGGTCTTCACCGTCTGGCCGCTGCTAGCGACGTTCACATTGAGGTCGTAGCTCGCGGCGGCGACCGGCGTGTAGGTGCCAACACCCTTGAAGGCCACGTTCGCGAAGACGTTCGTCTGCGTGCCGGCGACCGCGACATTCACGGCCGGAGCATCCGGCGAGGCGTGGATAAGGCGGATGTGGGCCTTGCCCTCGGCCGGAGAGGCGTTGTTGTCTTCCAGCGGCAGCAACGCCAGCGTGGAGTTGCTGAGCTGGCCGACGGCGAGGACGGTGTAGTCCTTACCAGCGACGACCGTGAGGGTGGCCTCAAGGGCCGCCGCGCCCGTGCCGGTAGACGGCGACACGAAGACCTTCACATTGCGCGCCCCGGCGGGAAGCGAGACGTACCCGGTGTCTTTCGGGAACGTGAGCGCCGTCACCGCCTTCTGACCGTCGACGAAGATGTCGACGGCGGGAGCGTCGGGCGAAGCGTGCATAACGCGCACGCGGCCGTTCCCCGGGGACTGCGCGCTCGCGCTGGTGAAGACGAAGAGGGCCGCAAGCGCCGCGGCCAGTGCCAGGAAGGCGACGAGCGCCCGCCCTCTCGATGCAGTTCGTACCATGGTGAGTTCTCCTTGTGCGATGTTCGGTCTTGTCACTCCGGTCGCGCGCCCAGAAGTTTGTACAATCCCTTAACAAAGTTTGTCCAGAGAAAGACGATTTCGTCAAGTATTTGCAAAAGGTTTGCGTAAAGTGTTAGCCTGTGACCATGCTCGTCCGTATCGGTACGCTCAGTGCACAGACGGGAGTTCCGGGGGAGGTCCTCCGCGCATGGGAGCGCCGCTACGGCGTGGTCACGCCGCAACGGACGGCCGGTGGCTTCCGCCTCTATAGCGAAGAAGACGTCGCACGCATCCGGCACATGAAGTCCCTCATCGCGGGTGGGCTCTCCGCCAGCGAAGCCGCCAGGCATCTGCTCGAGGACCAGCCGGGCGCCAGCGCAACCGATGACGGCGGCGAACAGACCACCCTGGCACAGGCCCGTTCGGAGCTTCATGGCGCACTTCGCACGTTCGACGAGCTCGCACTGGCCGCGTCGATCGACTTCGTTCTCTCGAGACTGGACCTGGACACGGCGATACGCGATGTCTTTCTTCCCGAGCTGCGGATGGTGGGTGAGGATTGGGTGGCCGGGCGCGTCTCGATCGCCCAGGAGCACTTCTCAATGAACCTGCTTCGCGGCCGCTTGATGGGGCTGGCGCGGGGTTGGGACCAGGGGTTCGGGCCGAGGGCCTTGCTCGCCTGTCCGCCCGGTGAGCACCACGATGTGTCCCTCATTCTCTTCGGGCTCGCCCTCCATCGCCGTGGGTGGCGCGTCACGTTCCTGGGTGCAGACACGCCGATGACCGAGGTGCTCTCCGCAGGGAGGAGCCTTTCGCCGCGACTGACCGTGCTCTTCGCTGCGGATTGGGGAGGGCAGGCGGGCTTGATCCCGGAGCTGTCGAAGAAGCGACGGGTCTCCCTCTGCCTCGCCGGGGCCACGGCGGGACCCATTGCCGCGGCCAGCGGATGCCGCTGGCTGAGCGGCGACCCGGTCTCAGAAGCAGCGGCCTTAACGCGGGAGGTCCCGCCACAGCCGGGCAACCCCGGGCCGGCGGTGAGCGGCCGATGAAAACGCTCGTGTTCGGCGCCAGCGGCTACATCGGCACCAACCTCGTCCCCCGGCTGCGGGATCACGGGTTCTCCGTCGTCGCAGCGGCGCGCCATGTTGATGTCCTTGCGGCCCGGGAGTGGCAGGGCGTGAAGCTGGTCGCGGCGGACGCGCTTGAGCCGGGATCGCTAGCGGCGGCGCTTGAAGGAGTCGATGTCGCGTTCTACCTCGTCCACTCCATGGCTTCGGGGGCCGATTTCGCGGAACGCGACCGGCGGGCGGCCGCGAACTTCCGAGACGCCGCCGCGGCGGCCGGGACCCGTCGCATCGTTTACCTTGGGGGTCTCCAACCAACGGACGGGGCGAGCGAACATCTGAGTTCCCGCGCCGAAACCGGGGACGTGCTTCGCTCCGGCGCGGTGCCGGTCACGGAGCTGCGCGCCGGGATCGTGGTCGGCGCTGGATCCGCTGGCTTCGAGGTGATTCGCGACCTGGCCAATCATCTCCCGGTCATGATTGCGCCGCGCTGGGTGCGCTCTCGCACGCGACCGATCGCGCTCGATGATCTCCTCAGTTACCTGATCGAGGTCGTCCGCCGGCCGGAGACCGCCGGCCAAACGTACGATGTGGGAGGACCCGATACTCTCTCTTACGGGCGGATGCTCTCGGTGTTCGCGGAAGTGACGGGCAAGCGCTGCCTGATCATCCCGGTGCCAGTTCTCACGCCCCGCCTCTCGTCGTACTGGCTCGGCCTCGTCACGGCCGTCCCGGCCTCGGTGGCCCGGCCGCTGATCGATGGGTTGCGCCATGACTTGCTCCCCAACGACGATCCGATCCGCAACATAGCGCCCATCCCCCTGCGTTCGTACCGCGAGGCTGTGGTGGCGGCACTTCAGCAGGAACGAGTGCAGGCGGTTCCAGCGCGCTGGACGGAGGGGGCACTGGCCTTTCGGGGCTACAACCCGGAAGTCTCTTACTACTCCAAGGGCGAGCGCACAGAGGTCGCGGTCGCTGCTTCGACAGAGAGCCTGTGGAAAGTCGTCGCCAGCATC
>CAZQCR010000325.1:0-3471 GCA_964591745.1 uncultured Anaerolineaceae bacterium
CCCCGTAGTCGCGACCCACAGCGGTCGCGGGCCGCTTACCATCCCCACCGCGCTCACCCTCGGTCCGCACACCCGGCCCCCCCGTAGTCGCGACCCACAGCGGTCGCGGGCCGCTTACCATCCCCACCGCGCTCGCACCCGGTCAAGAAATTCGGCGTGAGATCGGGCGTCTACCGACGGTCGCTCCCCTCGCCCAGCGCACTGAGAGAGGGGTCGGGGGTGAGGGTCCCGCCGGACATGCCCTAGTCCCGCGCCACTTCCAGCGCGTACGCCCTCGGGACGACGGAGCCAGGGGATGGAGTCGAAGTCGGTGACGGCGAAGGTGAGGACGATGGGCTCGCCGTCGGCGACGCCGTAGCCGTAGCGCCCCCCTCCAGCAATTCGATGTTATCGAAGAGCACCACGAAGTCCGCCGTCGGATCCTCCTCGCCCGTGGCTTCATACAGCGTCACGCCCAGGCGAATCGCCACAGAGTTCGCGTCCGCGTGCGAGGTCACCGTATCGCTCACCGTTACCCATGCACCGTCCGTGGATGTCCTGAACGTATTCGTCTGCGCCTCGGAGAGCAAAACGCCCGAACAATCCGCCGAGGCGTACCACGTCAGGCCGATCTCGCCGCCACCCCTGCGAAGCTGGTCCTGTGCGATGAACAACGCCGCCTTCACCGTGTAGGGCTGCCCACCGTCCACGCCTGTCGCACACTGCTGGAAGTCCTTCCGCGTTGTGCCAGCGGGCGAGGTGTTCTTCCCCAGCGCCGATCCCGAAGTCTCGAGTTCGGCCGCGTCGGCCGAATCCCACTCGATCGCGCCTGTCACGGCTTCCATCACGTCTACCGGCGTCCACCCCTCCACGTCGGCGTCGAAGGTGCGATTCGGGATGACCGGCGCGGCGAAGGTGGTTATCGCCACCAGGCCCAGGCCCCCGGCCAGCAGAAGGCCTGTAGCGGCGGCCCCAAGGGCACGACGAGAAGTCACATACGCGTTCATGATCGCAATTGTCGGCATCTCGCGCCGATCCGTCTATGCCCCGCTCCCGTCACGGCTTCAGCGCGGCCTCGCTCATTCTCCGCCTCGCTCCAAACCGCCCCTTGCTCGCCACTCTCGCATTGGCCAACCGGCTCGCCTCGAGGCTCCGCACTTCGTCCGCCACCTTCGGGGAACAGGAAAGACAAACTCCGTAGGAGATCTCCGCCTTCCCCCAGGCCTGCACCCGGTTGCACCACAGGCAGATCACCGTGAATGCCGTTTCTTCGCTCATCATCTTCTCCTTGCTGCTCAGCCCGCGATTGGGCTCTTGCTCCGTTGTACCGCGCCAACCGCGAACCAAACGAGTACCAGCAAGGTGACAATCCGGTGAACGCCTTCCGTTTTACGGCCCGCTTACACAACTACCAGCACGATTCCGCAGACCGCCAGGATGGTCCCCACCACCACCTGCCGCGAGATCGTCTCCCGCAGAACCATGAACGAAAGCGGAAGCGCCATCAACGGCGAAGCGGCTGAGAGCACCGTCGTCTTTCCCGGGCCCGCTTCGCCCACCGCGTACACGTACAGCAGGCTCCCAAACGCCGTCCCGATAAGCCCGACCAACGCAATCGCCGCCAGGTCCCGCCGGTTCCGAAAGGGCGCGACAAGGTCCGCCCGTGCCAGTATCCCCGCGTACGCCAGAATGCCAAGGGCGCCCGCGGGCGTCCGCAGCGTCGCCGCCGCGATACTCGGCAGGTCGCCCCGGCCCTTCGCCAGCCACAACGTCGCCGCCGCCCAGAAAACCGCCACCGCGATCACCGCGCCGTAGCCCCCGGCGTTGGTCACGCGGCTCAGCAGGCCCCGCCCCGCGCCCTCCCTCAGCCTCCCCTGCTCCGCCCTGGGCGCTACCGCCGAACCCCTTCCCCTCACGATCAGCAGAATCCCCCCGCCCACGAAAAGAGAGCCCGCCACCTGGTACCAGTGGAACTCCTCGTCCAGCAGCACAATCCCGCCGGCCACTGAAAGCAGAATGAACAGCGTCATCGAGACCGTGAACGCGCGCTGCACACCCAGCGTCTTCAACGCCGCGATGTACAACGTATCGCCGATGGCGTAGGCCAGGATGCCGCTCCCCACCATCGCCCAGATGGCGCTCGCCGGCGCCGCGCCGACATCATCCACCTGGCCCGAGACCACCAGCGCCAGTGGCAGAAGCAGCGACGCCACGCTCAGCCGCAACGCGCTCATCGCCACCGGCGTTACCCGCGCCGCCAGCGAGGCCATCGCCACGCTTGTCCCCGACCAGGTAAGGGCCGCTATCAGTGCCGCCGCTTCGCCCATGCGCGGCATCCTACGGGACCGTGGCCTAACGCGTGGCCCTCCCAGCGCGATGCTGGAACTTTGAACGTCGCCCGGCCGGCGCTAGAGTCCTCCCATGGTTCCCACCCTCGCCGTCCGCCCCTTTCGCCTCGAAGATGCGCCTGCCGCCGCACACCTCCTCGCCAGCGCCTTCTCAGGCTTCGAAGACGACTACCCGGGCGCAGCCGAGGCCCTTGCCCGCGGGCCCGAGCTTCTCGCCCAGACCGGCGCCCGGCTCCTCATCGCCGCCGGCCCTGCGGATGACGTCGTCGGCATCGTTCGCTGGTCACACGAAGAGGGCATCGGCTCCTTCGACCTGCTCTGCGCCGCTTCCCCCGGTGGTGGCCGCCTCCTCGTCCGCGCTGTGGAACGCGCCGCCCAGGATGCCGGGATCCGCCTCCTCCGCTGTCAGGTCCCCGCATCCCACACCCTGCTCGCCGACTATCTCTCCCGCCTCGGCTACCACACCATCTCGCGCACAGGCGGCCCCGCGCCCCTCCTCACCCTCGAACGCCGCCTCCCCCTCCTCACCGTCCGCGAACAACGCCGCTCCGATGCGGAGGACATCGCCGCCCTTACCGGCCAGGACCCCTGGCCCTTCGAACAGGGCCATCGCGCCGGCTGGTTCGTCCTCGCCGATGGCGAACGTGTTGTGGGCCATCACCCTTCGCACCTCACCCGATGGACGCGCGACCCTCACCCCGCCATGGCTTCGTGATGAGTATCGCGGCCGCGGTCTCGAAATCTGGATGGCCGAACGGGCCCTCACCTACGCCGCCACCAACGGCATGCTGGACGTCACCCTGGCCGTCACACCAGACCTCGAACCGTACGAACGCGACTTCGAAGATCGCCGCTGGTTCCGCCACGGCGACACCTTCACCCGTGACCTCGACGACGCCGAAATCGAGCTCCCCGACCCCCTCGCCGGCCTCCTCTAGGACCCACATCAGCAGCCCAACCGTCTGCAGCCCGACCGTCAGGGAGGGCACTCGTCCGCCCAGCCCCCGCCTGGCCCGCCCCATCTCCGCAGGCACATCAGCGTCAGCAACCCGCCCGTCAGGGAGGGCATTCGTCCACCCAGCCCCCGCCCGGCCCGCCCCACCACCATCAGCCGCCCGACCGTCAGGGCAGTGCCTTCCTACAC
>CAZQCR010000326.1:0-3459 GCA_964591745.1 uncultured Anaerolineaceae bacterium
TCAGAGACCACAAACCGTGGCTAACTACTTGACCAGCAACACAGTCGCTCTCCCATCCGTAGCCCGCGCGTCAGCAAGGGCACGCCCCAGCCCCAACGCCCACCCGACCCGCTTCCATCCGTAGCCCGCGCATGTCCGTAGCCCGCGCGTCAGCAAGGGCACGCCCGAGCCCCAACGCCCGACCGACCCGCTCCCATCGCAGCCCGCGCATGTCCGTAGCCCAGCCCCGCCCGCCGCCCACAGCACGACCCACCTCGCGAAACCTCCTCGTAACAACTCCGAAATCTTCTCGAAACACACCCTCGATAGCGTCGGCTCTCTGCGCACGCCGTCCCGGCAGCGAGCCGTCGCCGCGTGACCCCTCCGATCAGGTGGCCCCATGCAGATCGATACCGGAAACACCGCCTGGATGCTCATCGCCTCCGGCCTCGTCCTCCTCATGACTCCCGGCCTGGGCTTCTTCTACGGTGGCCTAACCCGCAGCAAAAACGTCATCGCCACCATCATGCAGTCCTTCATCAGCATTAGTGTCGTTGGCCTGCTCTGGCTCGTCGTCGGCTACTCTCTCGCCTTCGGGCCAGACCACTGGGGCCTCATCGGCGACTTCTCCTGGTTCGGCCTGCGTGACGTCGGCGGCCTGCCAGGCGGCCCGAACGGCGCCATCTACGGCGCCGTCACCCTCGGCGCGGATGGCACGCCCGTAGCTGGCGTTCCCCACATCATCTTCATGGCCTTCCAGCTCATGTTCGCGATCATTACGCCCGCACTCATCACGGGCGCCTTCGCCGAGCGGGCGAAGTTCGGCCCCTTCCTTATATTCACCGTCCTCTGGTCCCTCCTCGTTTACGTCCCCATCGCCCACTGGGTCTTCGCCTACGACGGCTGGCTCAGCGTCCTCTCCTCTTCCGGCGCGCCCGACCAGGGGCTGAACGCCCTCGACTTCGCCGGCGGCATCGCCATCCACGTCAGCGCTGGCACCGCCGCCCTCGCCGCCGTCGTCGTCTTCGGCCGCCGCAAAGGCTTCGGCCAGGTACCCATGGAGCCCCACGACATCACGATGGTCATCCTCGGCACCGCCCTCCTCTGGTTCGGCTGGTTCGGCTTCAACGCCGGCAGCGCCGGTGGGGCAACCTCCCAGGCGGCCTACGCCTTCGTCAATACCACCGCTTCGGGCCTCGCCGCCGCCCTGGTCTGGATGCTGCTCAGCTGGCGCTTCTCCGGCAAGCCCAGCGTGCTCGGGACGACGGCCGGCGCGGTCGCGGGCCTCGCCGCCATCACCCCCGCCTCCGGATTCATCGAACCGATGGAGGCGATCTTCATCGGCCTCGTCTCCGGCGGGCTCTGCTTCTTCGCCGTCCGCTACCGCGCGAAGCTCGGCTTCGATGACTCGCTCGATGTCGTAGGAGTGCACGGCGTCGGCGGGATCTGGGGCTCCCTCGCCTGCGGTCTCTTCGCCACCGCCTCCGTCAGCGGCATCGCTTACGCCGATGGCGCCTTCCACGGCAACGTCAGCCAGCTCTGGGACCAGTTCGTCGGTGTCTCCGTCGTGGGCCTCTTCTCTTTCGCCGTCACCTTCCTCATCCTCAAGGCGCTGGATATCGTCTGGGGTATCCGTGTCTCCGAAGACGAGGAAGAGCTCGGCCTCGATATCGTCATCCATGGCGAACGCGCCTACGCCGGCGATGAAGGCGGCATCGCTTTCGTACCCGGCCCCATTGAACCCGCTCCGCCCGCCACCTACGCCGAAGCCGCGCGGCCAGCAATATCGTCGTAACACGATCTTCATCGCCCTTGGCCCGCCGGGGGTGCCCCGAACCGTGAAACCATTCACAATAGCTGGCATCCCGCAACATCAGAATCAGCCCCCTGGAGACGTATTCCGTGACCCCTGAAGAGATCAAGAGTTTCTCCACCGCGAACAACATCCGCTTCGTGGATGTCAAGTTCGTCGACCTGTTCGGCCTCTGGCAGCACATCACGCGCCCGATCCACGAACTCAACGATTGGACGAACTACGAGCGCTCCCCCTGGACCGCCGGCTACGGCTTCGATGGCTCCTCCATCCGCGGCTTCCAGAAGATCGAAGAGTCCGACATGCTCCTCGTCCCCGACCCGGAGACGGTCATCATCGACCCGTTCATCCAGTCGCCGACGATCTCCGTGATCGCGAACGTCGAGGACCCGATTACGCGCGAACGTTATACGCGCGACGCCCGCTTCGTCGCCCAGAAGGCCGAGCAGTACGTCAAGGACACCGGCGTCGGCGATACCGTCTACATCGGCCCGGAACTCGAGTTCTTCATCTTCGATGAAGCCCGCTTCGGCGGCGACCAGCACTCCGCCTTCTACAACGTTGATTCCGACGAAGGCGTCTGGAACAGCGGCGCCGAGACCACCCTCCGGGGCGACCTCAACCAGGCCTACCGCCCCCGCTACAAGGAGGGCTACTTCCCCGTAAGCCCCCACGACACCCAGACCGACATCCGCAACGAGATGGTCGAGATCATGGAGTCCGTCGGCATCCAAATCGAACTCCACCACCACGAAGTCGCCACCGCTGGCCAGGGCGAAATCGACATGCGCTTCGACACACTGACGAAGATGGGCGACAAGTCGCTCCTCTACAAGTACATCGTCAAGAACGTCGCCAAGCGCCACGGCAAAGTCGCCACCTTCATGCCCAAGCCCCTCTTCCAGGACAACGGCTCCGGTATGCACACCCATCTCTCCATCTGGGAGAACGGCCAGAACCTCTTCGCCGGCGACGGCTACGGCGGCATCAGCGACATGTGCAAGTGGTACATCGGCGGGCTGATCAAGCACGGGCGCGCCCTCATGGCCATCTGCGCGCCCACCACCAACAGCTACAAGCGGCTCGTCCCCGGCTACGAAGCGCCCGTCAACCTCGTCTACAGCGCCCGCAACCGTTCCGCCGCCTGCCGCATCCCCCTCGTCAGCCCGGACCCACGCCAGAAGCGCGTCGAGTTCCGCCCGCCCGATCCGGCCGGCAACCCCTACCTCACCTTCGCCGCCATCTTCATGGCCGGCATGGATGGCATCCTCAACCAGATCGATCCCGGCCCGCCCATGGACAAGACCAACCTCTTCGAGCTCAGCCCGGCTGAACTGGCGAAGGTTCCCACCGTCGCCACCTCGCTCGAAGGCTCGCTCCAGGCCCTCGAAGCCGACCACGACTTCCTCCTCAAAGGCGACGTCTTCACACCCGACCTCCTCGAGACCTGGATCGCTTGGAAGTACGAAAACGACCACGACGCGGTTCGCCTGCGTCCCCACCCCCACGAGTTCGCCCTTTACTTCGACTGCTAAGCCGTCGAACCCATCGCATACTCCAGGAGAGGCGCCCGCAAGGGCGCCTCTCTCCGCGTCTAGAACGAACAGCACGTCGGCCATCCACCCACTTACACCCGCGGTACCGCGACCACGCGGGAGCGGTCATCG
>CAZQCR010000327.1:0-3442 GCA_964591745.1 uncultured Anaerolineaceae bacterium
ATGGGCGTGGCCCACGGCACGGACAAGACCACCGTCCTCGCCCACAAGGCCGCGATCGACGCGCACCTCGCGGAGGCGGGGATCGAGGTCACCTACACCAACGTCTTCTGGGGCGGCCGCAGCGAGATCACGCCGTCCGAGATTTCGCCGATCGCGTACGAAGCCTGGTGCCGCGAGCGCGGTATCGACCCCGAGTCGATGCGCGCGCCGGCATCCTGAGTGCCGCCGATGACCGGGCACGCATGGATCGTCGGTGCTGGCCCCGGTGATCCGCGCCTGATCACCGTCGCCGGGCGGGATGCCCTTGCCTCCGCCGATGTCGTGCTCTATGACGCCCTTGTCGCGCTGGCGCTGCTGCGGAACTGCCCGGACGGCGCGGAGGTCATCTACGTCGGGAAGCGTTCGGGGAACCACGCGATGCCACAGGCAGAGATCGAGGCGCTGATAACCGGCCGCGCGACGCAGGGCAAGACGGTGGTCCGGCTGAAGGGGGGAGACCCTTTCGTCTTCGGGCGTGGAAGCGAGGAAGCGCTCGCCTGCCGCCGCGCCGGTGTGCCGTTCACCGTGGTGCCCGGTGTCACGTCCGCGATCGCCGCCCCCGCCTACGCCGGCATCCCGGTCACACATCGCGGCGTGAACAGCAGCCTCCTCATTCTCACGGGCAACGAGCCCGGCGAGGAGCAAGCGCCGATCGATTGGGCTGCCGCCGCTTCGGCGGGCACGCTGGTCATCCTGATGGGGGTAGCCACCCTTTCCGAGAACATGCGCCGCCTGGCGGCAGCGGGGAAAGACCCCGCGACTCCCGTCGCCTGCGTTCGCTGGGGTACCCGTCCGGACCAGGAGCTGCTCTTCGGCACCGTCGGCACCATCGGACGGCTCGCAGAAGAGGCGAAGCTGCAATCGCCGGTGATCACCGTCGTCGGCAAAGTGGTCGATCTCGCTGGCGAGATCGGATGGTTCCAGCCGGGCCCGCTGGCCGGGAAGCGTGTCGTGGTCACGCGCGCACGCGCTCAAGCGAGTGACCTCGCCGGGCGGCTCGAAGCACTGGGCGCCTACGTGGTCGAGGCGCCGGTCATCGGCGTGCGCCGCATTGATGGCGCGCTCACCACGGATGAGCGGGTCTCCTCACGGTGGGACTGGATCGTCTTCACGAGCGCCAACGGCGTGGACGCGTTCTTCGGGGCACTGGGGGAAGCCGGACGAGACGCACGCGCGCTCCACACCACCCGCGTCGCGGCGGTGGGCGAGGCGACGGCGGCGGCCTTGGTTCGGTTTGGCGTGGCGGCGGACTTCGTGCCCTCCCGGGCCACCTCCGATATCCTGGGCGAAGAACTACCGGCCGTTTCCGGGGCACGCATTCTGCTCCCCGTCTCCGCACTCACCGACGACCGGATGGGCGATGCGCTGCGCGGGCGGGGCGGCCTCGTCGAGCAGGTCGCGGTGTACGAGAACGTGACGGAGCCGCTTGACGCGGAGCGCCTGCGCGAGGTGGCGGAGGCGGACGTGATCACGTTCACCAGTGCTTCCACGGCGCACAACCTTCGCGCCGCCCTGGGGTCCGCGGCCCTGCCCGCATCTGTCAGACTGGTAAGCATCGGCCCGAAGACCAGCGAAGCGGTTCGCGAGGCCTTCGGCAGACTCGACTTCGAAGCGGCCGAGCCGTCGCTGGAGAGTCTGCTCGCCGCCGTCCTGGAGGTGCTGGCGTGGGACTGATGATCGACCTGCTGCCGGCAGCCGGACCGGCGCTGGTTGTTGGCGGCGGTGCCGTCGCCACCCGCAAGGTTCGCAATCTGGTCGAGGCGGAGTTCGAGATCGTCGTGGTCGCGCTGGCGATCGCCGACGAGATCCGGCTTGCGCCGCATGTCACGCTGTTTCAGCGGGCCTTCGAACCGACGGACATCGACCTCCGGCGGTTCGGCGTCGTCTTCGCCTGTACCAATGACCGCGCTACGAACGCCCTCGTGGGCCGCCTCGCGCGGACGCTCGGGATCCCCGTGGTGGTCGCGGATGCCCAGCCGGAGAGCACGTTTTTCACCCCGGCGACCATCCGCGATGGTGACCTGGCGGTGGCCGTTTCGACGGGCGGGGCCGACCCTGCGCTTGCGCGCCGCATCCGTGAGCAGATCGTGGCCTCTCTCGGTCCGAACTGGGGGTCGATCGTCCGCGCAGCGCGTAGCGAGCGCGAGGTGCGTTTGGCCGCTCGCCACCCCGGACCATCGGACGGTGCACCGTGACGCGGGCGCTCGTTCTCGTTGGCCACGGCTCGCATCTCGACGCGAACTCCAGCCGGCCGGTGCACGAAAACGCCCGGCTCCTTCGCCAGCGCGGTGGATTCGACGACGTGCGTACAGGGTTCTGGAAGGAGGAGCCGTCGCTCTCCCGTGCGCTCGATGGCTGCACCGCCGACGATGTGACGGTTGTGCCGCTCTTTATGTCGTCCGGCTACTTCACCGAACAGGTCATTCCCCGGGAGATGAGACTCGATGGGCGGTTGACCGTCCGCAACGGACAGACCATTCGCTACACGCCGCCCGTGGGCGCGCACCCGGCGCTGGCGCGCGTGATCGTCGAGCGGGCGCTGGAAGCGGGGGCGAAGCCGGGCGATGCGGTGGCCGTGCTCGGCCATGGGACGCCGCGTAACCCCAATTCAGAACGGAACATCTACGAGCAGGCGGAACGGGTGCGGGCGGTTGGGCCGTTCGCTGAGGTGACGACCGTCTTCATGGACCAGGAGCCGGCGATGGGCGGGGTTTTCGAACTGGTGCAGGCGCAGAACGTGGTCATGGTCCCGCTGTTCATCGCAGACGGCTGGCACGTAGGCCAGACGATCCCCGAAGAGCTGAAGATCGACGGCCCGGCGGTCCGCCCGGATGGCCGCCGGCTCCTCTATGCCTCCCCCGTTGGCACGCACCCGTGCCTGGCCGATGTCGTGCTCGAACTGGCCGCGGAAGCCGCGCTATGGGAGTAGCGGAACCCGAGATCGTGGTGACGCTGGGCGAACTGCTCCTGCGCATTGGGACGGACGCAGCGATCGTCCAGGGCCCCGGAGCGAACCCCGGCGAGCGATCGCTCGCCCCGGACCCGGACGTGCTGCGGGAATTCACGCGGAGCGAGGCGACGGGCCGCTACCGCCCACTCAGCGGCGCGCGCACGCTCCCGCCCAACTGGCACGCCCGCTTCGAGACGCTGGAGGCGCTGACGGCGGGTGTCGAAGCGATCTATCCCCTGGCGTTCGAACACATCGCCGCCTACGACGAGGGACGACTCGCCGTGGTGTCGCTCGACGATGTCCTCGCCCGCCAATCCGGGCGGTACGCCTCCGCTTCCGAGGTGAGCGCAGCCGGCCGGGCGCTCGCCAGCGCAGTCCTCTGTCGTGGCTGCGTGCGCGCGCCAGTCTGGCGTGGCGTACCCGTGAACGAAGGCGAGATTCCCTGCCCGGAGC
>CAZQCR010000328.1:0-3440 GCA_964591745.1 uncultured Anaerolineaceae bacterium
CTGTGCGGTTTCGCCCCGATTTACCCTCGACCGGGAAGCTGATGCCCTGGCCGTCGTGGAGATCTGCCGGCGGCTGGATGGCATCCCGCTGGCGATCGAACTTGCGGCTGCGCGAATGGTGTCGATGCGGCCCGCTGAGGTACGCGATCGGCTCGGCGACCGCTTCCGGCTGCTTGCCGGTGGCCGGCGTGGCCTTGAGCGCCACCAGACGCTGCGTCACGCCGTGCAGTGGTCCTACGACCTCCTCGATGCGAATGAGCGATTACTCCTCAATCGCTGCTCGGTCTTCGCCGGCGGGTTCGACCTGGGTGGAGCGGTCGCGGTCGGCGGCGGTGGTGAGCTGGACGAATACGCCGTCCTGGACCTGCTCGATGCGCTCGTCCGCAAGTCGCTGCTGACGGCCGAGGCATCCGGGGATGCCACGCGCTACGGGATGCTGGAGACGATTCGCCAGTTCGCCGAGGAGCAGCTAGCTAGCTCCGGTTCCAGCGACGATGTTCGCGACCTCCACGCCGGCTACTTCGTGGGCAAGGAGGACGCGGTCATCGCGAATTGGAACGGGCCGAAGCTGCGCGAAGCTACGCGCTGGTTCGAACGCGAGCTGGCGAACCTTCGGGCCGCATTCCGTTGGTCGGCGAGCCGCGGCGACCTCGACGGCGCGGCTGCTATAGCGATATTTGGGAGCGTGATCGGGTACGTTTCAGACAACTGGGAGCCCGTCGCCTGGGCGGAAGAACTCCTGGAGCCAGCACGAGCAGCGGAGCATGGCCGTCTCGCATCGTTGTACCTTATGGCGTCGACCTGCGGGTGGGGCGGGCGGGTGGCCGACGGCATAGCGTACGCCGAGAGCGCCCTGAAGCTACTCGACGGCGTTGACCACCAGGAGGCGCCGATCGTCGGTACCTACATTTGGGCTGCGTCGGCCTACGGAGTCGCCGGGGCATTCGACAAGATGATTCCGCTGTGGGAACGGGAGATCGCGTCGGGCGACCCGACTGGCCAGGCTGGCGTCGGTCTCGGCCAGGCGCTCTTCTTCAGCGGACACCAGGAAGAAGGGATGGCCCGGGCGGTTGCCGCCGTTCCGGCTGCCGAAGCCGGCGGTAATCCCAACGCAATCGCGTACGCGCATTTGGTCTACGGACAGACCCACGCAACGGTCGATCCGTCCCGGGCGAAAGCAGCCTTTGAGCGCGGTCTGACGGTCGCCCGCGCGAGCGAACAGCGGGCCTGGGTGAATCGCATCTCACCGGCGCTCGCAGGGTTGGAGGCTGCCCTCGGGAACCCGCGGAAAGCCCTGGACCTCTTCGCGTCAGCTATCGACGGATTGTACGACGCTGGCAATATCACGAGCTTGCTCGGACAGGGCCTCTGCGGCCTGGCTGTCGCCTTCAATGGCCTCGGCCATTATGAAGCGGCAGCCACGCTCACGGGACCGTCCGGACGGTGGGACAACAACCTTCCCGGATTTCAGGCGGCCAAGGGCCATCTGCGTGAAGTCCTCGGCGACGAGAGCTTTGAACGCCTCTCGCGCGAAGGCGCCGCGATGGAACTCGGGGATGCCGTCCGCTACGCCCACGCGCAGATCGGGCTCGCGCGCGCGGAGTTGGCGGGCGGTACTGATAGGGGATAGCCGGAAGACGAGGGGCGGCGGGTTGGCGCGGGCGGGTTGGCGGCGATAGGCTTCGGGGCGTGCCGGAACAATCGCTGCTGACTGAGGATGTGCGGGCGCTTATCGGGCGGACGAGTGAGGCGACGGAGGTCGAGGTTTCGCGCAATGCGGTGCGGCGGGCGATGGACCTCTACCTGGGGCACCATGAGCGCGAACTGGTGGCGGGACGGCCGGTGCCGGGGTTCGTGCTGGCGGCGCTGCAGACGGATGGTGACCCGCTGCCCTTGCCGGACGTGATGCCGAACAGCCTGCTGGTGAGCAACGAGATGTCGTTCGAGCGGCAGTTGCTGTTGGGCGAGCGGCTGACGGTGCAGTCGCGGATTGCGGATGTGAGCGAGCGGTTCGGTGGGAAGTTTGGCTACAGCCTCTACTTTCGGACGGACAACGAGTTCCGGGATGCGAGCGGGGCGCTGGTGGCGAAGACGGCGCAGACGATGATGTACTACGACGCTTCGGCGGCGAGCGGGGAGGAGGAGCGATGAGCCTCGACGCGGCGGCCGTGCGTGAAGGCGACGCGCTGCCGGTCCTGGAGCTGACGCCGAACCTGGAGCAGGTGATCCGCTACTGCGCGTTGGGGTGGGTGTTCCCGAAGCTGTTCTACGATGCGGAGGCGGCGCGGGCGCAGGGGATGCCGGGGCTGATGGTCCCTGGGCCGCTGAAGCTGGGACTGCTCTACCGGGCGGTGGAGGAGTGGTTGGATGGCGCGGGATACGTGCGTGGGGTGCGGGCGGCGCACCGGCGGCCGGACCTGCAGGGGCGGCGGATCGCGATAACGGGGCAGGTGGCGCGGGTGTACGACGAGGATGGCAGGCGGCGGGCGGACATCGAGATGGCCGTGATTAACGAGGACGGGCAGCCTTCGGTGCGGGGGTTCGCGACGGTGGAGTTCACGGCGTAAGGTGCGGGAACCACCAAGGCACCAAGGACACAAAGGTTCGGGGGTCGAGGGCAGAGCGGCCGCCGTGCTGCGCCAGTTTGACCGCGCGGGACGCTGTTCCGATGCCCTCCCTGACGGTCGGGCTGCGGACGCGCCGCCGGCCCAACTACGGGGCGAGTGTGGGGCGGCGGCGGCCGGTTAGGGTGGCCCGTTCGAAGGCGTGGGCGAACTGGAGGAGCGCGAAGTCTTCGCGGTAGCGGCCGACGAGCTGGATGCCGACGGGGAGGCCATCCGGGGTGAAGCCACAGGGGACGGAGATGGCGGGGTGGCCGGTGACCGTGATGTAGTAGCAGGTCCGCATCCAGTCGATGTAGGTCTCCATCGGTACGCTGGCGACCTCGGTGGGGTACTCCTGGGTGACGGGGAAGGGCGGGACCTGGGCAGCGGGGAGGGCGACGAATTCGTACCGCTCCATGAACGCACCCATCTGGCGGAAGACGCGTGTGCGGGCGAAGGCAGCCTCGGCGAGTTCCGCGCCAGTGATCCTGGAGCCAGCTTCGACTTCGCGCTGGACGGTCTCCTTGACGAGGCCCGGATTCGCGCGGACAAGGTCGCCGCGGGCGGAGTTCGTTGCCCAGGCGCGGATTGTGCGGAAGGCCGCGTCGGCGCCGGTGAAATCGGGCGAGGCGTCATCGATCTCGCAGCCGAGCCCGGCGAGGAGGGCGCGGGCGGGTTCGAGGGCGGCGAGAACGGCCGAATCGACGGGGACTCCGCCGGGGTGCATGCACCAGGCGACGCGGGTGCCGCGGAAGCCGCGATCGAGCGGGCGAGCGAAGGTTGCGCCGGGCGTCTCGAGGCTGTTGGGGACGCGCGCATCGGGGCCGGCGATGGCGG
>CAZQCR010000329.1:0-3421 GCA_964591745.1 uncultured Anaerolineaceae bacterium
TGGCGCCGACCTGTGTCTTCTGGACTTCGCGGTTGTGTTCGTGTGCGGCTTTCTGGGCGGCGAGCTTCGCGGGGTCGTCGTCCGTTTTCCAGAAGTCGGCTTTCCAGCTGTGGTCTTCGCTCCAGGTGAATGGGGTGGCGACGGTGGTGCGGGGGAAGGCGGCGGTTTCGAGCGTCCGCAGAGCGACTTCGAGGATCGTGCGCTGCGATTCCGGGTCGTTGGGGCGACCGCAGGAGTTGCCGAGGGGGAAGTCGCTCCAGGTGAAGCGGGGGACGCCACACTGCTCCACGAGGTCTTTGGCGCAGCCCATGACGACGGTGGGGATGCCGGCGGCTTCGAGGTGACGGGCCGTCAGACTGACGGTCTGGTGGCAGACGGGTCAGGTGGCGACGAGGATGGCGGCATCGACGCCGTCTTCGCGCATCAGGCGGAGGACCTCGGGGGCGTCGCGTTCGATGGTCTGGCGCTGGCTGCGGGTGGTCTCGATGCCGTAGAAGCGAGCGGCGATGCTCCCGATACGCCCGGCGGATTCGGCTTCGCGGAGGCGCTTGAGGGGGAAGTAGCTGTCCTGGTCTTCGGCGGTGGTGTGGTTGCGGTCGTAACCGATGTGGGAGATGCGAAGGTCCGGGAGGGTGTCGGTGGGGAGGGTGTAGACGTGGCGGAACTTGGCCTCGGCGTTGTAGGGGGCGTGGGGGCCCTGGTCGCCGAACTCGGGCCGGTAAGGTGCGGCGCTGGTGACGATGCCGATGCGGCACGCGCTCAGCGGCTTCGCGAGCGGGGTGAACGGGGCGTCGGTGTGGTGGGCCCAGCGGTAGGGCTCTTCGTAGCCGAGGGATGTGTAGTAGGCGGCCGAGCGGGGGATGTAGGCGATCGGCGCGACCTGGGTGGATGGGACGGGAAGGCTTTCGGACATGCGGGCACCTCGTGGCGGACAGTATAGGTGAGCGGGTGAGGCGGGGCGGGAAATGCAGGCGGCGCGCCGTGAGACGGCGATTGCGAGCGTCACGGGCGTTGATGTTGGGGCTTGCGGTCGACCGCTCCCTGGCGGTCGCGGCTCGGATGGCAGCTGGCCGAGGAACGGGGTGGTCTTCCCCGAGTTCGGGTCGCGGGGGGCCACGCCTGTGAATTTTCTCACTTGCAAACATTTGCATCGGGGGGTGTTATGCTGGCGTACGTCAAGCGGAGGCTGATCTCCAGCCGAACTCTTGCAACGGAAGCTGGGTCCCACGACAACCGCGACAATTCTCGCGCCACCGACGAATCGGATCCTCACCGCCATGGCCCCTGACGAGTACGAGAGTGTGCGCGCTCTCCTGAAGCCACACCCTCTGAGGATGCGCGAGACGCTGCAGGAGGCGGGCGAACCGGCGGACTTCGTCTACTTCCCGACGAGCGGCATCATCTCGGCACTGACCGTGATGGAGAACGGGATGATGATCGAGTTCGCGACGGTCGGGCGGGAGGGAACGACGGGAGTGCCGGTCTTCCTGGGAATGGAACACTCGAACATGGCACTCATCTCGCAGGTCACGGGCGAATCGTTGCGGATGACGAGCGCGGACTTTCGGCGCGAGGTGGAGAAGAACCGAAGCTTCACCGCGCTGATGCAGCGGTACAGCGGGGTGATGCTGGCGCTCGTGGCGCAGTCCGCGGCCTGCAACCGGGCCCACCAGGTTGACCAGCGCTGCGCGCGCTGGCTGCTGATGACGCATGACCAGGTGGCGCGCGACGAGTTCCCGATCACACACGAGTTCCTTGCGCAGATGCTTGGGGTGAGCCGGCCGAGCGTTACGCTTTCGGCCGCCGCCCTCCAGGCGGGGCACCTTATCAGCTATCACCGCGGACACATAACCGTCCTTGACCGGATAGGTCTCGAAGCGGCCTCGTGTGAGTGCTACGCCGTCATACGCGATCGGTTCGATTCGCTGGCCTGAGGTTCGAGGGCAGCGACAGGCCCTCCTGTACTTCAGATTGCCCCGGTGGTGGGTTCGGGATCGTCCGCGCTCTCGGCGGTGATGGGGCGGGCCTGGCATGGGGCGAACAGTCAGTGGCGACGGAGCGCCACGGCTCCAGGTTGAGGCGCGAGGTCCGTTGGTGAATTTCGGACAGACGGGCCGATCCGTAGGGAATAGCCTGAGCGTTGAGCACCTGATGGCGGAGCCGTTCCGTTGACCGGGTGCCGCGTTTGGCAGCCGTCCCGAACTCGGGACGGCTCACGAAGTCCGAGGACCTCGGACCGCCTTGCGGTCAAGCAGGAACCATTGGACGGCCGGTTTCGCCCTGTGCTACGGGCGGGCCGCATGGCTGAATCGCAGCCGCAAACAGAAGCATCGAACAGCCGCGGCATCCCGGGGCTTCCCCACGTCCAAGTTGAGAAAGGCCATGCCATGTATATCGGAGGCGGAGTCCTCACGCTCATCGTCATCATCGTCCTCCTGGTGCTGATCTTCTAGCGCCGGTCAGGGCGTGCGGGATGCGCCCGGTTTTGCGATGACACTGTTACGGCCCATCCCGTTTCCTTGATCCGCACGAAATGCCGATCGAGCTACTTTGAGTCATCACAACTACTCGAAGCATCGCCCCATCCGAACCCACATGCTCGACAAAGGAGATTCAAATGACTGAGCAGACCCTCTACGAACGGCTCGGCGGAGTGAACGCCATTGCCATGGTGGTCGATCGTTTCAGTGACCGCATCGTGGCCAACCAGGCGCTGAACGTGAATCCGGCGCTGAAGGAATGGAACCAGACCGGCCAACTGGCGGGCCTCAAGTTCATGCGGACGCTATGGCTTTGCCAGACCGCGGGCGGGCCCTTTTCGTATACCGGCAAGGAACTCGGCCTGGCCCACCAGGACCTGCACATCACGTCAGCAGAGTTTGATGCGGTCGGCTCCGAAATCGCCGAGGCGCTGGACCACTTCAAGGTGCCCCAGGGCGAAAAAGACGAAGTTCTGGCGGCTATCGTCGCGAAGAAGACCGAAGTCATTGGCACGGAGCGCGCTGACGCTCGGCCCCTGATGGTGGCAAGCCAAGGACGATAGGGCCCCGACAAAGGTCCCTTCGAACCTATTGTCGCCGGTTCGAATCTCGCACGGTGAATTGGTCCGATGCCCAGACGGGGCCGGGCAGCTGGAGGAACGCACAATGGGCCTGCTTACCTGGATTCTCGTCGGCCTCGTGGCCGGTTTCCTTGCTGAACTCATCCTCGGCGGCGGCGTCGGGATCGGGCTGCGCGGCATCCTGATCACCATCCTCCTGGGGATCGCCGGGGCGATCGTTGGCGGGTTCGTCAGCGTCGCACTGGACCAGGGGGACGTTACGGGCTTCAACGTCCGAAGCCTCGTTATCGCCACCCTTGGCGCGATAGCGGTCATCGTCGTCTTTCGGGCGCTCTCGTCACGCGGCGGCCGAAGCCGTGG
>CAZQCR010000330.1:0-3384 GCA_964591745.1 uncultured Anaerolineaceae bacterium
ATCGTCGAGATCGAAGAGGACGGCCTCGAACATGGCCGCCACTCAGCGGTCAGGCTGGGGGAAGAGGCCGACGAGGTTCTCCTCCTCCGTCGGCAGGCTGCGTTTGATGACATCGAGATGGTCCATGGCGATACCGGCGCCGATGGCGACGCACTCCAGCGGATTGTCCGCGACGTAGCAGGGCACGCCCGTCTCCTGGGTGAGGAGTTCGTCCATGTGGCGAAGGAGAGCGCCGCCGCCGGTGAGCATGATGCCCCGGTCGATGACGTCGGAGGCGAGTTCGGGTGGCGTCCGTTCGAGGACCGTTCGCACGGTCTGGACGATCGTCCCGAGGCTGTCCTGGATGGACTGGGCGACCTCGATGCTATTGAGACTGATGGTCTTGGGGAGGCCGCTCAGCTGGTCACGGCCGCGCACCTGGGTGGAGAGCCCTTCGTCAATGGGAATGGCGCTGCCGATGGCGATCTTGATCTCTTCGGCGGTCTTTTCGCCGATGACGAGGTTGTGGCGGCGGCGGACGTAGGCCATGATCGCCTCGTCGATGCGGTCCCCGGCCATGCGCACGGACTCGCTGACGACGATGCCATAGAGCGAAATAACGGCGGCCTCGGTTCGCCCGCCGCCGATATTCACGATCATGTTGCCGCGTGCCGTGCCGATCGGGATACGGGCGCCAATGGCGGCCGCGAGCGGTTCGGGGATAAGGTGCGCCGGCTTGCGGCCGCCGGCCTGTTCGGCGGCATCGCGAACGGCGCGTTGTTCGACGCTGGTAACTCCGGCGGGGACCGTGACCATCACCTCGGGCCGGATGATGTTGAAGCGCCCGGAGATGATGCCGATGAAGTAGCGGAGCATCGCCTCAGTCGTCAGGTAGTCCGCGATCACGCCGTCGCGCATCGGGCGGATGACGCTGATGCTGCCGGGCGTTCGGCCCTGCATGGCCCGCGCCTCTTTGCCGACGGCGACGATCGCGCCGTCGCGGTTATGACGAGCAACGACCGACGGTTCGTTGACGACGATCCCCTGGCCCTTCACGTAGACAAGGATATTGGCGGTTCCGAGGTCGATCCCCGCCCGCTTTGATTGGAACATTTCGAATGCCATCAGGCGCGCTCCACCACCGCGCCCAGTGCGCGAAGCTTCTCATCGAGGCGGCCGTAGCCGCGGTCGAGGTGATATCCGTCGTCGATAATCGTGGTGCCACGGGCAGCCAGCCCGGCGAGCATGACGGAGACGCCCGCCCGGATATCGAGGGCGCGCACGCGCGTCCCCGTGAGCTGGCGTGGACCGCTGACGAAGGCTACGGATCCGGAACCGGCGATCTCGGCGCCCATCTTTCGCAGCTCTTCGACGTAAAGCATGCGGTTGTCGAAGACTCGTTCGTGGATGATCGAAGTCCCTTCGGCCTGGGTGAGGAGGGTGGCGAGCGGCGCCTGGAGATCGGTAGCGAGGCCGGGATAGGGAAGCGCCTGGAAGCTCACGGCCTTAAGTGGGCCCTGGTACGAGATGCCAAGGACTCCGCCCTCACCGGTCGTTACTCCGCAACCGGCGGCACGAAGTTTGGCGAGGAGGGCATCCATGACGTTCACGGGCGCGCCTTCGATGGTGACGCTGCCGCGAGTAATGGCGGCGGCGATAGCGTAGGTGCCGGCTTCGATGCGGTCGGGCATCACGCGCGCGGTGGTCCCGCGGAGCGAGTCGACCCCATCGATCTCGAGGATTTGGGTACCTATCTTGTCGATCTTCGCTCCCATGGCGCGGAGCATGTTGGCCAGGTCTTCGACTTCCGGCTCCGTGGCAGCGTTGACAATCGTCGTGTGGCCGCGAGCAAGAACGGCGGCCATGAGCACGTTCTGGGTGCCGGTGACCGACGGGTAGTCCATGAAGATCCGCGCGCCCTGGAGGCCGTTGGGCGCGCGAAGGAGGTACCTCTCGCCTTCGCGCGTGACGGTCGCCCCCATCGCTTCGAAGCCCTTGAGGTGCACTTCGATCGGGCGCTGGCCGATGGAATCGCCGCCGGGCGGGGCGCTGGCGGCGTAGCCGTGGCGGGCCAGGAGGGGCCCGGTTATCTGGAAGGAGGCGCGGTTTTCGTTGATCAGCTCGGTCGGCGCCTCGAGCCGGCCAACCGAAGCGCCGTTCAAACGGAGCTCGTCTCCGCGATGCTGGACCTTCGCGCCGAGGCTTTCGAGGAGCTGGCCGAGGGTGACGCAGTCGCTGATTTCGGGGATGTTGGTAAGAACGAGATCCTCATCGGTGAGGAGCGAGGCGCACATCATGGCGAGGGCGGCGTTCTTGGCGCCGGAGATGGCCACTCGGCCGTGGAGGACAGCGCCGCCCTGCACGATGTAGCGGGGGCCGGTAGCGTCCTTGGGTGTCATCTAACCTCAGGATACGGGGAGGGGGTGCGAGGTTCCACCTGCCGGGGGGGTGGCTGGAGGAACGCCATCCTATCGTTCGCCGCTTCGCCGCGCGGGAGCCCTATGGCGAACGGCCCGTTACATCCGCGGGCGGCCGTCGGTGCCGCGGCGGCGGCGTTCGGCGACGCGGAGGCGGAGGAGGGAGCGCTGGAGGGCGGCGGAGGCGCGGGCCATATCGACATCGCGGGCGTCCTGCTCGCGGCCGCGCTTGAGGCGCTCTTCGGCGCGGGCGCGGGCGGCTTCGGCGCGGGCGATGTCGATCTCCTCGGCCGCCTCAGCGGAATCGGCGAGGATGGTGACCATGTCGTTGCGGACTTCCATGAATCCGCCGCTGATGGCGAATTCAGACTGCTCGGCGCCACGCCGGTATTCGATGTAGCCGCTGGCGAGCGTCGTCATCAGGGCCGCGTGCCTGGGGAGGATGGCGAGCTGGCCCTCTGAGCCGGGCGCGATCAGGATATCGACACCCTTTTCGGTGCGGACGACGCGTTCGGCGGTGACGATCTCAACGGTGAGCGGCATGGAATCAGGCCTCGGCCATCTGGCGGCCCTTTTCGACCGCTTCGTCGATGGTGCCGACCATGTAGAACGCCTGCTCGGGGAGGCCGTCGTGGAGGCCCTCGAGAATCTCTTTGAAGCCACGAACCGTCTCGCGGACGGAGACGTATTTGCCCGCGTTGCCGGTGAACTGCTCGGCAACGGTGAACGGCTGGGTGAGGAAGCGCTGAATCTTGCGGGCGCGGGCCACCGTCAGCTTGTCCTCGTCGGAGAGTTCGTCGATACCGAGGATGGCGATGATGTCCTGGAGGTCGCGGTAGCGCTGGAGCACGCTCTGGACGCCTCGGGCGATCTCGTAGTGCTCCTGGCCGACGATGCGCGGTTCGAGGGCGCGGGAGAAGGAGGTGAGCGGGTCCATGGCCGGGAAGAGCGCCTGCTCGGCCAGTGCGCGCTCGAGCGCCACCACGGG
>CAZQCR010000331.1:0-3383 GCA_964591745.1 uncultured Anaerolineaceae bacterium
ACCGGGGAGCGAGCTGGGCATTCAGCAGGTGGTGAAGGCGATCCGGGCAAACCTGGTCCGCGCTTCGAAGAAGATCGCCGTGGGCACCTCGGCCTAGCCGGGTAGCCTTCCGAACGAGCGCTGGCCAGAAGCGGCCGGCGCACAACCCGACCAAACACGAGGAGTGCTCCCATGACTGCAACGACCAAAACCGCCGACTTCGACGCCGTTGTTATCGGCGCGGGTTTTTCCGGGCTGTACATGCTCTACAAGCTCCGCGACGTGCTGGGGATGAAGGCAAAAGTCTTCGAGGCCGGCGACGGTGTGGGCGGGACGTGGTACTGGAACCGCTACCCGGGCGCGCGCTGCGACTCTGAGGCGTACATGTACTGCTTCTCCTTCGACAAGGAGATGATGCAGGAGTGGGAATGGAGCATGAAGTACCCGGAGCAGCCGGAGATCCTTCGCTACCTGAACTACGTGGCCGACCGCCACAACCTGCGCCGCGAGATCCAGTTCAACACGCGGGTGACTTCGGCCCACTTCAACGAGCGGACGAAGCTCTGGGACGTTGAGACGGACAAGGGCGACAAGGTCACGGCGAAATACGTGATCACGGGGATCGGGTGCCTTTCCGCTGGCCAGGTGCCGAACATCAAGGGCCGCGAGACGTTCAAGGGCGAGTCGTACCACACCGGTTCGTGGCCGCACGATGGCGTAAGTTTCGAAGGGAAGCGGGTCGGGATCATCGGGACGGGTTCGAGTGCCGTCCAGTCGATCCCGGTGATCGCGAAGACGGCGAAGGAGCTGTTCGTCTTCCAGCGGACGCCGCAGTACACGATCCCGGCGCACCACGGCAACGTGGACAAGGCGGTCCTCGATGAGATCAAGACGCGCTACGACGACGTCTACGAGAAGGCTCGCTGGTCGGCCGGCGGTTTCCCGGTGGACGCAATTGAGCGTTCGGCGCTGGACGCGACGCCGGAGGAGCGGAAGGCGGTCTTCGAGGCGGGCTGGGCGCAGGGTGGCTTCCAGTTCTTCTACGGCTCGTACGCGGACATCGCCACGGACCTGCGGGCGAACGCGACAGCTTCCGAGTTCATCCGCGGGAAGATTCGCGAGATCGTGAAGGACCCGGAGACGGCGGAAAAGCTGGTTCCGGTGGACCACCCGTTCTCTTCGAAGCGGGCGCTGATCGATACGAACTACTTCGACACGTACAACCAGGAGAACGTGACGCTGGTCGATATCCGGCATGCGCCGATCCAGGAGATCACGCCGACGGGAATCACCACGGAAGATGGAACGTACGACCTGGATATGATCATCTTCGCGACGGGCTTCGACGCGATGACGGGTGCGTTCTTCAAGATGGACATCCGGGGCAAGGCCGGGCTGCCGCTGAAGGAGAAGTGGGCCGCCGGTCCGCAGACGTACCTGGGGCTGACGACGGTTGGCTTCCCGAACTTCTTCATGATCACGGGTCCTGGCAGCCCTTCGGTGCTGAGCAACATGCCGGTCTCGATCGAGCAGCACGTGGAGTTCGTCTCGGACATCATCGAGTACATGCGCGAGCGTGAAGTCGACGTGATCGAGCCGGAGGCGGCGGCCGAAGAGGCATGGGGCGTGCACCTGAACGAGCTTGCGGAGCAGACGCTCTACCCGCTGGCGGATTCGTGGTACCTCGGGGCGAACATCCCGGGGAAGCCGCGGGTGTTCATGCCGTACGTGGGCGGAGTCGGCACGTATCGGCAGAAGTGCATCGATGTGCGCGAGAATGGGTACGAGGGCTTCGTGCTCGGGGCGGGCGAACGGGAGGCCGTGCCCGTCGGGGGGGCGTAGAGCCCTCACCCCCGGCCCCTCTGGTCTGGAAACAGTTCGCCGGAAGGTCAGGCCAGGGTGCCCTCACCCCGGCCCTCTCCCGCCGCGACGGGAGAGGGAGTGCCGACTCCGCATATTCGTGTTGGCTTGACGGCCACTCGCCACTCGGCTTAACTTTCGTTAGGCCGGCACGAACTATTCGGCCGAAGGAGTCGCCCATGTCCCGTTCCCGACGTATGAAGTTCGGTGTCTTCATCGCTCCCTGGCACCGGGTGGGCGAGAACCCGACGCTCTGCCTGAAGCGCAACATCGAGACGGTGGAGTATCTCGACGCGCTGGGCTACGACGAGGCGTGGATCGGCGAGCACCACAGCTTCGGCCGGGAGCTGATCAGCGACCCGGTGGCGTTCATCGCGGCTGTTTCGCGGACGACGCGGCGGATCAAGCTGGGGACGGGCGTGCTCAGCCTGCCGTACCACCATCCGCTGATGGTCGCGGACCAGATGCTGCAACTCGACCATATGACGGAGGGCCGGGCGATGCTCGGCGTCGGCCCGGGCGCGTTGACTTCGGACGCGTACATGATGGGCATCGACCCGGTGAACCAGCGGCGGATGATGCACGAGTCGCTGGACGCGATCATGGCGCTGTTCGAGGCGAAGGCGCCCGTCTCGATGGAGACGGACTGGTTCACGCTGCGTGAGGCACGGTTGCAGATGGCGATGTTCAGCGAGCCGCATCTGCCGGTCTCGGTGGCGGCGACGTTCACGCCCACCGGCCCGGTGGCGGCCGGCAAGCACGGCCTCGGGCTGCTCTCGGTGGCCGGTGCGGACAGCGAAGCGTTCGACCGGACCTGGAGCTGGGTGGAGGAGGCGGCGGCGGAGAGTGGGAAGGCGGTTGACCGCGCGAACTGGCGGGTGGTGATGAGCGTGCACCTGGCGGACTCGAAGCGCGAGGCGATCGAGGACCTGCGCGATGGCTACGCCCGGCGGGCCTACTGGGGCGACCGCAAGAACCCGGACGCTCCCGTGGCGAACGTCCTCGCGGGCCCTACACCACCGGCTTCGCTCGAGGAAGCGATCGAACGCGGCACGATGATTTGCGGTACGCCGGACGACGCTATTCAGCAGATCAAGGTGCTGCAGGAGCGATCGGGCGGGCTTGGGGGCGTGCTCTGCTTCTCGCACGAATGGGCGAACACGCAGAAGACGTTCCACAGCTACGAGCTGCTGATGCGCTACGTGGCGCCCCAGTTCCAGGGCCAGCTTGGGCCGGTGATCGAAAGCCGGGACTGGGTGGAGGAGCAGATGCAGACTGTCTTTGGGGGCCTGGCGCCGGCGTTCGCGAAAGCGTTCACCGACCACGGGAAGCAGCCGCCGGGACCGATCGCGGCGGCGCTGGAGGCGGCAAGGAAGGTCGAGGCGAAGTAGGCCTCAACCCGACCCTGCCTGGCTTGGCAATGCTTCGCCGGGTGTACGGCTGGGGGTCGCGTTGGGCTCTGCGGTGTGCGATGCAAGAAGTGTTCATCCCTCGCCCTGGCAGATCGATACTGGCCTCCCAGTGCGCTGGGCGAGGGGACTGCG
>CAZQCR010000332.1:0-3370 GCA_964591745.1 uncultured Anaerolineaceae bacterium
ACGCCTCGCTCCTCATCGGCCTGCCCGTGACCCTCCTTGGCGTCGCCCTCGGTCAGGCCGTCTTCCCTCGCCTCGCCCACCAGGCCGCCGTCGGCGATTGGCCCCGCGTCCGCCTCACGGTCGTTCGCGCCCTTGCTTTTGGCATGCTGCTCGCCATTCCCGCCGCCGCGCTGCTCCTGACTGGTGGCCGCCTGGCTATCGAAATCCTCTTCGAACACGGCAAGTTCACGGCCGAAGACGGCGCCCTCACCTCCCGCCTCCTCATGGTCTACGCCCTCGCCCTTCCCTTCTATATAGCGACGGAGATCCTCACCCGCGCCCTCATCGCCCAGCGCGATACCCGCACGCCCCTCTTCACGAACCTCGCCCAGCTCGCCGGCCGCGCGACCATCGCCGGCCTCCTCCTCGATAGCCAGGGCGCCCGCGCCATCCCCATCGCTTTCGCCGCCACGGCTGCCGCCGAGTCGCTCATCCTCGGCACCGTGCTCTTCACCCGCCTCCGCGGCCGCGGCCGGGAAGGTGCGCCCGACGCCGTCGCATAGGGCGAGGCCGTCTGCCTCCTACTCCCGCAGGCCTCTCGTCTCACCCCTGCTCACGGGATCGATGCGTCGAAATCCATCGAGATATGCCCCGCAGCCTCCAGCCGCGCGTACTCCGCCTCGCCCACGCCGAGCAGCTCCTTATAGACGTAGGCGTTGTGCTCCCCCATCGCCACCGGCGCCTGCCGCACCGTTACCGGCGTCTCCGGGAAGCGGTAGAACGGCGCCACGAAGCGGTACGGCCCCACCCCGTCGTACAGCGTCTGCGGCTGGTACACGCCCCGTGACCGCACGTGCGCGTCGTCGAACGCCCGCGAAGCTTCCAGCACCGGCGCGCTCGGCACCCCAACCGCCTGCAGCGCATGGAACAGCGCGTAGTCGTCCTTGTCCTTCGTCCACGACGCGATCCCGGCCTCGATAGCGTCCTCGGTCGCCCTCCGCCCTTCCGCCGTCGCCAGCGACACATCGGCCGCCCAGGCGGGAGATCCCATCGCCCTTACGAGCGCCGCCCACTCCCCGTCCGTCGTCACCTCGATCGCGATCCAGCGGTCCATCATCTCCGCCGCCGTCCCGCCCCGGCAGGGGAAGACGCCGCTCGGCGCGAACCCGTAGAGCGAACGGTTCCCCATCCGTTCCGGCGGCGCACCGTTCAGCGCGGTCTCCATGAACCCCTGGGCCAGCATCGCCGAGGCGTTCTCCGCCTGCGCCATCTCGATTAGCTGGCCCCGGCCCGTCTTGTCCCGGTGCCAGAGCGCCATCATCACGGCCAACGCCGACTGTGCCCCCGCCAGGTAGTCGCCCGAGAAGATCGGCGTGCTCGTCGTCGGGTCCAGGTCCCGGTAGCCCCGCAACAGCGTGTGCCCCATCACGCTCTCCAGGTGCACCCCCAGCGCCCGCGCCTGGGCGTACGGGCCGCTCGAACCGTAGGCCGCCATCCGGATCATGATGATGTTGTCCCGGTAGCTCCGAAGCCAGTCGTACGTCACGCCCAGCTTCTCCAGCGTCTCGGTCGCGTTGTTCTCCACCACCGCGTCCGATTTCGCGACCAGCCGGCCGACGATCTCCCGCCCCTCCTCCGTCCGCCAGTCCACTGTGAAGCTCTTCTTGTTCCGGTAGAGGCTCACGAACGACGGATGGTAGTTCCATGGCCGAGCGCCCGGGTCCCCGTTCGGGTAGCCCCCGGATGCCGCCGGCGATGCCGCCGCCAGCTCCTTCGATGGCCGCGCCAGCGTCCCCCGCGTCATCGGCGGCAACACGTGCGGGTTCTCCACCTTGATCACCTCCGCCCCGAGGTCCGCCAGCAGCATCGTCGCGAACGTCCCCGCCCAGACGACGCAGAGGTCGATGACCCGCACCCCTTCCAGTGGCCGTTCGCCGCTCATTCCCGGCCCGCCGCGGCAGGTTGCCGGTCGTCCCCGAGCAGCTCCGCCGTATGTTCCCCAAGCAACGGCGCCGGCCGCCGGATCTCCCACGGCGAATCCGGCATCACGAACGGCCGCCCCGGGATCTCCACGCTCCCCAGCGCCGGGTGCTCCACCCGCTCCCAAAAGCCGCGCGCCCGGAAGTGCTCGTCCTCCGCGATCTCGTCCAGCGAAAACAGCGGACCGCACAGCACCCGCGCCTCTCGCGCCTTCGCCCAGATCTCACGTTTCGTGTGTTCGTACAGCCAGGGGTAGAAGTTCGCCTCGAACTCCTCCGTGTAGTCCTGCCGGATGAGCGCCCCCGGCACCCGCCATTTCGGGTCGGCCAGCCACTCCGGGTTGCCCAGCATCTTCGCCACCCGGTCGATCCGCCCGGCCGCCCCGCTAAACTCGACGTAGCCATCGGCGCAGGGGTAGACGCCGCGAAGGATCGCCCGGCCCTCCTGCGGCAGACGCGGGCTCCGCCGCCCGGAGAACTCGAACGCGATCGCCCCAACGTGCCGCCGGTCGGCCCCTCCGAAGTGGCTATCGGCGATCGCGAAATCCACATGCTGGCCGATCCCCTGGCGGGCCGAGACCATCACCGCCCCGAAGATCGCCGTCGCCGCCGCCGCCCCCGATTCCACCAGCGCCGCCGTCCCGAACATCTTCACCGGCTCCCGCTCCGCCACCCCCATCGTGTACATCTCCCCCGCGAAGCCGTAGAGCGTCAGCTCCGTGCCCTTGTAGTCGCGGTACGGGCTCTCCTGACCGAAGTTCGTGATCGAAACCAGCGACAGCTCCGGGCGCAGCGCATGGATCCACTCCCAGCCCACCCCCAGCCGCTCCAGCACCCCCGGCCGGAAGCTCTCCACCACCACGTCCGCCGTCGCCACCAGCGTCGCGAACCGTTCCCGCCCCTCGCTCGTCTTCAGGTCCACCACCACCGACCGCTTATTCGTGTTAAAGAAGAAGAACGTCCCGCTCCTCTCCAGGTCCGCCACCTCCCTCGCAAACTCTTCGCCGCTCTGCCCATCCGCCTCAAAACCCGCCCCCCGAACGTGATCGCCAGCCGCGCCCCACGGGAACGGACCCAGCCGCCGCGTGAAGTCCCCACCCGGCGGCTCCACCTTCACCACATCCGCCCCATAGTCTGCCAGCAGCTTCGTCGCATACGGCCCCGCGATCCCAACCGTCAGGTCCAGCACGCGAACATCAGCAATCGGGCCAACCATCGAAGCCCCCTCTGCCATGAATAGGCGACGCGAATCCTAGCAGGGGCTGCCGGAGTGGCGAAGTGGCGAAGTGGCGGAGTACCGGAGTGCCGGAGTGACGGAGTGACGGAGTGACGGAGTGACGGAGTGACGGAGTACCGGAGTAACGAAGCCCCCCGCTCTTGGCGTTCTTCGCCTCTTGGCGTCAAAGCCCGCC
>CAZQCR010000333.1:0-3367 GCA_964591745.1 uncultured Anaerolineaceae bacterium
CCCAGGCGTCCCAGCCCATCACGAGCAGCCCGCCGCGCCGCCAGTTCGGGGGCTCTCGCCGGTCCATGGCCCGCGCGTCAGCGAGGGCATCCCCAGGCGTCCCAGCCCATCACGAGCAGCCCGCCGCGCCGCCAGTTCGGGGGCTCGCCCGCCACGCGCAGCTAACGTTGACGTTCGCGTTAGGGTATAATCGCCTCGTGAACCGCCTCCGCGCCATCGTCCGCCGTCAGTTCGGTTCGCTCACCATCTACAACTACCGGCTCTACTTCTGCGGGCAGCTCATCTCCCTCATCGGCACCTGGACGCAGACCACCGGCCAGGCCTGGCTCGTCCTTCGCCTTACCGGCTCGCCCCTCGCCCTCGGCACCGTCATCACCCTCCAGTTCCTGCCCATCACCCTCTTCACCCTCTTCGGCGGCGTCTTCGCCGATAGGCTGCCACGCCGACCCTTACTCATGGCCACCAATACGGCTGCCATGCTCCAGGCGCTCGTCCTCGGCCTTCTCGTCGCTACCGGCACGGTCGAACTCTGGCACGTCTACGTCCTCGCCCTCTGCCTCGGCACAGTCAACGCCCTCGATGGACCCGTCCGCCAGTCCTTCGCCATGGAACTCGTCGGCCGCGAACAGCTCGTCAACGCCGTCGCCCTCAACTCGACCATCTTCAACCTCGCCCGCGTCCTCGGCCCCGCCATCGGCGGCGTCGCCATCGCCCTCGTTGGCATGTCCGCAACCTTCTTCATCAACGCCGGCAGCTTCGTCGCGGTCCTCGCCGCCTACCTCGCCATGCACCCCGCCGAGTTCCGTGGAGCCATCAAGAAGGCCCCCACCACCGCCAACGTCTTCGCCCAGATCGGCGAAGGGTTCGCCTACGTCCTGCGCACGCCCCCGGTTCTCTTCCTCTTCATCATCCTCCTGCCAATCGCCATGTTCGGATTCAACTTCACCGTCATCATCCCGCTCGTCGCCGAATTCCTGCTCGATGCCGGCCCCGAGCGTTTCGGCCTGCTCACATCCTTCCTCGGGGCTGGCGCGCTCGTCGCCGCCCTCAGCATCGCCGCCGCCGGCCGCGCCTCCGAAAAGGTCCACATCGCCGCCGCCTCAGGCTTCGTCGTCCTCCTCTCCGCCCTTGCGCTCTCCCGCTCCTACGAACTCACCGCCGCAATCCTCGTCCTCTTCGGCATCTGCTCGCTCACCTTCTCCACGACCGTCAACACCGGCCTTCAGCTCGCCGCCCCGGACGAACTCCGCGGCCGCGTCATGAGCATCTTCTTCCTCTTCATGGCCGGCTCGACGCCAATAGGCGGCTTTCTCACGGGCTTCATCGCCGAACACGCCGGCGTCGCCCAGGCTCTCCTCATCGAAGCCGCCATCTGCGCTGCCGGGATCGCCGCCGCCCTCGTTTACCGCGCCACCCGCCTCACCCGCTACCGTGCCCTGCCGCCAGCCACCGCCGAAGAGGCTCAGCCGACGACTCCCGCCGTCCCGGCGTAGCCCACCAGCGCCCCCGTAGTCGCGACCCACAGCGGTCGCGGGCTGCTTACCATCCCAACCGCGCTCACCCTCGGCCTACCGCTCCTACTCGCCGATGAAGTTCGCCGGCCGCTTCTCCAAAAACGCCTTCACCGCTTCCTGGCTATCCGGGCTCATTCCGCTGATCCGCATGTTCAGCGCTTCCTGCTCCAGCACGGCATGGAGACTCCCCGTCTCCGCCAGGTTCAGGTTCGCCTTCATCCGCCCGAACGACGCCGTCGGCCCGTTCGCGATCGTCCCGCAGAAGGCCAGCGCGTCGTCCAGCCAGCCCTCGCCGGCATACACCCGGTTCGCGATCCCCAGCTCCAGCGCCCGCTGTGCGTTGAACACTTCAGCCGTGAAGTAGAGCTCCCGCGCCCGCCCCGCGCCGACGAGCCGCTGCAGGAAGTAGCTGCCACCGTAGTCTCCACTCAGCCCCACGTTCCGGAAGGCCGTCCCGAACTTCGCGTTCTCCGAACAGAGCCGGATATCGCAGGCCAGCGCGATGCTCATCCCCGCACCTGCCGCGTGCCCGTTCACCAGTGCAACCGTCGGCTTCACCATCGTGTGCAGCTTCAAGGCAACACTCTCCTGGTTCCGGCGAAGGTCCCGCACCTGCCGCTCCAGCGTCCCCATGATGCTCGCTCTAGGCCCGCTCTCGTTCGCGATCGCCTGGCCCTCGTTTCGTTTTTGCATATTCCCAATGTCGCCGCCGGCGCAGAACGCCCTCCCCGCCCCCGTGATCGCGATGCAGCGCACCGCGCGGTCGTCCTCACACTCCCGCAGGTAGTTCGCCAGCAGCGGCATCAGGTCGCCGCCCATAGAGTTCAGCCGCTCCGGCCGGTTCAGCGTAATCAGCGCCACGCCATCCGCGCGCCGTTCGATCAAACAGTCAGACATGAGACCCTCCGCGAGATTTCGGACTTTGGATTGGCGCGATTCTCAGCCGCCTTCGCCCGCCCCGCAACTCCCGAGGGCGCGGAGTCCCTCGACCCCCCCTTGGCGCTCTTCGAACCTTTGCGTTTCACCCCGCCCACCGAACTTGAACGCCAGCCGTTAGCCGAATCCAAAATCGCCAATCCAAAATCTAAAATCCGAATACCTGCTTCAGCTCCATTGGGACTGCCGCCTCGAACTGATCGAAGCCGCAACTCCCGGGCGCCCGGTCCGTCCGCCACCGCTTGAAGGTCGCCGCGTGCCGGAAGCGCGTCCCCTGCAGATAGTCGAACGTCACCTCGCACACCAGCTCCGGCCGCAGCCGCACCCAGCTCAGGTCCTTCCCCTGGCTCCACCGGCTCGGCCCGCCTGGTGCCCGGCCAGCCCCGAACCCTTCCGCCTCGTCCTCGGTCCGGTACGGTGCGAGGAAGCCAACGAGCTCACGTTTCTCCATCGCCTTGAAGCTCGATGTATGGCCCACGAGGTGGAACACCCCATCATCCCCATACACGCCGAGAAGCAGCGACCCAACGGATACGCCCTCTTCCCCCTTGTTCCAGCGAAACCCTCCGACCACGCAGTCCGCCGTCCGCAGGTGCTTGATCTTCGCCATCGCCCGCACCCCCGGCTGGTACGCCCCATCCATCCGTTTGGCGACAACGCCATCGAAGCCCGCTCCCTCGAACCGCTCGAACCAGTCCTGGGCCACCTTCGCGTCCGATGTCGCCGGCGTGATATGGACCGGCGGCGCCACCCCGGCCAACAGCCCCTCCAGCCTGCGCCTCCGCTCCGCGAACGGCGCTGCCCGCAGATCCTCGTCCCCCTTGCCGAGCAGGTCGAACGCCACGTAGGCCGCCGGCGTCTCCGCCGCGAGCTTCCGCACGCGCGATTCCGCCGGGTGCAGCCGCATCTGCAACGTT
>CAZQCR010000334.1:0-3348 GCA_964591745.1 uncultured Anaerolineaceae bacterium
TCCCACCGGCAACGCCAACGACCCCACGCTGGATGCGCTGGTGCGCCATGTTCGGGCGCCGCAAGCCGGTGGCCGCGGGTTCGGGCATCGTCCTGATCATCATCTCGTTGATGGCGATCCTGGCGCCCGTGCTGGACACGCAGCCTCCGAACGAACAACACCTGTCCGATCGGCTCGCCGCGCCGAGCTGGGACCATCCCCTCGGCGGCGACGAACTGGGCCGCGATACCTGGAGCCGCCTGCTTCACGGAGCACGAATCTCGCTGGGCGCGGGGTTGGGCGCGACGCTCATCGGCGTCGGCGTGGGGATCGTACTCGGCCTCGTCAGTGGCTACGCCGGGGGCTGGGTGGACCTCGTCCTCCAGCGGCTGATGGACGCCGTTATGGCCCTGCCGCCGCTGATCCTGCTGATGGTGATCGCCTCGACGCTGGACCAGAACTTCAGGAATGTGGTGATCGCAATCGCGATCTTCGTGGCGCCCGGGACGGCCCGTGTGGTGCGGAGCTCCGTGCTCACGCTGAAGGAGATGATGTTTGTGGAGGCGATTCGCTCGGTCGGCGCCGCGCCACCGCGCATCGTCTTCCGCCACATTTTACCGAACACATTCGCGCCGGTGATCGTGATCACGTCGATCACGGTGGGCACGGTGATCATTATCGAAGCGGCGCTCGGCTACCTCGGGCTCTCGGTGCGAATACCGCAATCGACCTGGGGAAACATGATCTATAGCGGTGCGGCGAAGTGGGAGCTTGCCCCGCGGCTGGCGCTGGTGCCCGGCCTGGCGATCATCGTGACCGTCTTCGCCATCAACCTCCTCGGCGACGGCCTGCGCGACGTGCTGGACCCGCGTCTCCGCGGCAAGGGGAAGTAGCCGGGACCCGGGTGGATGCCGGTTGGGCGTCAGGCCGGGCCGAGGACTTCCGCTCGCAGCTCCGCTTCGCTCATGCTGCCGGCGGCGGCGCCTTCGCGCGCCATCCGGTTGGCCACGCGCTGAAGGCTGGCGTTGACCGGCGTGGACACCCCGTAGAGGCGCCCGAGCAAAGCGATTTCGCCGTTCAGGTAGTCGACTTCGAGATCTGGCTTGCCACGCGCCAGGCTCTGCCAGGTCGAGCCACCCTTACGCCGCTGCCCGGCGATCTCGCCGATCTGGATGAACGAGCCCCGGCGTTCCCGGTCCTCTTCGTCGCTGGCGCAGTCGATGCCGGCGGCGGCGTAGCAGGCGAGGGCTTCTTCGCGAGCGAGGCGAAGGAGATCGCGGGCGCCTCCGCCCGGGCCGACGACCGCGTCCAGGCCGTTCCCGAGATTCATCAGGAGCTTCTGATACTTGTGGCGCATGACGCGCGCTTCCGGGACCGCGCTGAAAGTCGAGGCCGCGAGCGCCGAGGTTACGCCTTCGGCCACCTCGTCGATCCCCAGCGGGTAGCGGCCGACATCGAGTACGCCGCTCCAGGGGGATGAGTCGGCCTGGACGACGCCGGGCTCGAGATGCGTGGCCGGCAAGCGGACCGGCATGCCGTAGACGTTCGCGAACCGGCGGGCGGCCCGGCGTTCGTTCTCGACGCCGTTCTGGGCGCAAACCACGGGAACCTGGTCTCCCGCGGCTGCCAGCAGTTCAGCCAGGGCGGGCTCGGTGTCCTGCGTCTTCATGGCGAGGATGACGACGTCACCCTCCTGGAAGTCCACTTCGCGCGGGCTCCCCACCGCCGGGACGGGGACCGTCACGGCGCCAGCAGGCGAAAGCACGGTGAGCCCGCGTTCGCGGATGGCGGCGAGGTGCGCGCCCCGGGCGATGAGCACCGTGTCGTGGCCGTGTTCGAAGAGGCGGCCGCCGATCACGCCGCCAACCGCCCCGGCGCCGTAGATGATGAATCGCATCGGCTCTCCCCCTACGCCCGTGAGGCCGGCTCTGGCCCGATCTGAACGAGGAGCTTGCCAGTGTTTCCACCGGTGAAGAGCATGTTGAGCGCATCCGGGCAGTTATCGAGGCCCTGGACGATCTGCTCGCGGGACTTCAGCTTGCCTGCTGCCATCCAGCCGGCCATCTCCACGGCGGCTTCGGGGAAACGGCCGAAGTAGTCGACGATGATGAAACCCTCCATCCGCGCCCGCATGATCACCAGGTTCATCACGTTCTTCACGCCGTAGGGGACGGCCGTTTCTGTGTAGCCGCTGGAGATGCCGCCGCAAAGCACCACGCGGGCCCGCATGGCGATCTGGCTGAGGACGATATCGAGGATCTCGCCGCCGACGTTGTCGAAGTAAACGTCGATGCCCGCCGGGCAGAGTTCACGGAGGCGGGCGGCGATGTCCTCGGTCTTGTAGTTGATGCAAGCGTCGAAGCCAAGTTCGTCCCGGACCCAGGCGCACTTGGCGTCCGTACCGGCCATGCCGATGACGCGTGCGCCTTTGATCTTCGCTATCTGGCCGGCGACGGAGCCGGTGGCCCCGGCGGCCCCGGAGAGGACGACGGTCTCGCCGGGTTTGGGCTGGCCGAGCTCGATCATGCCAAAGTAGGCGGTCATGCCGGTCGCGTTGAAGACGCTCATGGCCAGGGGCAGCGGCAGGCCGGGCTGCACGGGGGACATGGGCGCGAGCCCCGCGCCATCGGTGAGGCAGTACTCCTGCCACCCCGTCATCCCCTGGACCACCTGGCCGGGAACGAACCCGGGACGGCGAGACGCGACGACCTCGCCGACTCCGCCCGCCCGCATGACCTCGCCGATCTGGACCGGCGGAAGGTAGGAGGGCTGGTCGATCAGCCAGCCCCGCATGGTGGGGTCGATGGAGACGTAGATGGTGCGGACCAGCATCTGTCCCTCGGCAAGGTCCGGGACGGGCGACTCCTTGAGGGTGAACGTCCCGGGCTCAATGGCTCCCTTAGGGCGGCTGGCAAGGACGAGCTGTCGGTTTACGGTGCTGGGCATGGTTGTCTCCCTGGTCGGCGGTCAATTTAGTGGGAGGTCCACCTTACCGGCCGAAGGTACCACCCGCACCTCATGCGGCGGTGCGAGCGAAATCGAGGACGAGTGCCTCGAAGGCGGCAGGCTGTTCGAGGTGGATCCAGTGGCCCGAGGACACGACTTCGACCCGCACTGATGGCGCGAGCTTGAGCACGGCGGCGTGATACTCCGGCATCGCCTGCGATTCGATGATGAGTGACGGCTGAGCTGCGAGGGCGCGCGCCCAACGGACGAACTGGTCGGCCAGTTCGGCATCGCTCGCGGCGAAGAAGGGCGCCCACAGCGCCTGGCCAACTTCGATGGGCGTGGCCTCCTTCAGGTGGGCGATGGACTCGCGGCCACTGTCCGGCATGGCGGCCGTGACCATCGAATCGAAGAGCCCGGTAC
>CAZQCR010000335.1:0-3344 GCA_964591745.1 uncultured Anaerolineaceae bacterium
TCAGCTGGATCTTCAACACCCACAACAACTTCTTCGAAGAGATCGCGAAGTACCGTGCGCTCCGCCGCCTCTGGGCGCGCATGTTGAAGGAGAAGTACGGGGCGAAGGACGCGCGCTCGATGATGTTCCGCACCCACACCCAGACCGGTGGCAGCACGCTCATGGCCCAGCAGCCGGAGAACAATATCGTCCGGGCCGCCGTGCAGACGCTCGCGGCGGTTTGCGGCGGCGTCCAGAGCATCGCCCTGAGCTGCTTCGATGAAGCGCTGGCCCTGCCCACCGACGAGGCCCAGCGGATGGCCCTCCGCACCCAGCAGATCATCGCCCACGAAACCGGCGTCGCCGACACCATCGACCCGATGGCCGGCAGCTACTACGTCGAGCACCTGACGAACCAGCTGGAAGAGCAGGCACTCGCCTACATGAAGCAGATCGAGGACGCCGGCGGTTCGGTCAAGGCGATCGAGACCGGCTGGATCCAGGCCCAGATCGCCGAGGCCAGCTGGCAGTACCAGCAGCGGGTGGATGAGAAGCAGGAGATCATCGTCGGCGTGAACGACTACCTGGATGACGGCGGCGTCAAGCGGCCGTCGATCTTCAGCGTCGATAGGCGGCTCGTCGAACACCAGCTGGAGCGGCTCGCCCACCACCGGGCGGAACGGGACCAGGCGGCCGTCGCCTCCTCGCTCGCCGCCCTCAAGGCCGCCTGCCAGGGCACCGAGAACCTGATGCCGCCGATCATCGACGCCGTCCGCGTCTACGCGACCCTCGGCGAGATCTGCGGAGCGATGCGCGACGTCTTCGGTGAGTACCGGCCGCCCACCGTGATCTGAGCCTGGCCATGAGCCGGGCACGCTACGCTGAATGCGGGCTCGCTCCACGCCCCGCTACGGCGGCCGCCGAGTCCAGCGGAAACGCTCCCGCCAATGCTGCAGCGCCGGTTTCGCTTCGAAGCTTTGCGTGGCGAGACCCATGGTGGCGAAGACACCGAGCCCGGGGCCAACGTTCACGCCCGGGCCCCATCCCGGGTGGCTCAGGTCGAGGTCTGCGTAGATCAGCAGGATCACGAGTTCGGCTTCGGCAGCGTCCAGGATGTCGAAGAGCCGGCGGATGTACGAGACCTGCTTCTCCGGCGTGAAACGTGGGTCGGATGGTGTTCCCGCGCTCGCCCAACCTCCCTCTGCCTGGATGATCGGCTTTCCGGATGCGAGACGGAACCGTTGGTAGTAGTCGAGCGGGATCTCCGAAGGGTCCTGGAAGAAGAACGACGGGTAAGAGCTGACCCCCAGGACATCGATGTCGAATTCGTTCGCGAGGTTGAAGTGATCGACTGGCCGGACCGGGGTCAGGGGAATCTTGCCCCACGCTTCATCCGCCTGCACCGAGATGAAGACCTTCGTGCCCGGGCTCAGGCTGCGGATCTGCGGCGCCAGGTGATTCGCCATCTCCCGGATGCGCTCGTAGAGGGCCAGGCTCCCCAGTTCCGCCAGCGAGTTGATCTCCGAGGCGAGCCCCAGGTAATCCGGTTTGTATCGCCCGGCCACCAACCGCACCCACTCCTCGTGTAGACCGAGGATCTCGGGCTCCAGCAGACTGCGGCCCGCGGCGGTCAACAGCTCCCCTTCCTGCCTGCGGTCGAGGCCGTTCAACGGATCGACCAGCATCGCCAGCCGCAGGCCGTTTCCGCGTACGAAGGCGATCAGTTCGTCGTAGTCCTCCGTCGCGGCCTGCTCCATGGTCTGGCCCGCCAGGATCCGGTCCCACGGCACCTCACGCTGAATAAGGACGTAGTCACCCGACATCGCCATCGCCTGAACGGTCGCAATGACCGCTTCGACGGTTGGCTCCGGCGCGGCCACGAACCAGCCCATGCCGTAAGTGCGCACATGTGGCGCGGCCGAGTCCGCCGCCAGCGATGGAAGGACGAGCCGGGACTGTGTCGCCGCTCCGGCGTCGGAACAGGCGGCAAGCACGCTCATGGCGAGGCCAAGGACCGCGATCAAGGGCGTCCGGCGCACTCCGCCAGTATACGAACGAACTGAGTCGCCCGAGTACCACGTCCCCTGGCGACGTGGTGCCGTGTGGCTGGCGGGATAGAATACCCTGAGAATCGAGTGGCCGCTGCGGTGGCGGCTCTGGAGGCCGCGCATTGAAGACCGACGGGATGTCCGATTCCGAGGAGAACGTCGAGGACCGCCGTGGACAGCGCGGCGGGCGCATGCCAGCCGGTGGCGCCGCCATGAAGCTGGGCATTCCGGGCGTGATCATCGCTATCCTTGCGGTCGTCTTCGGCGGCCAGCTCACAGGCGGGGGCGGAGATGGCACCGGAGTCAGCCTCCCCGACATCTTCAACCAGCTCCAGCCGGCGCCGGGCGCTGGCGCCGGTGGCAGCGTCCCCGGGGCGCCCGACGCCCAGGCGGACGCCCGGAAATTTACGATCAGAGCCTTCAACGACATCCAGGAGTTCTGGACCGGCGTCTTCTCCCGCTCGGGGAGCGAATACCGGATCGCGAAGCTCGTCCTCTTCAGCGGGGGCACAACCTCCGAATGCGGCGCCGCCAGCTCGGCCACCGGCCCGTTCTACTGTCCAGCCGACGAGAAGGTCTATATCGATCTTGAGTTTTTCGATGAGCTTGCGGCACGGTTCGACGCGCCCGGCGACTTCGCGACGGCGTACGTGATCGCCCACGAGGTTGGCCACCACATCCAGACCATCACCGGGATCGAGGCGGATGTGCGGCAGCAGCAGCTGAAGAGCGCGAAGTCGGCGAACGACCTCTCCGTCCGGATGGAGCTCCAGGCGGACTGCTTCGCGGGAGTCTGGGCCTTCACCGTCTATGGCCGCGACATTGACGAAAGCGGTGACCTGGACGAGGCCCTGGGCGCCGCCTCGGCCGTTGGCGATGACCGGCTGCAGAAGCAATCCACCGGCCGGGTGAACCCCGATACCTTCACCCACGGGACATCAGAGCAGCGCTCCAAATGGTTCCGGCGGGGCTTTGAATCGGGCGACCCGGACCGCTGCGACACCTTCTCAGGCGGGATCTAAGACAGCCCCCGGCCCCTTGCGGCTGGAAGCGGCGGCGGGAGGCTGGCCGATCGGCCAGCACAACTTGACTCGTCCGGCACGGCGCATCACAATCCCAACCGATTGGTGTGCATTAGTTGCATGAAACGCTTCTGCCTTCGTGCGTTCAGATGCAGACAAACCAGTTCTAGTGAGGGAAACTACTTGGACAACCAGAACTATTGGACACGCCTGAATAGTAGCCGCGTAACGCGGCGCCGGTTCGTCGCCGGGAGCGCGACGCTTGCGGCCGGCTCGGCCGCAATCCTCGCCGGCT
>CAZQCR010000336.1:0-2058 GCA_964591745.1 uncultured Anaerolineaceae bacterium
GAGCGCACCGGCGGCCGCTACGGCATCGTCAGCCTCTGCATCGGCGGGGGCCAGGGCATCGCCACGATCTTCGAGCGGCTGAACTAGAGGGTGGATTAGCTGCTGGCTGGTAGTCCGCAATCGACGCGCGGGACTACGCGTGGAGTCGTCGCCAGCACCTACCGCTCGATGCGCCAACCGTATGCGTGGCGGCCGTCCGGGTACTGCCGCATCATTTCGGCCGCGATGGCGTTCTGCGCGTCGATCTCCGCCTCGATCCGTTCCCGGTTGGCGAAGTAGTGCGCGAGGGCGGCATACACTCCGGCCAGCGTGAGTCCTTCGTAGCGCCTCACGATCTCCTCGGGGGTCGCTCCTTGGTTTAAGAGGATGGAGACCTGGTGGACGGAGACGCCAGCGCTCGAGACGAACGGCTTCCCGCCGTTCACGCCCGGAATTGTCTCGATGAGGGTGGAGATTTCCACCGGTGGCGCGGTCATTGCCCGATCATAGCATCAAGACCAAGCGCGATGAGTACCGCCGCGCTCTCGATCTCCTCCACTACAGCATCGTCGGCCTCGATCCGCCGCCGGGCCGCCAGCAAGACGGCTGCCTGCTTCCCCACTCCCTCCCTCACCGCCAGCGCGCCGATCGCCCAGGCGGCGTGGCCCCGCACCAGCGGCGAGGCGTCGTTCAGGGCACCCGCCAGCGCCGGCAGGTCCGCGGCCGAGCCCACATTCCCGAGGGCGATGCAGGCGTTTCGCACCAGCCCATCGCGCTTCGCTCGCATGATGGCGCGGCCCTGGAACCGTTTGAGGAAGGCCGCCTCGTCGAGCGCCAGCAGTTCCGCCAACACAGGCGCCGGCCCGTCCCCGGGACGCGGCGCCAGCTCCGCGGCCCCGGGTCCTGCATGCCTCCCGACCGGGCACGACGCCAGGCAGTCGTCACAGCCGAAGACCCACGCACCGAACTTCGACCGCAGCTCGCGTGGGATGGCGCCGCGGTTCTCGATCGTGTGGTAGCTGATGCACAGGCGCGCGTCGAGCACGTTCCCTTCGGGCGAGATTGCGCCGGTCGGGCAGGCGACGATGCAGCGCGAACACGAACCGCAGCTCTTGCGCACGGGCTCGCCCACCGGCAGCTCCAGGCTCGTCGCGATCGCCCCAAGGAGCACCCACGGACCAACGCCGGGCACGAGTAGCATCGTCGATTTGCCCTGCCAGCCCATGCCCGAAAGCGCCGCGAGCGGCCGTTCCAGCAACGGCCCGTAGTCAACCGTCGGGCGGGCCGTGGCCGCGAACTCCTCCCGGATGACCCGGGCCAGCCGCCGCAGCTTCGATTCGAAGACCCGGTGGTAGTCGCGTCCCACCGCATAGGCGGCGACGCGGCCGCGGGCGGCTTCGCCAGGGATGGCCGCCGATGGTTCCGCACCCGGCGCGTACGGCAGCGCCAGGACGATGACGGTCCGTGCTCCCGCGAGGAAGGCGACCGGGTCGGTGGCTCGCGTGAGCCAGTCGTCCGTCATCCAGCCGAGGCCGTCGAGCCGCCCCGCGGTACGCGCCGCGATGGCCGCCGCTCGCGCCTCCACGAGCACCCCCGCAGCCGCGAACCGGACTTCCGAGAACCCTTCCGCCCGCGCCAGCTCCGCCAGCCGCGCGGCCGTTTCGGCGGTCATATCCCGGCGTCGATCGGAACAGGCGGGACTTCGCTCAGCAAGGCCCTCGCCAGTTCAGGCAGCCTGCGTGGCGCGAAGTAGACGCCCTGCTCGTTCGCCAACAGCTCCGGAACGCTCCACCAGTGGTGGTCTGCGAGGGCCGTCCGCTCTTCGACCGTCCAGTTCGCTGTCGCGATCTCCATCGCCGGTGTGCGAACCAGGAAGAAGGTCTCGCGCTGTTCGAGGAAGCGGCCGTTCCAGAGGAAGCGATGCGACCGCGTCCAGATCAGTGGCCCGAGTTCCGCTCGCAGACCCGTCTCCTCCCAGAGTTCGCGCCGGGCAGCATCCTCGACCGATTCGCCGGGGTCGATGCCGCCGCCCGGTGTTATCCAGACGGAGCGGCCGGGACGGTCGTCCGTGGGGCCCAT
>CAZQCR010000336.1:2158-3334 GCA_964591745.1 uncultured Anaerolineaceae bacterium
AAGTCCTGTTGCTTTCCGAATTGTGTGACGTGCGCCGTCAGGGCGTGGATCTTGCGGTCCACGTCGCCGCTGATGTCGATGTCGAAGTTCGGCTGGTTCGTGCTCCAGAGCAGCACCTCCCGCACCTTATGCGGCTCGATCCCTTCGTCCAGGTGCTCCGGGAAGTTCAGGTGGTCCCGCGCCGTTGGGTAGACGGCGTCGAGCGTCGCCGTGCCCGTCGCCCGGTGGTCCGGGTGGTTGATGAAGCTGTCGCGGATGATGATGTCCGTCGGGTCATGGGTGAGCACCGTGTGCGGCCGCAGCGTGCGGATGTGCCGGACCACCTGCTCGAGGAAGCGGCGGTCGTAGACCAGCTCGCCGTCCTCGTTGTCGAGGTAGAAGACATCGACGGCGCCCATCCGGCGGCACGCCTCCCGTTGCTCTTCGCGGCGAAGGGCGATAAGCCGCTCGCGCGTCATCTCCCGGTCCGAAGTGCCCTTCGCCCCGTTCGTGCAGACCAGGAAATAGACGGACCAGCCTTCGGCCGCCCTTTGTGCGGTCCAGCCGGCCGCGCCGAAGTCTCCGTCGTCCGGGTGGGCGGCGACGACGAGGGCGACTTGGTCGGTAGATGCTTCGGTCATAGGGCGTTGGCCTCCGGCGTGGGGTCGAACGGCTATCGTGCGCCCTCGGGTTACGAAGGTTCAAGAGATGGCGACGCTGTTCGGGCGTTCGCCAGCCTCCACGACCGGGTTGGCCGTCGCCTCCTGCCTCCAGCCCGGCGTGCTCCCAACGGCCGCTTCGTCCCGCACATACCGCGTGCTCCAGCCGCACCAGCCGTCAGAGAAGTTTCGAACGTTCTCGTAGCCGAGCAACCACGCCGCGAAGACGGCCGCGCTGGAGCGCCAGCCACTCCCGCAATAGACGATGACCTCCCGGTCGAACGCCCCCTGCCCGGCGGTCGAGACGATTCCCGCCTTCGCCCATCGCTGGAGGGCCTCTCCCGGGTGCCGGAACGTCCCGTCCTCGTTCGTGTACAGGTGCGCGTCGTCGGCGGCATCACCGATGTGCAGGGCCGAGGGCAGCCGTCCGCGGCGATCGAGGTAGCTGTAGCCGCTGACAAGCCCATCGAACTCGGCGGCGCTGCGGGCGTCGGCCAGCCAGGCATCGCCCGTGGCCAGGCGGTCGTGCACGTACGCC
>CAZQCR010000337.1:0-3314 GCA_964591745.1 uncultured Anaerolineaceae bacterium
CAACGTCGCCATCGATGTCGCCCGCATCCTCTGCCTCACGCCCGGGGAGCTTCGCGCTTCGGATATGGCGCCCCACGCCGTGGAAGCGCTCAGCCGCAGCCGCATTCGCGAAGTCTACCTTCTCGGCCGCCGGGGCCCGGCCCAGGCCGCGTTCACGACGCCCGAGCTGAAAGAGCTCGGCGGCCTCCAGGGCGCCGATGTCATCGTCCGCGCGGACGAGGTGGCCCTCGACTCCGCCACCCGCGCCGACATCGAAGCCGCGGGCGATAAGGCCGTCGTTCGCAAGCTCGCCCTCCTCGAGGAGTACGCCGCTCGCCCGCCACTGGGCCATCCCCGCCGCCTCCACCTCCGCTTCCTCGCCGCTCCGACGGAGCTGCTCGATGACGGCGAGGGCGCGGTTCAGGCCGTCCGGGTCGTGCGGAACGCGCTCGAACGCTCAGCCACCGGCACCGTCGTCGCGGTACCCACGGAGCAGTTCGAAACGCTCCCGGCCAGCCTCGTCTTCCGCTCCGTCGGCTATCGCGGCGTCCCACTCCCCGGTATCCCCTTCCACGAACGCTGGGGCGTCATCCTCAACCAGGCCGGCCGCGTCATCGACCCCGCCACGGAGGAGGCCATCGTCGGCCAGTACGTGACCGGCTGGATAAAGCGCGGCCCATCCGGCGTCATCGGCACCAACAAGCCAGACTCCGTCGAGACCGTGCGGGCCATGGCCGAAGACGCCCTCGCCGGCCGCGTCTTCGGCTCCGGTCGTCCCTCTGCCGAGGCCATCCCGGCCCTCTTCGCGGCCAGCGGCCAGCCCTACCTCACCTTCGACGACTGGCAGCGCCTCGACGCCCTCGAACTTGCCGCCGGTGAGCGCATCGGCCGCCCCCGCCTCAAGTTCACCAGCTTCGAAGAGATGTTCGCCGCCCTCGACCCCCTCTCCCGCGACGCGGCTGCGGCCTGATCCACAGGATCGGCACCGGCCTTCGAGCGGCAGGAGAGGGGTGTATGGTGCACGGCAGAGGGCGTGAGGCATTGCTGCCCCTCGGGAGGTCCTGATGTTCGATCTCGGTACGGACTGGTGGGAGATACTCTTGAGGACGGCCCTCATCTACACCGCGCTAATCGTCGGCTTTCGGCTCACGGGGAAGCGCCAGATCGGACAGATGGCCCCCTTCGACCTTGTGGTTATCCTGCTGATCGCGAACGCCGTGCAGAACGCGATGGTAGGCCCCGATACGTCGCTCATCGGAGGGCTCCTGGCAGCCGCGGCACTGCTCGGAACGAACATGGTCGTTGCCCAGGTGCGGCAGCGCAACAGCTACATCCGCTCGATGGTGGAGGGACATCCGGTCGTTTTGATCGCCGCTGGAAAAGTGATGGAGAAGAACGCAAGCCACGAGGGCGTTGACGCGCTCGAACTGGAACAGGCCATCCGCGAGAACGGCCTCAGCGGGCTGGAGGAGGTGAAGCTGGCCGTCCTCGAGGTCGATGGCACCATCTCCATTGTGCCCAGGAGCGCCGAGACGATCCGGACCGAGCGTCGCTACCGCTAGACGTCACGGAAGAACCGCACGGTCCGCCAACCCCACGATCGGGTTTACCGCACGCCAGGTTCGCCCACACTCGTGCCGCTCGGTACCATCGCGGGCATACTTGCCGGTTTCGGAAGCTCGGGCCGTAGCGGCCAGCGGCTGACGGCCAACGGCCCTCCGGAGTCTCTCATGAAACTCGCGAAGCGCGTCGAAGCGCTCCCTCCCTACCTGTTCGCCGAGATCTCCAAGAAGATCGCGGCCAAGCGCGCCGCCGGCGTCGATATCGTCACCTTCGGCATCGGCGACCCCGACCTGCCGACACCGCCCCACATCCTCGACGCCCTCCACCAGGCCGCGGATGACCCGGCGAACCATCGCTACCCCGAGTCCGAAGGGCTCCCGGAGCTCGGCCAGGCGATCAGCGACTGGTACTTCCGCCGCTTCGAGACCCGCTTCGAACCGATGAAGGAGACGCTCCCCCTGATCGGGTCGAAGGAGGGCATCGCCCACATCTCCCTCTGCTTCATCGATCCCGGCGACATCGCCCTCATGCCCGACCCTGGCTACCCCGTCTACGAAACGGGCACGATGTTCGCTGGCGGCACCAGCTACAAGCTCGACTGCACGCGCGAAAGCGGCTGGAAGCCCAACCTCGACGCCATCCCCGAGGACATCGCCCGCAAGGCGAAGGTCCTCTGGCTCAACTACCCCAACAACCCCACCGGCGCCGTCGCCGACCTCGCCTTCTTCGAGAAGGCGGTGGCCTTCGCCAGGAAGTACGACGTCGCCATCCTCCACGACAACCCCTACTGCGATGTCGCCTTCGACGGCTATAAGCCCATCTCCATCTTCCAGGTGCCGGGCGCCAAAGATGTGGCCATCGAGTTCAACTCGTGGTCGAAGATCTACAACATGACCGGCTGGCGGATCGGCATGGTTGTCGGCAACCGCGAGATGGTTGACGCCCTGATGCGGGTGAAGTCGAACATCGATAGCGGCATCCCCCAGGCCGTTCAGCGCATGGCGATCGAAGCCGTTTACGGTCCCCAGGAGTGCGTCGATGAACATAACGCCATCTACCAGCATCGCCGCGACCGGATCGTCGAGGTCCTGCGCCGCGTCGGCCTCGAAGTCGACCTGCCGAAGGCCTCGCTCTACGTCTGGGCGAAGCTCCCGGCCGGGGTGACCAGCGCCGAATACGCCGCCCGCCTGATCGAAGATATCGGCGTCGTGGTTACGCCCGGCCGCGGCTACGGCCTGAACGGCGAAGGCTACATTCGCCTCAGCGTCACCACCCCGGACGACCGCCTGGAGGAGGGCATGCGGCGCCTGGAGGCCTGGAAGGGGCTCTGATGCCAACGGTCCTGCGGTCCGGCCCGTATCGGTTGCACTTCTACAGCAATGAAAGGGACGAACCGGCGCACATCCACGTTGAACGCGATCGGCAGAGTGCCAAGCTCTGGCTCCGGCCGGTCCTGGTCGCTCGCAACTTCGGTTTCTCGGCGCGAGAGCTTGGTATAATCGAAGCCATCGTCCTCGGGAACGAAGACGCGCTGTTGGAGGCATGGGATGAGTTCCGCAGGACCTAACCCCGGCCAGGCCGTGAAAGCTGTCCGATTGGACGAACACAGCCTGATTGTCGATCTGATGGACGGCCGAACCATCTCCGTGCCGCTCGCCTGGTTTCCGCGCCTCCTGCACGCGACGCCATCACAGCGGGCGAACTGGCAGATAGAAGGCGGCGGGTTCGGCATCCACTGGCCCGAAGTCGACGAGGACCTGAGCACCGAAGGC
>CAZQCR010000338.1:0-3294 GCA_964591745.1 uncultured Anaerolineaceae bacterium
TCGTGATCGCCGCGATTCGCGCCGCCGAATCCGCCGAGAACGCCCGCGACCTGCGCCAGGGCGTCGGCGCCATCCAGGCCACCCGCCTCCCCGCCGCCACCTCCGCCGCCATCTCCCGGCAGCTCACCACGGCCAACCCCTTCACCTTCAGCGAGCTCCAGGCCCGCGCCATCCTCGATATGCAGCTGCGCCGCCTCGCCGCGCTCGAACGCCAGGCCCTCCAGGACGAGTACGCCGAGATCATCTCCCGCATCAACTACCTCGAAGATCTCCTCGCCAACCCCCGCAAGATCGACTTCCTCATCCGCGACGACCTGACCGAGATGAAGAAGAAGTTCGGCGACGCCCGCCGCACCGAGATCGTCGAAGCCGATGCCGAGGACTTCAAGGAAGAAGACCTCATCGCCCACCAGGAGAGCGTCCTCACCCTCAGCATCCGCAACTACATCAAGCGCATGGCCCTCGAAGAGTTCCGCGTCCAGCAGCGCGGCGGCAAGGGCAGCCGCGGCGCCGCTATTCGCGAAGAAGACGCCGTTATGAAGCTCGTTGTCTGCGATACGCACGACAACCTCCTCTTCTTCACCGATCGCGGCAAGGTCTACCACCTCCGCGCCTACGACGTCCCCGACCTCAAGAAGCAGTCCAAGGGCACACCCGTCGTGAACCTCATCGAGGTCGACAACGGCGAACGCGTCACCGCCATCATCGCCGTGAAGGACTACGCCAAGGACTTCCTCCTCCTCGCCACTCGCGACGGCGTGATCAAGAAGACCAAGCTCAGCGAATTCGAAGAGGTCCGCCGCAACGGCAAGATCGCCATGCGCCTCGACGAGACCGACCAGCTGATCGCCGTCAAGATCGCCACCGACAACACCGAGGTCGTCCTCGTCTCGAGCGAAGGCCAGGCCATCCGCTTCAAGATCGACGACCTCCGCGATGCCAGCCGCACCAGCGGCGGCGTCCGCGGCATGCGCCTCCCGGCCGGCGGCTACGTCGTCGGCGTCGAGACTACTGACGAAGGCCAGGATCTCCTGATCATCTCCGAAAAGGGCTTCGGCAAGCGCACCTCGCTCGGCGAGTACCCCGTCCAGGACCGCGGAGGCCAGGGCGTTCGCACCCTCAACGTCACCGATCGCACCGGCAAGGTCGCCGCCTGCAAGACCGTCGAAGCGGAGCAGCACCTGCTTCTCGTCTCGATCGGCGGCATCGTCATCCGCACCCGCGTCGATTCGATCAGCCGCATCGGGCGCAACACCCAGGGCGTCACCGTCATGGTCGTCGGCGAAGGTGATCAGGTCGCCTCCATCGCCGCCTTCGCCCTCCAGGACGAGACTCCAGTTCGCACCGCCGGCACCAACGGCGCCTCGCCCGCGCCCCTCAACGGCCAGCTCCCCCTCGCCGACGACTGACGTAGCCGCTCGCCGGCAGCTGCCTTTCGGGATGCGTGATCGGCACCGGTCGGGTGTCCGTCCTCCCGTAGTGGGCGCAACTCAGTTGTCCCTGCGCGTCCACCTGCCAACCGTCGATTCTTCAGGGGATGCCACCTAACGCACCGGCTCGACGGGTCCCCAGGTTCCTTCAGCGCGGAATCCGCTGGAAGATCATGGCCCCGTATGCCCTCCTCACAGCCGCGTTCGCGGTACTTGGCAGCTTCCTCGTCACCCGCCTCGTCACCGGTTCCCTCGAAGAGCGTTTCTCCGCCCAACTCATCGAGTCATCCCGGGTCGCCTCCGACGCTGTGGTTCGCAAGGAGCGCCACCATCTTGGCGCCATTCGAGCCGTCGTCTATACCGAGGGCGTGACCGAAGCGGTCGCCTCCTTCGATGCGGAGGCCGTCGCGCGATTGGTTGGGCCGGTTGGTTCCAACGTTCGCGTCGACCGCCTCGAGGTTCTCGGGAGGGACGGCACTCTGCTCTTCGGAGCGCGTGGTACCGGGCGCTTCGAACCTTCGATGGCCATTGAACCGTATCTGGCCTGGTCGATCGTTGGTGATGTACTCGCCGGACGCTCAGATGGCTCGGGAGACCGGTGGGCGCAGCTCGTCTGGACTGCCGACGGCCCTGCCATTTACACCGCTGCACCAGTCAAGGACGGCGATTTGGTCGTCGGCGTTGTCCTCGTTGGCACACTCGTGGACTCGCTCCTGGCGGGCATCAAGGCGGAGGCCCTGGCCGATGTCACGCTCTACACGACCGACAGTGAGCTGCTCGGTACGACCTTTGCCGTGGACGACAACGACCGCCCCGGACTCGCGAGCCGAGGCGCCGCCCCTGTCGGCAGCACGGTGCGATTCGAACACACGCTCTTCGGGCGCGGGTACGATTTCCTCGTTGCCGACCTCCGGCTTCGGAACGAAGTCGTCGGCCGTTACGCCGTGGCCCTGCCGACAGGCTTCATCTCCAGCGCGGGCTCGGCCGCCCGATGGGAGATGGGACTGATCTTTGGCGCCGTCACGCTGCTGGTTCTCGGCATTGGCCTGCTCGTCGCCCGTCACTTCGCTATCCCGCTCCTGCGCGTTGTGGTCGCCGCCCGCCAGCTCGCGGGAGGCGACCTGAGCGCCAGGACTGGAGTGCACGGGACGGACGAGATCGGCGTTCTGGCGTCGACGTTCGATGTCATGGCCGCCCGCCTTCAGCGTCAACACCTCGCCACGATCGGAGCGCTCGCTTCGGCGATTGATGCCCGCGACCCCTACACGGCGGGCCACTCCACCCGCGTTGGCGACCTTGCATACCAGATTGGCCGTGAACTCGGCCTGGCCAGTAACCGGCTCCAGCACCTTCGTGTGGGCGGCTACCTCCACGATATCGGCAAGATCGGAATTCGTGACAGCGTTCTCCTGAAGCAGGGTGCGCTCACCGCCGAGGAACGCGCACTGATCGAAGAGCATCCGGCGATCGGGCTTCGCATTCTCGCACCCGCCGACCTTTCACCAGAGGTTCTCGCCATCGTGGGCGAGCATCACGAGCGGCTGAACGGATCCGGATATCCCGCGCAGCTTTCGGGCGATGAAATCACCATCTTTCCGCGAATCGTCTCCGTCGCCGATGTCTATGACGCACTCGCGACGAGCCGTCCGTATCGTGCGGCAATGACCCGCGACGAGGCCGTGGCTTTCCTCCTCCGCGAGGCCGCGGCGGGCACCCTTGATCCAGAGGTGGTGAACGGCCTGAAGAAGGTCCTGCCAGCCTGGGAAGCGGACCGCGGGCGCGAGGTCCGCGGGCTCCGTGACGTCCACGCCTCGAAGGCCTCCAGGTTGGGGCGGATCGCGTGAGAGGCTACGCGCGGACGCTC
>CAZQCR010000339.1:0-3294 GCA_964591745.1 uncultured Anaerolineaceae bacterium
GGTGACGGCCCAGCCCTCCTGGCCGGCGAGCGGCTTCGTCACGCGGGAACGGGCGAGGCGGGGGTAGCGTTCTCGGGGTTCGACGGCGACCCAGGCGGCTGGTACACCATCGACGTAGGCGAGGAGCCCGGGGACGGCGCCGCCTTCGACGATCGCCCTGAGAGCCCGGCGGTTCGGTTCGCCGTGGTCGCGTTCGTATTCGGCGTTGGTCTGCCGGAACCACATGCACCAGCAGCCGCTGGTGGCGCCGTTTGGGCCGAAGACAGCTTCGAGGTCGGGCCAGCGCTCGCTGGTGAGCGGGTGGACTTCGACCGTGGGGGCGTCCGTCATCGGTCGCTCCTTATGTCGTGGTGGCGAGTGCTCCGGAACGGATCCGCGCAAGCTCTTCGGCGACGGCGATGGAGGCTTCGCGGACGTCGGGCTCGGTGGTGGCTTCGCCGAGGCTGAAACGGACGCTGGCGACGGCGCGGCGAATGGGGACGCCCATCGCCATGAGAACGTGGGAGGGCTCCCAGGTGGAGTTCGAACAGGCGCTGCCGGAGCTGGCGGCGATGCCGCGAGCGTCGAGGGCGGCGACGAGGGCGTCGCTTTCGATGCCGGGGAAGGAGATGTTGAGGTTGTTGGGGAGGCAGTGCTCCTGGCAGCCGTTGAGGGTGGCGCCGGGCACGCCGGCGAGGATGCCGTCGCGGAGGAGGTCGCGGAGGGTTCGCACGCGGCGGCTACGTTCGGCGATGCCGGCGGAGGCGAGTTCGAGGGCGACACCGGCGCCGGCGATGCCCGCGACGTTCTCTGTGCCGGCGCGCTTCTGCGATTCCTGACCGCCGCCGTGAAGGAGCTGGCGGAAGGGCGTGCCGCGGCGGAGGAAGAGGACGCCGGACCCTTTCGGCCCCCCGAATTTGTGGGCGGAGAGGCTGAGGGCATCGACGCCGAGCGCTTCGACATCGAGGGGGAGCCACCCGGGCGCCTGGACGGCGTCGGTATGGAGGAGGACGCGGTGCTGATGGAGGCGGGTATAGCCGCGGAGGAGGGCGGCGATCTCGGCGACGGGCTGTAGCGTGCCGACTTCGTTGTTGGCGAGCATGACGCTGGCGAGGACGGTCTCGGGCCGGAGGGCGGCTTCGAACTCGTCGATATCCACCCGACCCTGGGCGTCGCAGCCGATGTAGGTGACTTCGAAGCCCTGCTCTTCGAGGAACTGGGCACAATGGATACCGGCGTGGTGTTCGACGGCGGTGGTAATGACGTGATGTCCGGCGCCGGCGCGGCGCATGGCGGAGGCGATGCCGATGGTGGCGGAGTTGATGCTTTCGGTGCCGCCGCTGGTGAAGAGGATTTCGGTGGGGCGCGCGTTGAGGGCGGTTGCGACCCGGGCGCGGGCGTGATCGACGGCGGCCTGGGCGCGGCGGCCGACGCTGTAGAGGCCGCTGGGGTTGCCGAACTCGGCGCCGAAGAAGGGGAGCATGGCGTCCCGGGCCTGGGGGCGGACGGGGGTGGTTGCGGCGTGGTCGAGGTAGATCACGGGTAGAGGATAGACGATAGACGGGAGGCGCGAGGGGGAGGCGAGAGTAACGGAGTAACGGAGTGCCGGAGTATCGGAGTGGGGGCGCGCGAAGCCGTTGCGATCCGTGCGATACTGCGGCGCATGAGCGAAACACGACCGACGGGCATCGTCACCTTTCTCTTCACGGACATCGAGGGCTCGACCGGGCGCTGGGAGGCGCAGACCGTGGAGATGGGCGAGGGTCTGGCCCGCCACGATGAGGTGTTGCGGACGGCGATCGAAGGGCAGGGCGGATGGCTGTTCAAGCACACCGGTGACGGCGTCCTGGCCGCGTTCTCGTCGCCGAACGGGGCGGTCCTTGCGGCGATCGATGCTCAGCGAGCACTCGAACTGCCGGTGCGGATGGGTATCGCCACGGGCGAGGCCGAACTGCGCGGTGACGACTACTTCGGCCCGACGCTGAACCGGGCGGCGCGCGTGATGGCGGCGGGCCATGGCGGGCAGGTCCTCCTTGCGAACGCCACGGCGTCGATGCTGTCCGGTGTCGACCTCCTCGACCTGGGCGAACGGCGGCTGCGCGACCTCTCCGGGGCTCAGCGCATCTTCCAGGTGCGGGCCGAGGGGCTGCGCGAGCAGTTCCCGGCGCTGCGCACGGTCGATACTGTGCCGGGCAACCTCCGGCCGCAGGCCACCAGCTTCATCGGACGCGAAGGGGAAGTAGCCGAACTCGTCGAAGCTGTTCGGGCGAACCGGCTCGTCACGCTTACGGGCGTGGGCGGCGTGGGCAAGACGCGGCTGGCCCTGCAAGTGGCGGCGGAACTGGTGCCTGACTTTCCCGAAGGCGTCTTCGTCGTCGAACTCGCACCGGTCGGCGACCCTGCCGTCGTCGCCGATGCCGTCGCGAACGCGCTCGGCATCGTTCAGCAGCCCGGCAAGTCTGTCGCGGAAAGCGTCGCCGAGGCGCTGGCGGGGCGCTACCGCCTGCTCGTTCTCGATAACTGCGAGCATGTGCTCGATGCGGCGGCAAACATCGTCGAAGCGATCTTCGAACGTTCGAAGACGGTGAAGGTGCTGGCGACAAGCCGTGAAGGGCTGCGGCTTTCTGCCGAGCATCTCTGGCCCGTGCCCTCGCTTGCTGTCAGCGAAGGGAACGATTCGCCAGGCGTGAAGCTGTTCGTCGAACGCGCCTGTGCGGTTTCGCCCCGCTTCACGCTCGAACGAGAGGCCGATGCCGTGGCCGTCGTCGAGATCTGCCGCCGCCTTGATGGCATACCGCTGGCGATCGAACTTGCGGCTGCGCGAATGGTGTCCATGCGGCCCGCTGAGGTACGCGATCGTCTCGGCGACCGCTTCCGGCTGCTTGCCGGTGGGCGACGTGGCCTTGAACGCCACCAGACGCTGCGTCACGCCGTCCAGTGGTCCTACGACCTCCTCGATGCGAATGAGCGATTACTCCTCAATCGCTGCTCGGTCTTCGCCGGGGGCTTCGAGCTGGATGGCGCGGTTGCCGTCGGCGGCGGTGGCGAGCTGGACGAATACGCCGTCCTGGACCTGTTGGACGCCCTCGTGCGCAAGTCGCTGCTGACGGCCGAGGCATCCGGGGATGCGACGCGCTACGGGATGCTGGAGACGATTCGCCAGTTCGCTGTCGAACAGCTCACCAGGAGCGGTTCGAGCGACGAGGTTCGCGACCTCCACGCCCGCTACTTTGTTGGCAAGGAGGACGCGGTCATCGCGGATTGGAACGGGCCGAAGCTGCGCGAAGCTACGCGCTGGTTCGAACGCGAGCTGGC
>CAZQCR010000340.1:0-3284 GCA_964591745.1 uncultured Anaerolineaceae bacterium
GGCTCGACCTTGATCACGTCGGCGCCCATATCGGCCAGCAGCTTGCCCGCGTACTGGCCCAGTTCGTTGCAGACCTCGATGACGCGGACATCGGCGAGCGGCCCGGTCACATCAACACCCCCATCGCTTCATACTCGGCGATCTCCTCGGGCGTGAACCCGGCGACCTCTTCCAGCACTCCCCAGGTGTCCGCGCCGAGGATCGGCGAGGCGGTCCGCAACGCGCCCGGTGTGGCCGAGAGCCGGGGGAGCACGCCGTCGAAGTCGTTCTCCCCGAGCTCCGGGTGGTCCATCCGCGCCCACCAGTCGCGCGCCTTCAGCTGGGGGTCGCGCTCGAAGCGGTCGCTCGCCTTCTGGCAGACGCCGGCCCGCACGCCGGCCGCCTGGAGGATCTCCATGGCCTCGTAGTCCTCGAGCTCGCTCGTCCACTCGCCGATCCGTTCGTCCAGCTCGTCCTGGTTGGCGATTCGCGCCTCGTTGCTGCGAAAGCGGACATCGGCGGCCCAGAGCGGCTCGTCCATCGCCCGTACGAGCGCGACCCACTCGGCGTCGTTCATACAGGCGATCGCCAGCCAGCGGTCCTCGCCGGCGCAGGGGTAGGTGTTGTGCGGCGCCACTGCCGGCTCCCAGGCGCGGTTGCCGGGCGGCATGCCATCGCGCCGCCACTTGCGCCCGTTCACGCTGTAGTCCAACACCGCCGGACCGTTGAGGACGATCCCGGCCTCCACCTGGGAGATGTCGATGTGCTGGCCTTCGCCGGTCTTGTTGCGGTGGTGGAGGGCCATCAGGATCGCGCTGGCGGCCGTGTAGCCGGCCGTGTGGTCCATGTAGCTGAAGCCCCAGCCCGCTGGCGGCTTGCCCGGCAGGCCCGAGGTGAGGGTGAGGCCGCTCAGCGCCTGCGCGGTCGGCCCCCAGGTCGTGAACGCTTTATCGCGCCCCGAATGGCCGAAGCCGGAGATCGAGCAGTAGATGATGTCCGGCTTGAGCTCCCGCAGCTGCGGGTAGTCCAGCTCCCAGGAGGTCATGACGCCGCTCGAGAAGTTCTCTACGACGACGTCGCTGGCGGCGATGATCCGCTTGAGGACGTCCATGCCCATGGGGTGGCGGACATTCAGCAACACGCTCTTCTTGTTCCGGTTGAAGTAGTTGAAGAACCCCGAGTTGTTCAGCGTCGGCGCGTCGCCAACGATCGGCCGGCCGAGCCGAATCGCGTCGATGGATTGGCCATGCTCGATCCGGATCACTTCGGCCCCGAAATCGGCGAGGACGCGCGTCGCAGTCGGCCCGGCGATGATCCAGGTGAGGTCGCAGACGCGGATACCGGCGAGTGGGAGTTCAGCCATGGCCGGGATTCTAGCGGTTCCGCGCCGCGCGGTCAGGCGAGGCCGAGTACGGTTTTGATTCCGCCTTCGATGCGCAGGAGATCCTCGTCAGAGATCTCGCCAAGACGCCGGATGAATCGCTCCGCGGTCATGGACCTCAGCTGGAGCGTATCGGCTGACGACGGCTTCACCAGGCCATTCGTCCCAGTCGGCTCGACTGGCACAAGCCAGGCTCCACGTCGATGTCGCGCCGCACGGTCAGTGAACGGGACGACCACACGAAGTGGAAGAACGCCGACATCGTCACTGCTCAGAACCAGCGCTGGCCGTCGCTTTCGTATCTCAGCGCCGCGGGCTGGCTCGAAATCGACCAGCCAAACCTCGCCCCTCTTCACCCCGCCTTTGCCCGTGAGGCCGCCAGGGCCGCGCCGTCGGCCAGTTCACCCCACAGATCGAGTGGCCCACCAGGGACGTAGAGATCCTTCAGTGCTTCCGCGGCGGAAGCAAGCTCCTCCGCCGATGGCTCATCGACCATTTGGCCGATATGAATCAACAACCGCTGTTGCTGTGATTCGTCCAGTTGCCGGACGGCCGCCAGGATCTCCGATTCGAGCGCTTCCATCCCCCAACTCTAGCAGAATCGGCGCCGCCCTCGCTCCGCTGTCACCTTTGCGTTCCTGCCCCGCGCTCTGTAACAATCCGAGGGCTTTCCGAAGGAGGAAGATTATGCCCACAATCGCAAAGGCCGCCGTCCTCTACGGCGTCAACCAGCCGCTCCAGATCCAGGACATCGAACTCGACGACCCCCAGGCAGGCGAGGTCCTGCTCAAGACGAGCGCCTCCGGCGTCTGCCACTCGGACCTTCATTTCATGGAGGGCAAGTGGATGTACCCGCTGCCCGCCGTCCTCGGCCACGAAAGCGCCGGCATCGTCGAGAAAGTGGGCGAAGGCGTCACGAACGTGAAGCCTGGTGACCGCTGCGTCATCGCCTTCCAGCAGTCCTGCGGAAACTGTGATCGCTGCATCACCGGCCGCCCGAACCTCTGCACCAACTCCGCAGACCAGCAGCGGCTCGGACGCCTCAAGATCGGCGGCACGCCGAGCATGCAGTTCGCCGGCATGTCAGCGTTCGCCACTCACCAGCTGGTGAGCGCGAAAGCCTGCGTTCACGTGCCAGACGCGGTCCCGATGGACGTCGCCTGCCTCGTCGGCTGCTCGGTCATGACCGGCGTCGGCGCGGTCACGAACACCGTCAAGCTCCAGGTCGGCCAGACTGTTGCCGTCGTCGGCTGCGGTGGCGTCGGCCTCAACATCATCCAGGGCGCGGCCCTCGCGGGCGCCTCGCGGATCATCGCCGTCGACATGCTCGAAAACAAGCTCGCCTCTGCCCGAGAGTTCGGCGCGACCGATGTCGTGGACGCCTCCAAGGGCGACGCCATCGAGCAGGTGCTGGCGCTCACCGGTGGCGGTGTCGATTACGCGTTCGAAGCCATCGGGCTGATGAAGACGGCCCAGCAGTGCTTCGCGATGGCCAGGCGCGGCGGCCAGGCGGTCATCGTCGGCATGCTCCCGATGATGGAAGACCTCACCCTTCCCCAGGCCGGAATCGCTTTCCTCGGCGAAAAGGGCATGGTCGGGAGCTACTACGGCTCTACTCGCCAGACCTACGACATGCCGTGGCTGATGGAGCTCTATCGCCAGAAGCGGCTGAAGGTGGACGAACTCATCTCCCGCCGCTACCCGCTCGACAAGATCAACGAGGCCTACGACGCCCTCAAGGGCGGCGAAGTCAACCGCTCCGTGATCATGTTCGACTAGCCGTTGGCCTTTGGCCGCTGGCCGTTGGTAATGAAGAGAGGACGCCCTGCGGGGCGTCCTCTCTTCATTTTGCGCCCCGGAATTGGGGAAGCTTAGTACCGCGCCCCAGAAGATGGTATCTGAATTGCTGAGAGAGTGATCGGTA
>CAZQCR010000341.1:0-3284 GCA_964591745.1 uncultured Anaerolineaceae bacterium
AGGTCTAAATTGCTCGTAGAGAGTGTTGTCCCGGGAGGTGCTGGCGGAGGGGGCACGGGCGGCTTGGGCTGGTTCGCCATATCGAAGCCATGATACCACGGTCCGGTAAACGCCCGGATCACCCGTCTTCGCCCTTCCCCCACCCACTCCCTACACTCGACTCCAGCCCATGCGCCTTCTCGCCATCGAATCCTCCTGCGACGAAACCGCCGCCGCCGTCATCGACGACGGCCGTACCGTCCTCTCCTCCGCCGTCGCCAGCCAGGTCGACCTCCACGCGAAGTACGGCGGCATCGTCCCCGAAGTCGCCAGCCGCCAGCACCTCGTCAAGATCGGTCCGATCGTTCAGGAAGCCCTTACCGCGGCCGCCTGCACCCTCGACCAGATCGAGGCCGTCGTCGCGACACGCGGCCCCGGCCTCTCTGGCTCGCTCCTCGTCGGGTACAACTTCGCCAAGGCCCTCGCCTTCGGCCGCGAACTCCCCTTCCTCGGCGTTAACCACCTGGAAGGTCACGTTTACGCCAACTGGCTCGGCGATGGTGAAGAGCCGCGTTTCCCTGCCCTCTGCCTCGTCGTCTCCGGCGGACACACAGATCTGGTGCTCATGCGCTCCCACGGCCAGTACGAACGCCTCGGCGGTACACGCGACGACGCCGCCGGCGAAGCCTTCGACAAGGCCGGGCGCCTCCTCGGCCTCCCCTTCCCCGGCGGCCCCTCCATCGCCAGGGCCGCCGAAGAGGGCGGCGCCAGCAGCCTCAAGCTCCCCCGCGCCTGGATCCCGGGCACGTTTGACTTCAGCTTCAGCGGCCTCAAGACTGCCGTCCTTCACGTCGTCCGCGCGAACAAGTACCCCGTGCCCGAAGTCGCCTGGGAGTTCCAGGAAGCCGTCGTCGATGTCCTCGCCGGCAAGGTCTCGCGCCTCGCCCGTGAACTCGGCGTGGTCCAGGTGCTCCTGGGCGGTGGGGTGGCATCGAACACCCGCCTCCGCGCCGAGATCCAGCGCCGATCACCGGTCGAGGTCCGCATCCCGCCCCCCCGCTACTGCACCGACAACGCCGCCATGATCGGCGCCGCCGGTGGCCACCGTCTCGCCCTCGGCCAGCGCAGTCCCGCCGATGAAGACATCTTCAGCACCAACAGCTGGCAGCGCCTGGTCGACGAGAGACGGTAGACGCGAGACGCGAGGCGTCTAAACCGCCAGGCGGTCGCGGAAGTACGGCATCACCAGCCGCCCAAAGCGCTCCGCCTCTTCGTAGTGCGGGTAGCCGGAGAGACAGAACTCCGAGCAGCCGATGGCGATGAACTGCTCGATCGTCTCCGCTACCTGGGCCGGGTTCCCCACGATCATCACCCCCGCGCCGTGCCGCACCGTCGTGATCCCCGCCCAGAGGTGGGGCGCGATCCGGTACCCCTGGTCGGCCGTCGTGAGCGCGAACTCGCGCATCCTGCCGTCCGCGTGCGATTCGCTGCCCAGGCCCTGCATCCGAACTTCGCGCGCCCGTTCCGTCGCGTTCGCGATGAGCGCGTCCGCGGCCTTCCAGGCCTCCTCCTCCGTCTCCCGTACCAACACCTGGAACCGCATGCCGTAGCGAAGCCCCTCGGCCCTGCCGTAGAAGGCCGCGCGTTCCCGAACCGCCGCGATGTCGACCACGATCTGTTCCGGTGTGTTCCCCCAGAAGAGGTAGACATCGGCGTGTTTCGCCCCAACATCTACGGCGGCGGGCGAGATGCCCCCGATGTAGAACGGCGGGTAGGGCTGCTGGTACGGCCGCGGGCGGCAATCCCCCGCCTCGATCTTGTAGTGCTTCCCCTCCCAGGTCACGGGCCTATCGGCCGTCCAGAGCAGTTTCATGAGGGTCACGGTCTCGTCCATCGCCTCATAGCGCTCGTCGTGGCCGATGAAGACGCCGTCGGCCGCCATCTCGGCGTAGCCCCCGCCGGCGATCAGGTTCACGTACACGCGGCCCTCGCTCATCTGGTCGAACGTTGCGATCATCTTCGCCATTTGGGCCGGGGCGATGAGGCCGGGGCGGGCAGCCACCAGCATCTTCAGTCGCTCGGTTTTCGCCGACATCATGGCCGTGGAGATCCAGGCTTCCCAGCAGCCGGTTGCCACCGGCACGAGGGCGTAGTCGAAGCCGGCGTTCTCCGCGGCGTAGGCCACCCGCATGAACGACTCCTTCGAAGGCGGGATCAGCGTCTTCGGGTCGCCGACGGTGTACGAGTCGCCGTGCGTCGGGATGTACCAGCCAAAGCGAAGGGGTGCGGACATAGCGGAGCCTCGCGGTCAAAAGGTCGGTTGCGCCGTAACGATACCAAACCCTCGGACCTCGGACCTCGGACCTACTATCACCACCACTTCGACCCCGTGTCGTGCCACCGGTAGGTCTCGATGTAGTCGAGTGCTTCGGCGGGGGACGGCGCGACGTGATACAGGCCGGCATACTCTGGCTTCGCGAACCGCTCGGCGTAAAGCCGCTCGAACATGGCCAGCAGGGGATCGAAGAAGCCGTTCACGTTGACCCAGGCGAGCGCCTTGCGGTGGAGGTCGAGCTGCTTGAGGGTCAGGACCTCTATCATCTCTTCGAGGGTGCCGAAGCCGCCGGGGAGCGCGAGGAAGGCGTCAGAGCGGGCCTCCATGACTGCCTTGCGCTCCCGGAGGTCGCTGGTGATGACGAGCTCATCGGCGGCGGCGTAGGCGATCTCCTTCACCCGCAGGGATTGAGGGAGGACGCCGACGACCTTGCCGCCGTGCGCGTGCACGGACCGGGCGAGGGCGCCCATGAGCCCGACGCTGGCTCCACCGTAGACGAGAGTGTGGCCGCGCTTCGCCAGCTCGGCGCCCAGTGCTTCGGCGGCCTGCAGGTAGACGGTGTCCACAGCGTCGCTCGAGGAAGAGAAGACACAGACGTGGAGAGGCATGGGCGGATGGTAGTGCCGAACGTGAATGCAACCCAGAACGCAGATTTCGTGCGTGCTGTTCGAAATATCCATCGGCGCGATGTATGGTTCGCGCGATACCGATAGGCAAGGTGCGCCGAAGCGGTGGGGGTAACGCCGTCACCTATGGGGGACGAGCCGTAGCACTTAGGCTATGGATAGGTACGATCTTCCTATGGAATTTCGCCTCCCGACTGAAACACGCGCCTGGCGCGACGAGCTCCGCACCTTCATCCGGCAAGAGCTGCCCCCGGGCCTCCAGGGCTCGGACGATTTTTTCGACGATGTTGAGCAGGTTCCCTTCGCCCGCGAGTTCATGCGCAAGCTCGGTTCGCGCCGCTGGC
>CAZQCR010000342.1:0-3260 GCA_964591745.1 uncultured Anaerolineaceae bacterium
CCCCGACTGCGCCGCTCTGGCGCGCGCCTTTCCCGATACCACCATCATCCTCAACCACCTCGGCGGGCCGATCCTCACCGGCCAGTTCCCCGGCACCCGGGAGGAGATCTTCGCCCAATGGCAACGGGACATCGCCGAAGTCGCGACGTGCCCGAACGTCGTCATGAAGCTCGGCGGTATCCAGATGGTCCAGAACGGCTTCGGCTGGGAGAAGCGCGAGAAACCGCCCACCTCCGACGAGCTGCTGGCGACCAACGCGCCCTGGTACGACTACGCCATGCAGCAGTTCGGGCCACGGCGAGCGATGTTCGAGAGCAACTTTCCGGTCGACCGCTTCTCCTGCTCCTACACCGTGCTCTACAACCAGTTCAAGAAGCTCTCGAAGGGCTATCGCCCCGACGAACGTATCGACCTCTTTCACGACACCGCCGCCCGCGTCTACCGGCTGCCCCTCGCGGCCGAGTAAGCCCAACGTCGGCGTTAGCCCGGGCTCCGGAAAGGGCCCGGCTACTCCTCCGCGATCCGGCGAAGGAAGGCTGCCGCCACCTCTTCGCCGTGTGTCTCTTGGAGGAAGTGGCCGGCCGGCACCGCATCGAACGTGGCACCCGGGATCATCTCCGCCCAGCTGCGGCCCCACTCCTCAGTGAATACCAGGTCCCGGCTGCCCCAGATGAAGTGCGCCGGCTTGCCCCATCTCTGCAGCGAGCGGAAATCGGCTTCCTGCACCGCGGCGTTGCCCACCGACGGGTCGTCGATGGGGATAGAGAGCGGGAAACGCCGGGGACCAGCCTTGTAGGCCGCGTCCGGGAACGGAGCCTCATAAGCCGCGAACTGCTCTTCCGGCCCAAGATCTCTCCCCGCCTCACTCGGGAAGCGAATGATGTAGTTCTGCATCACGAGCCCGCAGGCCTGGGCCTGGAGGAGTGCCCCGCCTGGCTGCCACATGCGCTGCCAGGTCCGGATATTGTCGGTGTAGGTGTAACCCTGGTGGTGCAACCATGTGTTCATGATCAGCAGACGATCGAAGCGATGGGGCATGGCAACAACCTGGCGCAACCCTATCGGACCACCCCAGTCCTGGCAGGCCAGCGTCAGATGCTGGAGGTCCAGCGCCTCGATGAAGGCGCCAAGCGCTTCCTGGTGACGTCCAATGCTGTACCAGCTGTCCTCAGCCACCTTGTCGCTCCGGCCAAAGCCCAGGTGATCCGGCGCCACGCAACGGAACCCGGCCGCCACCAGCGGCGGAATCATCCGCCGGTACAGGTACGACCAGGTGGGCATGCCGTGGACCATCAGGATCGTCCCCCGGCTGCCCGCACCCTCGTCGATGTAGTGCATCCGCATGCGCTCGCCGCCGACCTCCAGCTCCGCATAACGAGGATCGAAAGGGAATCCAGGCAGCCCTTCGAATCGTGAGTTCGGCGTACGTAAGATGGACATGTCGCAAAACCTCCAGGGATTTCGGCTGCCGTTTGTTTGCAGGCGAGCAGGCCTTCCGCGCGCCGGTGAACTATACCGGTGGCCATGGAACTCTCGCGCGTCTTCCTGGTGACATCGTCCCCGCAAAAATCCCGCGGGGTTGCGATTGGCCGCTACCCCACCCCTCCCTGCCCTGTGAGACTACGCCCGGCGCTTCTCGCCGTGCGCCACTTTGGCCCTGCGCCGCGAAGCCTGGTTATTCGTCATGCCTACTGAACGCGTCAAGCTCTATGACACCACCCTCCGTGATGGCTCGCAGATGGAGGGCACGTCATCGGCCCAGTGGGCCGTGGGGACGGCGCCGCCGCTCCGTGCTGCTCTGGCCGCTCCGTCCGCCGGGCTCCATTGAAGCGACAATCCAGCCAGCCTCGCTCTCGCAGCTGTCACACGTACCGAGGGGCTCGCCCGCCGGGGCAGCAGCGGAAGAGGAGCCGCAGGTGACGCAGGCAAACGTCTCAGCCTCACTCCCTGGCTCGCCCGCCTGCAGGGGCCGCTGACACTCCGGATCGTCTTCCGGGATAAGCGGCAGCCCCGGGAGCACCTCCTCCTTCCCGAACAGCCAAACGCTCACCCGACCAGAGGGCTCCAGGTAGGCCCGCTTCACCTGGCCAAGCTGTTCGACGCCGTCTTCGCGAAGCATCATGAACAGTTCGTCGCGCGCGAGCCGTTCTGCCCGCATGGCGTTCACATCCACAACGCCGTCCGAGATCAGTCGCGTAGATGTGCTCTCCATCAGCCGCTCGACGGGCCGGAATCGTTCGATCGCCAGCGCCACCGATCGTTGCAACAGCACAACAACGGTCACTACCACCATCGCATGGAGGAGTGGCACGTCGGGGTACAGCATCGGGTCACCGACTGCCGATCCCAGGGCTACCACCAGCAGCAGCTCGAACGGCGTAAGTTCTCCCAATCCACGCTTCCCGGTTGTTCGGACGAGGACGAGAGTATAGACGAACATGAATCCTGTTCTGAACGCTATCTCAAGGACGAACCACGCCGACTGATCACCAAGAAACATTCGCTGGATGTCCAGCACGTCGTTATCCACAGACTTCCTCCGGGATGTTGCTTTACCCAGTGTAGGCTGGGTCCCATCGGGTGGACACCAAGACAGCTCCACAGTGCCCGCCGTCCCGCTCGCTGATATACTGCTTCGCATGGCGACTTCTCTCACTTCTCTGGTGATAACCTCCCCGCGGCAATCCCGCGGGGTTGCCATTGGCCGCTAGCACGCCCATCTCTACCCTGTGAGACCTACGCCCGGCGTTTCCGCCGCGCGCCATTCTGGCCCTGCGCCACGAGGCCTGGTTATTCGTTATGCCTACTGATCGCGTCCAGCTCTATGACACCACCCTCCGTGATGGCTCGCAGATGGAGGGCATCTCGCTCTCCGTCGAAGACAAAGTCCGGATCACCCGTAAGCTCGATGAACTCGGGCTCGAATGGATCGAAGGCGGCTTCCCCGGCTCGAACCCAAAAGACGCCGAGTACTTCCGCCGTCTCAAGACGCTGAACCTCAAGAACGCGAAGGTCTCCGCCTTCGGCGGCACCCGCAAGCCCAACGCCACCTGCGCGACTGACGCCAACATCCAGTCTATGGTCGCCGCCGAGACGCCCGGGATCACCCTCGTCGGCAAAGCCTCCATGTACCAGGTGCGTGAGATCCTCGGCACCAGCGCCGAGGAGAATCTCGCGATGATCGCTGAGACCGTCAGCTACTTCAAGAAGCTCGGCAAGACCGTCTTCTTCGATGCCGAGCACTTCTTCGATGGCTTCAT
>CAZQCR010000343.1:0-3246 GCA_964591745.1 uncultured Anaerolineaceae bacterium
GGGCGGTGGGGATGGTAAGCGGCCCGCGACCGCTGTGGGTCGCGACTACGCGGGGTCCGGGGGTGTCGGGGCGAGGGTGAGCGAGCAGGGACTTCTCTAGATGACGCCGCGTTCGTGGAGACCGGTGAGTTGGGCGGGGGTGAGGCCGAGGAGGCCGGTGTAGACCGCGTGGTTGTGCTCACCGAGGAGCGGCGCGGGGCGGCCAATCCCGCCGGGTGTCTCGGTCAGCCGCGGCGTGACGCCCTGGATCCTGATGCGTCCGAAGACGGGGTCGTCGATTTCTGGCAGGATGCCGCGTTCGGCGACGTGCGGGTCGGCGAAGACTTCGGCGACGGTTCTGCTGGCGCCGACGACGATATCGGCGGCCTGGAGGAGAGCGATGACTTCGGCGCCGGGGCGGGCGGCGATCCAGCCACGGAGGGCTGATTCGATCGGGTGGCGATCGGCGAGGCGGCCGCGCATATCGCGATATGCGGGGTCGGTGGCGAGATCTTCGCGGCCGATGGCGCGCATGAGGCGGGCGTATTGGCCGTCCTGGGCGACGGTGAGGGCGAGCCAGACGCCGTCGGCGGCCTGGAAGGCGCCGCTTGGGACTGCGGGACCGGCGTTGCCGGTCCGTTCGCGGACGACGCCGGTGGCGGAGTAGTGGGAGACTGTGAACTCCATGGCCCGGAGCATGCTTTCGTAGAGTGCGGCATCGACTTCCTGGCCGGGCCCACCGCGAGCGTCACGGTGGTAGAGGGCGAGCATGACACCGAAGGCGGCGAAGAGGCCGGTCATATAGTCGGCGAGGGAGAGGCCGGGCCGGATCGGTTCGCGGTCTGCCTCGCCGGTGATGTGCCAGAGGCCGCTAAAAGCGACGCCGACGCGGTCGTAGCCCGGCTGACCGCTCATCGGGCCAGTTTGGCCGTAGCCAGAGGCGTGGGCGACGATGAGGCGGGGGTTGCGGGCGCGGAGCACGTCGGCACCGATTCCCCAGCGGGCCATGGTGCCGGGAACGAAGTTTTCGACGAGCACGTCGGCATGGTCAGCGAGGCGGAGGAGGAGTTCGCGGCCCTCCTCTTTGCGGAGGTCGAGGGTGATGGACTGCTTGTTGCGACCATCGGCGGCCCACCAGTAGGAGCGGCCCTGGTCATCGACGGGCCCGAGGCGGCGAACGGTATCGCCGAGGCCGGGCATTTCGACTTTGATGACCTCGGCGCCGAAATCGCCAAGCATGGTGGCGGTAAACGGGCCGGCGATGACGGTGCCGAGGTCGAGCACGCGGATGCCGGCGAGGGGGCCGAAGGGTTCGTTGTTCATCGCGGCCGGTTGCGGCCGGGGTTAGCCACGGCGACGGCCCTTGGGTTCGCCGAGCAGTGACCTGGCGGCGAGGATGGCTTCGAGGGCTTCCTGCTGGGGCATTTCGACTGAGAGGTCGCGGGGAATGCGGAGGCGGTTGGCCATGGTGAAGAAGAACTGCTTGAACGAAGCGAACTCCTCAGTTGCGGAGGTGACTCCGGCGCCGTAGGTGGCCTGGGCGACAAGGCGCTCGGCGACCTGTTGATCGGTGGGGCCGGGACGCGGCGTTCCGGCATCCATGGCGATGGCGAGGGGAAAGAAGGCGCCATCGAAATCTCCTTCGCCTTCGTAGACGATGGAGGCGTAGACGATGCCGTTGCCGGCGGAATCGGGTTCGGCGCTGAGCGGGCCGGAGAGACTGAAGGAACCCCGCATGACTACGCCTCCACTGCTGGTGGCGCAGCGTACCACAGCGGCGGACGGGTAGAACCATGCCGGGGCAAGCGCTTGAGGAAGTTGGCGTACGTTGCCGGGCACCTCTCCCTCCATCACCCCCAATAGCTGCACGCATCCAGCGTGGACATCCTCTCGTTGGTACCTGGCGGGGAGAACGTACGATGTCCACACCATCAGAACGGTTTGTCACGGAGGCGGAGCGGAGCGCGCCTGTGCGGTATGAGACGGGCGTGCTGGTGGTTGGCGTAGCTCCGTGTGGCGGCGGCGCGCCAGGGGGCGGATGTGACGCTCGTGGAACGGGGGAACCTACCTCGGCGGCCTGGCGACGGGCGGGCGGAGGGGCGGCGACATTCCGCCAGAAACCAGAGAAGCCCGGGACGTTTGTCCCGGGCTTCTTCGTGGTTGAGGCGAATTGATGGCTAGGAGCGCTTGCGCGCTACGAAGGTGAGCGTGGCGATGCCCGTGATGGCCACCAGGATGGCGCCAACGGCGGTCAGCGGGAAGCTGCTGTCAGAAGCCTGGAGGCCCGAGCCAGTCTTCGGAGGCGTCGGAGGCGTCGGAACGGCGGGACCGGCCGCCGGGATCTTAATCGCGGGGATCTGGCCACGAAGGGCGCCACCCGGGTTGTCCTTGGAGTGGACGTTGACGTAGGCGCCACCGGTGGAGAGTGCTGCGAGCAGCGCATCCCAGGCGGCGACGGTCATATCGGCTCTCCTGGTCATGCCGACGACGTGGAAGGAATCGGGCGCCTCGGCGCTGCCGTAGAGCGTAACCGAGACAGGGCCGTTCGCCCCGGCCACACCGATGTGGATGTGGGAGGCGGTGAAGTCGGCGCCATCGCCGCTGACGTCCCACTCGATGCCATCAGGGGTGACGGCGCCGCTGAAGAAGCCAAGGGCGTTCACGGAGACGGCTGGAACTTCGTTCTTGCCTTCGAGCCGAATCTGGGCGATCGGAATGGGGGCTGTGATGCTGTAGGCACTTGGGCCCTGAACGACCAGAGAGGCCTTCATCGCCGGGTGGATCTTGCAGAAGTAGGTGTACGTACCCGCGGTAGCGGGGGCCGTGATGCTGCCCTTCGCGCCACCGGCGATGGTGCCGCTGTCGAAGGCGCCGGCGGTATCGGACGTCACCGTGTGCGGTGCGGCGTCTTTGTTGTCGTAGGTCACTTTGTCGCCCGGCAGCACGTTGATTGCGCTGGGCTTGAACGCGAAACCTTCGATGGTGGCTGGAACATCGGCAGCCTGGACGACGGCTGTGCCAAGGAACATCGCGCCAGCGAGCGCGACAATTCCCGCGGGCAGCGTGGCCCGGCGAAGCATACGAAATCTCATGAAAATCCTCCCCATTGTTGGTTGAGTTCGCCTCGACGCGAATCCTATCGCTGTCTTGGTAAATCGTCTATGGATAGAGTGTCGAAGATCGCACGGCAATCTGGACAGGTGGTCTGGCGGTTTGGCGTTGGCGCGTCTGTGGACATCTCAGTACACTGGCAAACGGTATGAAGTC
>CAZQCR010000344.1:0-3243 GCA_964591745.1 uncultured Anaerolineaceae bacterium
GCAGCGAGCGAGTGGAGGCAGCGCAGCGGGGAGTGGACATGGCCGCGCCCCGTGTATCGCCAAGCACACCAAGTCGAGGGTTGCATGACGGTTGTGGGACGTGGAAGGGGGCGGTGGATTGGGCCCAGGCCGGCGAGCCGCGGTGCCGAGGAAGACGCGCGCGTCGGAACAGGTCATGATGCGGGCTACTCGCCGAAGAAACGTGTCCTCCATGAAGATCTCAACCATCCTCGACCACATCGACAGCGGCCACATGGCCCTGCCAGAGTTTCAGCGCGGCTACGTCTGGAATCGCGATCAGGTCCGGGGCCTCTTCGACTCGCTCTATCGGCGCCACCCCGTCGGTGGTTTGCTGGTGTGGGCCACGGAATCGAACACCGCCGCGCATCGCGGTGATGGGGCGCTGGCGGCTGGAGTGGTCAAGCTGCTCCTCGACGGCCAGCAGCGAATGACCTCGCTCTACGGCGTGGTGCGTGGCAAGCCGCCCAAGTTCTTCGACGGGAACGTTCAGGCCTTCAGCGGGCTGCGCTTCCATCTCGACACCGAGACCTTCGCCTTCTACCAGCCCGTGAAAATGCAGGGCGATCCCCTCTGGATAGATGTTACTCAACTGATGAAGAAGGGAACCGCCGGTTTGGGCGAGTTTGTGGCTCTCCTGGCTGCCGAGCCGGAGCGGGCGTCGAAGGTCGGAGAATATGTCGGACGGCTCAGTCGCCTGCTCGGCGTGACCGACGTGGACCTGCACGTGGAGGAAGTCACCGGCGCGGACAAGACGCTGGATGTTGTTGTGGACATTTTCAACCGCGTGAACAGCGGTGGAACCAAGCTCTCTAAGGGGGACCTGGCACTGGCTAAGATATGTGCTGACTGGCCCGAGGCACGCGACACGATGAAGGCCAAGCTCAAGGAATGGGCGAAGGCTGACTACCACTTCAACCTCGACTGGCTGCTGCGGTCGGTTAACACCGCGCTCACCGGCGAAGCGAAGTTCCAGTTCCTGCACGAGAAAAGCGCGGCGGAAATTCAAGACGGACTCAAGCGGGCAACAAAACACGTTGATACCAGCCTCAACCTGATCAGCGGCCGGCTGGGTCTGGATCACGATCAAGTCTTCTTCGGCCGGTTTGGTGTGCCCGTGATGGTCCGTTACCTCGACAGTCGCAACGGCCCGATGGCTGCGGAGGAACGCGACAAGCTTCTATTCTGGTTTGTGCAGGCCGGGATGTGGGGGCGCTTCTCGGGGTCCACGGAGACCTTCATTGATCAAGACCTGGCGGCGCTGGAAGGTCCGGACGGAGGCCTCGACAAGCTGCTTGACCAACTACGTCTTTGGCACGGCGGACTGCGCGCGGAGCCTGGGCACTTCACGGGCTGGAGCCTGGGCGCTCGCTTCTACCCGGTGCTCTACCTGCTGACGCGAATGGGCGAGGCACGTGACTGGGGCACAGGCCTCCCGCTCAAGTCCGGCCTGCTCGGCAAGATGAGTCAACTGGAGGTCCATCACATCTTTCCGAAGGCGCAACTCTACAAGCGCGACTACAGGCGGCCCGAAGTGAACGCCCTGGCGAATTTTTGTTTCCTAACGAAGGATACAAATCTCGTCATCACCGACAGGCTGCCCGAGGAATATTTCCCGAAAGTTGAGGCTGCGCACCCGGGCTCGTTGGCGTCGCAATGGATCCCCACCGACCCAGCGCTCTGGAAGGCTGAGAACTTTCGCGAGTTTCTAGAAGCACGGAAGACCCTGCTTGCCGCGGAGCTGAACCGGCGGATGGAAGAACTCCTACATGGCGATACCCGATGGCTGGCCGGTCCGATGGTCGCGGTTCCCGCGCCAGTTGCGGTAGACGGCGGCATCACCAGCGAGGAGGAGGAATCGCAACTGGAAGCTCTCAACGACTGGGTCGAGTCACAGGGCCTTCCGCGCGGGGTACTCGCCTATGACTTCGCCGATGCCGACACCGGCGAACAGAAAGCAGTGCTCGACCTGGCGTGGCCCAACGGCGTTCAGGAGGAACTAAGCCAGCCGGTCGCCGTCCTCTTGAACGAGAGCGCCAATACGATTGGCATCGCCAGCCAATCCGGTTACCGATGCTTCACGAACGGGCGGGAGTTCCGACGCTATGTGAACCGTGAGATTCTTGCCGTGGATTCACCTGACTGAACCCGCCGAGCCCAAGGCGAACGCGCGCGCAACGCCATTCCCCGGTGCCGCAACTACCCGGTCGGTCTCGCAACACGCTAAGTTCCGATCGCCGTTCCGAAAGGGAGCACGGCGGCCGCCCGGTGGTGGACTTCGGCGCCTGCTCTCCCGTCCGGCCCAGCTTATACGGCCATCCTCGGTCGCAGCCGGTCAAGGAATGTTCGTCGAGAGTCCTCGCGGCCCCTCTAACTATCCGCCCCAACCCGGCCCCCGTAGTCGCGAGCCACAGCGGTCGCGGGCCGCTCACCATCCCGACCGCGCGCGCTCACCGACCGCCTCACCACGCCCACGACCCTCCCTCACCAACACCCACTCCAACGCCTCACCGACCCCTCCCGTCTCCCGTCCCCCGTCTCTCCGTGCCACCCGCCCCTCGGACCTACCTCCCCAACCCACCAACCTTCCTCCATCCCGCCCTGGCGGCTCGCGGAAACGACGGCCCCTCACGCCTATCGTCTCCGGTCTAACGTCTACCCGGCAATTCACTGGCTCAGGCAAATCCATGCAACCGCCCACCATTTGCCCGCGCACCACCACCCAACACGACCCACGTCGTTTCGCCACAAGCAAGACTGCCGACCGCGCCACCAACCACGGCCGCACCTGCAAGAGCAAGTGCGTTTCTCTCGGGAACGCGGCGTCTTGGCTCACAACATGGACACGGTTCCCGGTGACGATCGATGACCATCTCCTCACGAAATCGACGGCTCGCCACCCCCCGCTCCCGCGTAGCTGCGAGCCACAGCGGTTGCTGACCGCTTACCATCCCCGACCGCACCATCAACCCTCCCCGCCGCCTCCCGGCCAGAGACTCTGCCCTTCCTCCATCCCGCCCTGGGATGACGGCTCGCCGAAACGACGGCCCCTCGCGCCTATCGTCTCTCGTCTAACGTCTACCCGGTCCTCAGTTCCAGTCGTCGTCCCACCAGGCGGACTGGCGGCGGCCGGAGTGGACCTCCTGGATCAGGCGGGCAGGGTCGTCGAGTTCGTGAACGCTGACCATCCGGCCGAGGAGCTGTTCGACCCGCCGGTAGATGAGG
>CAZQCR010000345.1:0-3214 GCA_964591745.1 uncultured Anaerolineaceae bacterium
TAGCGGTCATCGTCGTCTTTCGGGCGCTCTCGTCACGCGGCGGCCGAAGCCGTGGGCTCCTTTGAGCCAGCCCCGCCTTCTTTCCAGACACGCATTCACTGAAGGAGTATTCGAATGAATAACGGAACTATCGGTCTCAGCCTCCTGCTCATGGCCGCGGGCGCAATCCTCGCCTGGGCGGTGAACGGTGAGCTTTCGGGCCTGGATATCCGCGTCGTTGGCGCGATCCTGATGATCGTCGGCGCTGTGGGTCTGGTGCTGTCGCTGCTCTTCTGGTCGAGCTTCGCGCCGTACGGGCGCCGTGATGACCGTGAGCGCCACGACCCGCTCTAAAATCCAGCCCACAGCCAGGATGCTGTAGCTAACGCGACGGCTCCCGGCTCCGAACCGCAGTCACCGCACAGGATCACCCGTGTTTACATTGAAGACTCGCCGCAAGGGATTCCAGTCCATCGCTCTGCTGATCTTGCTCGCGATTGTTCTGATCGCGATGCGCCTTGCCGCGCAGCCGGCGCAGGCGGCGGCGGCGGTGGCGCAATGCAACGATGAAAGCAACGTCGGCGGCCAGGGGATCTCCTGTACGGTGACGGTGGTCAACCACCTCACCGCTGGCGGAACGCTCGCCGCCACGCCGGCGTCGACGGTGACGGTGACACGGTGTGCCGGGGCTGCCGGGCCTGTTGGCGCTGGCGCTGGTACTTGCACGACGACGACGACGACCTCCACGGAGCCGGTGACCGCGGTACAGCAGTGCAACGGCTCGGGCAACGGCGGTGGCGCCGTTGTGATTTGCACGGTAACGATCACCAACTACTTCAGCGTCGCACCATCGCCCGCTCCGGTTCCCGCGGCCGTTTACCAGTGCATTGGCTCGGAGATCACGGGCCCCGGCGCGCCGGCGATCTGTACACCGGAGAACACTCCCGGTGTGACGTCTGTCACGGCGGCGACGGTGGGGCAGTGCACCGGCTCGGGCAATGGTGGCACGAGCGTGGGCTTCGTCTGCAGCGTAACGGGTGGATCGAACGCCACGTCTGCGCTCCCTGTGAGCGTCAACCAGTGCAACGGCTCGGCGAACGGCGGGGGAGCGCTTCTCCGGTGTACGGCGACTGTGACGAACGACACGGCCGGAGCGACGACCCCAACGGCAACGGCAACGGCAACGGCAACGGCAACGGCAACGGCGACAGGCGGTTCCGGGACACCGACTACAACGACAACGGCAGGTCCGGGGACGCCGACCGCGTCGACGACCTCTTCGCCGGCTTCTTCGACTCCGACAACCGGCACACCGGGAACCACCCCGGGCCTGGGTACGCCGGGCGCTGTTACCTCCCCCCGCCCGCCAGCCACGGGGAACGGCGGGGCTGGCGTTCCCCGTGACGCCACATCGTGGACGTTTGCCTTGTTGCTGGGCGCGGCGGCGATCGGGCTGATGGCAGGGTCGGGACTGGCGTTGCGGAGGCGCCGGCTATGACCTGCGCAGCCGTTCGTCACGACTCGTTCACCGACGCTGACCGGCTCAACGCCACCTTCCCACTCTGTTTCGATTGCGGTGCCGACATGGAGGTCCAATGCGTTGATGACGCGTGGCTCACGGCCTGTTCCGGGACCCTTATGACGGTCGATTTGGGCGCGAAGGAGGATCTCCTGAACCTGGTACGCGCCCGGTCAAGGCTCGCGGTCCCGAACGGCGCAGGGCCGATGCGCCGCGCCGTTCGGGACTGGCCCGGACTGAACCAGCACAGCGCATCAGTCCCTTCACGACCGCCCGCGGCCCACTAGACCGCGGACACAAAGGACGCCCTCAGGCGTCGGAGGTTAGCAATGGAACGCTGGATGATCATCACTATCGTGGCGGCCGCCGCGGCCGCCGTCCTGCTCCTGCTGATGCTGCTCATGGCGGCACGGCGCCGGAGCGGCAAGAAGCAGACGACTCTGCTTCGCGAAGGTTTCGGGCCCGAATACGAAAAGGCTGTGGAAACCCAGGGCCGCTCGGGCGCCGAGCAGGACCTCCTGAAGCGCCAGGAGCGAGCGGACCTCTTCCAGGTGCGGTCGCTCACCGCGATCGAGACGGCCCGCTATACGGAGAACTGGACAGCCATCCAGGCACAGTTCGTGGATGAGCCGGGCAACGCCCTCGCCGCCGCCGACCGCCTCGTCGCCGAGGTGATCGTCGCCCGCGGCTATCCGGCGGCGGAGTTCGAACAGAGCACGAGCGCGCTCTCGGTCGATCATCCCCGGGCGGTGCAGGACTACCGCGCGGCCCACGAGGTGGTGCTGCGCAACCAACGTAACCCCGTTTCGACAGACGACCTTCGCGCGGCGATGGTCCAGTGCCGGGCGGTCTTCACGGAAATGGCGGGGGGCGTGGCTGGCGCGCTCCCGGCACACGCCACCTAGGCAGCACAAGGCGGGCGTGCCCGGGGTTTTTCAACGACCCAAGGCACGCCCGCGTGAGTTTTGGACCTGAGAGGTCCTGAGGAGATGGTCATGGACAAGGACGCGATGAAGAACAAACTCAAGGGCAACGTCAATCAGGCGGTTGGATCCGCCCGCGAAAAGGTCGGCGCCGCGGTTGGCAACGAAAACCTGAAGCAGAAGGGCGCTCTCCAACACGCCCGGGGCGATGGCCAGGAGGCTGTCGGCGACGTGCAGGACGCGGCGAACGACGCGACGAACAAGCTCAAGGACGCGGTTGAAACGGCGGCCGACAAGGCGAAGAAGGCCGTCGACCGGTAGGCGGCGCCGATTGTAGCGGCCGGCGCCAGCGGCAAAGACGGTCATGGTCACGCTCCGCTGGCGCCGGCCACCTCCCAACCACGACAGACGTCCTCGAGGCAACGGACAACGCCGAGGATCGTAGGAGAATGAACATGGCTGTGCAGCAGGCGGCTTTCACTACTGACCTCGAAGCGATCCGCAAGCGCGCCCGCGCCCAGATGATGGATGGCGCGGTAACGAAGGCTTACAAGGCGGACCGTGAGCGTGTCCTCACCGTCCTCAACGAATGCCTGGCGACAGAGATCGTCTGCGTCCTGCGCTACAAGAGCCACTACTACATGGCGCGCGGCATCTACAAGGCGCCGGTTGCGGCGGAATTCCTGCAGCATGCCGCCGATGAGCAGGGACACGCGGACCTGATCTGCGAGCGGATCACGCAGCTCGGCGGCGAGCCGAACCTGAACCCGGAGGGGCTCTCCGGGCGAAGCCA
>CAZQCR010000346.1:0-3209 GCA_964591745.1 uncultured Anaerolineaceae bacterium
GGAGGGTGAGGGGCAGGTCGGCGGCGTGCTGCGGCGGCGCGGCCTGGACGAGGATTTCGCTGGCTGGTGTCGAAGGGCGGTGCGGGGAGTGGGTCGGCAGGCCGGCGGCGGGGAGGGACGCGCGGTGGGGGAGGAGCGGAAGCGGGTAAACCGGCTGTACGTATCGGGGATAGTCGGGGACGAAGAGCACGCGGAGTTGCTGCGGGAGCTGAGGCGTCGCGAGGAGGCGGAGATGGGGGAGCGGGCGCCGGTGCTGTTGCCGGTGGGGTTCGAGGAGTTCCGGCGATGGGGGGAGCTGTGGGACGCGTTCGATGGGGAGGCGCGGCGGGCGGTCGTGCGAGAGGTATTGGCAGGGGTGAGGCTGGACGTGATGGAGCGGGAGATGTGGCTGGAGCCGCGTGGGGCGTGGGCTGGGGTATTTGGGGAGCGGATGGAGTACATCGCAGGTGTTGGCTTAAATACCCCCGACAGGACTCGAACCTGTGCCTTCGGCTCCGGAGGCCGACACTCTATCCGCTGAGCTACGGGGGCGCGCTTCAATCCTAGCCTGAGGCCCCCTAAGCCGCATCAGCGGCCGGCCCGCTCAGACGGGCGAGACCCACGCCCCGCCAGCGGGGATCGCCTCGCGCTCTTCGCTCCAGAAGGCGCCGTTGCTGACATCCGCGCGGCCAGGGGTCGTCGGACCCCGCTCCAGGATGCGGAGGACTTCGCTCCACTGGCTGGCGAAAGTGAGCGGCGCCCCCAGGCGCGCTTCCACCTCCTCAATCGTCGTGCTATCGAGGAAGCGCTTGCCGAAATAGTCGAGGCTTGGCCGCGGGAGGACGAAGCAGTCCGGCTGGTAGCCGCGGAGGGCCGCGACGTAGTCCTCACCGCAGAGAAGGCCACTGACGTTCACGCGCTCGCCGAACACGGTGTTGGTGACGGGCACAACCTCGACACGAGCGCCGGTGAGTTCGCTCAACTCGGCGGCGATTGCGGCGAGGCGGGGGGCGATCAGGGTGGCAGTGGCGATCACGAGGTGCTTCGCGGGGAAGACCATCGGGGCGTTTCGAATGCGGCGTTTCGTGCGCGCCCAGTCATCGAGCATAGTGCGCACCATGCCGATGCCGTTTTCGTACTGGGGGAAGCCGTCGTAGGCCGCGCGCGATGGCACGGGCTCGCCCGAGGTGACGTAGTACTCGTCGCTGCACTGGACGATGGTCGCGCCGTGGGCAGCGCGGGAGCGCTTCTGCCAATGGCGGACCTGCTGAATGACGCTCCGGGCGTACGCCGGGGTCGGCCGGACAAGTTCGATGTGGTCGCGGGAGAGCGACCATTCTTCGAGCTTTGGGCTCGCACCGACGGGAACGACGGAGACGGTATGGACGGTCGGGTAGAGGGCGGTGAGGTCTGCGAGTGAGCGATCCAGCGCTGCGCCGTCGTTCACGCCGGGACAGAGGACGATCTGGGTGTGTGCTCGAAGTCCGAGCGCGCCGAGACGCTTGAGCTGTTCGACGATATCGGGAGCGCTGGCGTTGCCGAGCATCTGGCGGCGGAGGGCGGGCTCGGTGGCGTGAACGGAGACGTTGAGGGGGCTCAGGCGCTGCTCATCGAGGCGGGCCCAGTCGTCGTCCGTGAGGTTGGTGAGGGTGACGAAGTTGCCGTGGAGGAAGCTGAGCCGGTAGTCGTCGTCTTTGATGTAGAGCGGCTTGCGCATCCCCTTCGGGAGGCCTTTGAGGAAGCAGAAGAAGCAGTTGTTGTTGCAGAGGGTGACATCGTCCCAGGTCGCGCGTTCGAATTCGAGGCCGAGGTCTTCGTCGATCGCCTTCTCGAAGATCAGGAGTTCGTCGAGGCCGTCCGCCTTACGGAGATGGAGTTCGACCTCCGCTTCGGCCTGGTAAAACTGGAGGTCCACGACGTCGCGGAGGGTGCGACCAGCGAGCCGTACGACGCTATCGCCGGCGGCTATCCCGGCGACCGCGGCCAGCGAACCGGGGCGAACGCCGGAGATGAGGGCCGGTGCGGGCTCGCGGATCACGCCTGCACGATTTCGCGGATGCGGCGCTCGACTTCGTCGATGGAGTAGTCGGGCGTCGAAGCGCCGGCGGTGAGACCAACCTTCGCGACACCCTCGAACCACTCCGGCAAGAGTTCGCTCGCCTCTTCGACGTGGTGGGCGGGCGTGCCCTGCTCGCGGCAGACTTCGGTGAGGTGGCGGGTGTTTGCGCTCTTGCGGCCGCCGACAACGACCACGACATCGACCTGGGTGGCGAGGCGAGCAGCGGCCTCCTGCTGGCCGGTGGTGGCGTGACAGAGGGTGTTCACCACGTGGAGTTCGAAGTTGTGGTCGCGCTGGAGGAGCATGATGTTGCCGACGAAGCGCGCGAAGTCTTCGACCTTATGGGTCGTCTGGACCATGACGCCGACCTTGTTGGGGAAGCCACCGGGGAAAGTGGCGATGACCTCGCGGAGGACGGAGAGTTCGGCAGACTGGACGATGGTGGCCTGCGAGATGCCCTCGGCGTCCAGCGTCCAGCCGAGGATTCCGCGGACCTCTTTGTGCCCCGGGTCACCGAAGACGAGGACGTGCCAGCCATCGCGGACGAACTTCTGGGCGTAACGCTGAGCGCGGGTGACGATCGGGCAGGTAGTATCGACGATTTCGAGGCCGCTCGATTGGAGGGCGCCGATTACCCGCTCGCCGACGCCGTGAGCGGTGATGGCGATGCGGCCCTGCTTGACGCGCGCGGCCGTGGCGACGCCGATGTCACCATCGACGTCATCCGGCCCGGGGAGCTGATGCACGCCGACTTCGGCGAGCGCCCGGACGACGTGCGGGTTGTGCACGATTTCGCCGACGCTGAAGACGGGCGAGCCCGGCTTCGCTTCCTGTTCCATGATCTGCACAGCCCGCCGTACGCCCATGCAGAATCCCATTTCAGATGCCCGGAGAATCTCCACCATGCTGGTTGTCTTGCGTCCCTTCTGACCCAGTATAGGGGGCGAGATATTGCGGGGGTAACAGGGAGGCGATGGCGGAAACGATTCGATTCGTGAGTTCGCTCACCTGCTCCTCGGTCGGGCGGCGGACGGCTTCAAGGGCGATCGGTTCGCCGATGGTGAGCGTGATCTTCGGGCGGGTGAAGACGATGAGCGGGTTTCGGAGCCCCTCCGTGCCGGTGATGGCGCAGGGCAGGATGGTCGCGCCGGAACGGAGGGCGATGAGGGCG
>CAZQCR010000347.1:0-3186 GCA_964591745.1 uncultured Anaerolineaceae bacterium
ATTGCTGCCTCGACAATGCCAAGGTCGCCGCAGAGTCGTGCTGCGTTCCCGGTGCAGTCTGCTGCGACAACGGCGGTAGCGCCTGCTGCCTCGAGAGCGCGAGCTTCGTCTCGGCGGTTGCCGACGAGAAGCCCAAGGTCGAAGTGAAGGAAGTCAAGCTCACCGGCACGCTCGTCTGTGGCGCGTGCAAGCTCAACGAGTCCAAGAAGTGCGCCAACGTGCTCCAGGTGAAGGAGAAGGACAAGACCATCAACTACTGGCTGACCGACAAGGCCAGCGATGAGGCCTACCACGAGAAGATCTGCGGCGGCGGCGAACTCAAGGACGTGACCGTGACCGGAGTCGTCACCGAGAAGGACGGCAAGAAGTCGGTCAAGGCGAGCAAGGTCGACGTGAAGTAATTCGCGATTCGATCGCTCGGGAAAACCACGGCAGGCAGGCGAGCGTTTCGCCTGCCTGCTTCTTTGCGCGGCCCGGGCCGGGAGAGGTGAAGTTGGTGTGAGCTACTGTCCGCGCAGTGCCTTGGCGATCGTGCAATCGCCAGGATTCACATCGATGACCAGATCGCCGCCACGGCGACCCACGAACTCTTTCGCACCATAATTGACCCGCCAGTGCGATTCCCCACCGCGCGAGCTTTGTGCGATGCTAATGATGCACTGGCTCGCCTCGACACCGAGTTCGCGGGCTCGCTGATTCGCGACCGCCATCATCCGGGCCAACGAAACGGCCAAGGCATCGTTCAGGACTTCATCGGGAAGATTCGCCTTCATGGTTCTGGTACCCCTTCCTGCTCAATCAGAACGCAAACCCGCAAGCGGCAGCAGCATCACTTACCCAGCACGGCGATGGCACCGGTCTCGCTGATGAACACGAGGTTGCCGGTTCGGTTGTGAGGTCGAAGCCCTTGTTTTCGTAACGAACAGTGCGCTGGATCCCGCCTTCGGTGGTGGTGCGCTGGCGGGTCTGGCCCGGTTCGTAGGCGCGAATCTTGATCGTTTCGTGCCACGGTCCGATGTTGGCGCCGCCCGCGCCGGGGGGCGGTGCAGAGGCCGGCCGGGGCACTTCGCGGACGAACGTGTAGGTGGTGTCGGGCCTGGGGGTGAAGGACGCCTTGAGGTCCATCGTGCCATCAGCCCGGACGAGCGCGACGCCTATCTCGACGAGGCGGGCGCCTTCGCCCGCGAAGGCCTGGGCCGCGGCGAGTCCCCGGAACGGGTCGAAGCGGCGGGCATCGCCCTCGATCGCGCGCGTTTCGACGTCGTCGTCCAGGCCGAGGAGGCCGGACAGCGGGTCGTCCTGCCCGGTGGCGACACACACGCTGAGGATGACACCGCCGACGCCAACCAGCAGGACAAATGCGAAAACCAGGAAGATCAACCAGCCGACGCGACTGCCGCGGCGGCGTGGGAACTGGTAGGTGATCACGGCTGTGACTCTAGCCGCGGACCCGTGGCAGGATCAACCGCGCGGCGCGAGGGGCGCTCTCAAGCGACCGTGACATCGTCACAAAGGTAGACGTCCTGGATCGCGTTGAGGAGGGCGATGCCGTCGGCCATCGGCTTCTGGAAGGCCTTGCGGCCGCTAATCAGGCCCATGCCGCCGGCGCGCTTGTTGATGACGGCCGTGCGGACGGCTTCGGCGAGGTCGCTTTCGCCCGCGCTCGCGCCGCCGGAGTTGATTAGCCCGGCGCGTCCCATGTAACCATTCGCCACCTGATAGCGGGTGAGATCGATCGGGTTATCGCTGCTGAGCTTCGTGTACATGCGCTCGTCCATCTTGCCGTACGAGACGCCGTTGACGTTGAGCGCCTTGAAGCCGCCGTTCTGCTCGGGCAGCTTCTGCTTGATGATGTCGGCCTGGATGGTGACACCGAGGTGGTTCGCCTGGCCCGTGATATCGGCCGAGGTCTCGTGGTTCACGCCATCGACCTTGAGCCTGGGGTTGCGGAGGTAGCACCAGAGGACGGTGGCCATCCCCAGTTCGTGGGCGGCGGCGAAGGCCTGGGAGACCTCGACGATCTGGCGCGCGCTTTCGTCGGAGCCGAAGTAGATGGTCGCGCCCACGGCGGTGGCGCCCATGTTCCAGGCTTCTTTAATCGTCCCGAACATCACCTGGTCGAACTTGTTCGGATAGGTGAGCAGTTCGTTGTGGTTGATCTTCACGATGAAGGGGATGCGGTGAGCGTACTTCCGGGCGACGGACCCGAGGACGCCATAGGTCGAGGCGACGGCGTTGCAGCCGCCTTCGATCGCGAGGCTAACGATGTTATCCGGGTCAAAGTAGGCAGGGTTCTTGGCGAAGGATGCGCCGCCGGAATGCTCGATGCCCTGGTCCACGGGGAGGATGGACATGTAGCCGGTGCCGGCCAGGCGGCCGTGACCCATGAGGGCGGCGATGCTGCGGAGGACCTGGGGCGAGCGGTCCGAATCCTGGCAGACACGGGAGACGAAGTCGGGACCGGGCAGGTGGAGCTGGGACTTGCTAATCGTCTCGCAGCGGTGGTCCAGCAGCGTGGACGCGTTCGCCCCGAGCAGGTCGGCGATGCGGCCTATGGTGGACGCGTTGGTTGGAGCGGCTTCTGCAAGGACCATCGTGATTCCCCCTGAGCGGTGACTGAATAGGGCGGGGCCACGCCCAAGTGCGAAGGCTCCGGCGGTCGCTTCGCGGGCGCGCAAACGGATACCCGTCCGCGTAGCGAACTATACCACTGGCGGCGTTCCCAACCATCCGGCCGGGCGCGCGCCGCTGCTATGCTGCCGGTACATGCACGAACTTCTTCAATCCATCGCAGCGAACCACGGCCGCGGAATCGTGGCGACCGATCTCGAAGCGGTCCGGGAACGGATCGAGCCGATCGTACGACTCGCCGTCTTCGGTGACCCGGTGGACCGGGACGTGGCGCGCGCGCTCATCCAGGACGCGGCGCCTCGCCTGGGTGCCGTTTCGTCGTCGATCGCGCCGCTGTACGCCGCCCGGGGGCGAGGCGAGGTGGGCGGCTTCACGGTGCCGGCGGTCAACATCCGGGGGATGTCGTGGGATACGTCGCGCGCGCTCTTCCGGGCGATCCAGGAGACGGAGGCGACGGCGACCGTGTTCGAGCTGGCGCGGGCGGAGATGGCGTTCTCGGGACAGGAGTGTGCCGAGCTGGCGGCCGTCGTGCTCGGGGCGGCGATCGCCGAGGGG
>CAZQCR010000348.1:0-3153 GCA_964591745.1 uncultured Anaerolineaceae bacterium
GTCCGGGTCGGGCGTCGTGTCCGGGTCAGGCGTGGTGTCCGGGTCAGGCGTCGTGTCCGGGTCCGTGTCTGGCTTGGTTTCCGGGTCCGATTCGTCTCCGTCCGAGCTTCCGTCTCCGCTCGAGTCATTGCCACCCGAGGAGTCCTGGTCGCCATCGGAGTCGCCGTCGTTGCTGGAGTCGTGTCCGCCGGACGAATCGTCATCGTCGTCGCCCTGGGAGTCGCCGTCGCCCGAGGAGTCGTTGCCACCAGACGAATCGTTGCCCTGGTTCTCAGAGCCGGCATCGCCGTCGGACTGGCCGTCGCCGGTCGAGTCATTGCCGCCGGAAGAGTCATGGCCCTGGTTCTCAGAGCCGTTGTCGTCGCCGCTACCCGCGCCGCTCTCGTCGTCGTCGTCAGACCTGGCCCTTCTTGCCGTTGCTGTCGTCGTCAAGGTCGTTGCCGGCGAAGGCCGTGCCGCTGGAGGCGAAGCCGATGCCAGCGAGGACCGTCGCGGCGAGGGCGGTGCGGAGTGCGAAGCCCGCGATAAGGCGGCGGCGTTCGTGGCGGGTGATGTCGGTGATGTTCAAGTTCATGTTCGTGTCCCCTTCTTTGGTTCCGGCTGGTGCCGATGAAAGAACGATAGGTAGCGGCGGTGGACGAGCGGTGGAGCCCTGGTGGCCGAAAAGCGGCCGTGCGGTAGACGGGCATGCGGTCCGATGGAGGCCCCCCGGGTGAGAGAAGTGTGCCAATGGCGCATGAGACCCGAATCCCTATTGCAGCGCGCCGGGCCAGAAGGTATACCGGTACTGTCTGGAGGTTGTTGTGAAGAAGCTGTTATTCATTACCGTGCCGATCGTGGCACTCTGCGCTCTCATTCTTGGTGTGCCCCGGTTCAGTACTACCGCCGCCGCCCAGAACGATGGCCGCATTACCGGCAAGTACGTCGTCGTCCTCCGGGATGGCGTCGATTCGCAAGTCAACGCCGACCGCCACGGCCGCCAGGACGGCATCGCCGTCGAGCACGTCTACGGTCAGGCTGTGAATGGCTATGCCTTTAATGGCTCCGCCCGTCAGGCTGCCGCCCTCGCGAACGACCCGGACGTGAAGTTCGTCGCCGAGGACCGCGAAGTTCACACCACAGCCCAGACCCTCCCAACGGGCATTCGGCGGATCGGCGGCGACGTCAGTAGCGCCCTTTCCGGCAACGGCTCGGGCTCGGTCAGTGTCCCCGTCGCGATCGTTGACACCGGCATCCAGACGAACCATCCAGACCTCAACGTCGTCGGCGGCACCAGCTGCGTGGGCGGCAACTACAGCGACGCCAACGGCCACGGTACGCACGTCGCCGGGACCGTCGGCGCCCGTGACAACAGCTCCGGCGCCGTGGGTGTGGCTCCCGGCGCTCCCCTCTATGCGGTGCGCGTCCTCAACGCCGCCGGTTCGGGCTCGTTCTCATCGATCGTCTGCGGCTTGAACTGGGTCGCGGCCCGGTCGAACGTGATCAAAGTCGTGAACATGAGCCTTGGCGGTGGCGGCAGCGACGATGGCAACTGTGGCAACACGAACAACGACATCCTCCACATCGCCATCTGCAACCTCGTTTCGAGGGGCGTGACCGTCGTTGTCGCGGCCGGTAACTCAAACGTCGATATGGCCGGGTTCGTCCCCGCCGCCTACGACGAAGTCCTCACCGTCACCGCCGTCGCCGACTTCAACGGTTTGTCCGGCGGTGGCGCCGCCGCCACCTGCCGCACCGATATCGACGACAGCGCCGCCAACTTCAGCAACTGGACCAACCCCGGCAGCGCCGACGAGGGGCACACGATCGCCGCCCCCGGCGTCTGCATCTACTCCACCTGGCGGTCGGGTGGCTACTCGACGATCTCCGGCACCTCGATGGCCTCGCCGCACGTAGCCGGGACGGTCGCCCTCTGCCTCTCCAGCCCGCAGTGCGCCGGGATGACACCCCAGCAGATCGGGACGAAGCTCCGCGCCGACGCTGCCGCCAAGCTGCTGGCCACGCCGGGCTACGGCTTCACGGCGGAGGGCGGCCACTCCTACGGCAACCTCGTCTGGGCGAGCGGCTACTAAGCATCCATTCGGGAGGGTCCGTGATCGCGTGAGCACCCGCCGCTGAACCCGGCGGGCGCTCACGCGATCCCCTGCCGCCACCGCCCCGGACATACCGCGCCATCGAGCCCGTGCGGTACACTGGCGCCACATCGCGCGGAGGCCGAACCATGCCCGAAACACAAGTCAGCCAGCCATCGCTTTTCAGTGAAGAGGCGCTCGGGAAGATCTCCCGCGCTGTCCACGCCTGGGAGGAAGGGCCACTCGCCAAAACGCTCTCGCGCAACCCCGAGCGTGGCCCGGCCTTCAACACCAGCAGCGCGCCCGTGCAGCGGCTCTATACGCCGCTTGATGTCGCGGGAATGGACTACGAACGCGACCTGGGCATGCCCGGCGAGTACCCGTTCACCCGGGGCGTGCAGACGACGATGTACCGCGGACGCTACTGGACGATGCGTCAGTACGCCGGCTTCGGGACGGCCGAAGAGTCGAACCAGAAGTTCCGTTACCTCCTCAGCCAGGGCCAGACAGGCCTCTCCGTCGCCTTCGACCTCCCCAGCCAGCTCGGCTACGACTCGGACGACCCGATGGCGATCGCGGAGGTCGGCCAGGTCGGCGTCGCGATCGACAGCCTCTACGACATGGAGACGCTTTTCGCCGATATCCCGCTGGACAAGGTCTCTACGAGCATGACGATCAACGCGCCCGCGGCCGTGATGCTGGCGATGTACGTCGCCGCCGCGGAGAAGCAGGGCGTCCCCCCGGAGAAGCTCAACGGCACCGTCCAGAACGACGTCCTGAAGGAGTACGTCGCGCGGGGCACCTACATCTACCCGCCCGGCCCCAGCGTGCGGTTGGCGGCCGACATCATGGAGTACTGCTCGCGGAACGTACCCCAGTGGAACACGATCTCGATCGCCGGCTACCACATGCGCGACGCCGGCTGCACCGCCGCCCAGGAGATCGGCTTCACCTTCGCCAACGCCTGCGCCTATATCGATGCGGCGCTGGCCAAGGGCCTCGAGGTAGACGAGTTCGCCGGGCGGATCAGCTGGATCTTCAACACCCACAACAACTTCTTCGAAGAGATCGCGAAGTACCG
>CAZQCR010000349.1:0-3152 GCA_964591745.1 uncultured Anaerolineaceae bacterium
GAGGTCTCCCGCAAACACTGGAGCGGTCTCGATGGCCCAGGGGCGGTCGAAGAAGCCCTAGCCGTTCTCGAAGACGCGGGCTGGGCGAGAGTAGAGACGATCGAGACGGGCGGGCGGCCATCGGCCGTCATCCGGCTCCACCCGGAACTGGGTGGCGACGATGACTGAGTTCCGGTCCCGCTGGCTCCATTTCGCCCCCGAAGACGCCGAATTGGAGGTGCCGAAAGTGCCAGAAGGGGCTTTTGGCACTTCTGGCACCTCGCTTCTGGGGACTCTGGCGGCAGAACTGAGTTCCGCGAAAACTGAGTTCCGTTCCCGCTGGCTCACTATCGCCCCCGAAGACGCGACCGCGGGCACCTTCGCTCCGGGCACCATGCCGCCGCGAAACACGCCCGGCGACGCCCACCTCAATGGCTACGCGGCGGGTGAGTCTCCCTACACGGACCCCGGCACGTGGTGTCGTGTTGACGGTCATCTGCAGGTCGTGCGGCCTGACCGTTCGTGTCCCGAGTGCCTTAGCGCCGACCAGATCGAGCGGGAGCCAAGACGATGAGCACCGCCACGCTTCCAGGGTGCGGGCGTGCATCGCGGTGCCACCATGTATTAACCTGACCGCATGGGACGGCCAACGAAGTTCGACGATTCGCGCCGCCGGGCGATCATCGCGGCCGTTGAGGCGGGTGCGACCCGCAAGGTGGCGGCTGCGGCGGCGGGCGTGAGCGAGAGCAGTCTCTACACCTGGTTGTCCGAGTTTCCGGAGTTTTCGGAGCGTGTCACACGGGCCGATGTGGATTGTGAGATGCGCATGATCGAGCAGGCGTGCGGGCCGGCGGCGGGGCCGCAGGGGGCGCGCTGGTGGCTGGAGCGGCGTCGGCCCGAGGAATGGGGACGGCGGCCACCGGCGATCGTAGTAGACCAACGTACAGAGACGATCGCGCTTTCGATGGAGCAACTCGGCGATGATGAGCTTGAGCTGCTCCATGCGCTGCTGCGCAAGGCGCTGCCGGCCGGGTAGGGGCGCGGGAGCAACGGGACGGCCGGGAGCCAGCCAAGAGAGAGCCCACGAAGACGACAGCATCTGTCGTCGGTTTCGGGGTAAGATGCGCCGGCGATTAGGACTCAAGAACCTGCGGGGCGGGCTCTCCCGAATTCGCGCTCGCGTCAGACGGGGCACGCACACAGGGAGTCGTAACGCTGGATGAGCCGAAAGCACAAGGGGCGAAAGAATTCGAATGCCGCCGGTGGCTCCGTGAAGCTGCGACCGCCGCCAACACGGTCGGCGCCTCCGGCGTCGGTAATGTTCAATGCTCCACTGGGGTCGCTGGCGGTGGAGGTGTGGCGCCTTGGGCGCCGGCTCGAATCCGCTCCCGATGCAAACGAAAGGCTCCTGGATTCGCATCGGCGACTCTCCGATGAGCTGGTCGCGCTGAGCGTGCGGATTGACGACCCTATCGGCCGGAAGTACATCGATGGTCTCAATGCGGAGGTGCTCGATATGCCTCTCAACTACGACCCGGCGACCGGCGGACTTGTGATATCCGACGTTCTCCGCCCCGCCGTGTTCCTGCAGGAGGTTTGCATCGTCGTCCCGCAGATCATGCTCAGCCGCGAGGAATTGAAGGATGGGACCGAGTAATGGCCAAGACTAGCATCGAAGTTGGGATAGACCTCGGCACAACGAACTCGGCGGTGGCGATTGTCCAACAAGGACTGCCGTTCCTCGTCAACAACAACGATGCGAGGCAGACCACCCCGTCTGTTGTGCGCATGGATAAGTCTGGGACGCTTACCGTTGGACAGAGAGCATATGGCTGGCTCGGTGGGGACCCCGAGAACACCGTCAGCGAATTCAAGCGATGGATGGGGACCGAGACAGGGTTCACTTTCGCCGCTTCGGGCCGCACGATGAGTGCACCGCAACTGTCGGCAGAAGTGCTCAAGGTTCTCCGGGGCGATGTTCAAAGGGCCCTCGGGGAGCCGCCCACGGCGGCCGTCATCACCGTGCCTGCCGCGTTTGACCTGACGCAGTGCGCGGCGACCGCCGAAGCCGCCCGGCTCGCCGGCTTCACACACGCGCCGCTCCTTCAAGAGCCCATCGCCGCGTCGCTGGCATACGGGTACCGGGTTGATCTCGAAGGGAAACAGTGGGTCGTCTTCGACCTCGGAGGAGGGACGTTCGACCTCGCCCTGGTGGGTGTTCGCGATGGCCGGATCCAGGTTATTGATCATGCAGGTGACAACCATCTTGGTGGCAAGGACTTCGACTGGGCGCTGACAGAGATGGTCCTCTTACCACTCCTCGCGGAACGCTACGAGGTGGGGAGCTTCCGCCGTTCCAACGAAGTTCGTCGGCCTGACATGGCGAGACTCAAACAGCTGGCTGAGCTGTGCAAGATCGACCTGTCCAGCAACGACTCGGCGGTCGTGACGATCGAGACGCTGCGGCGTCCCATGATGGATGATGCCGGGCGGGAAATCGAAGTGGACATCGCCGTGACTCGCGCCCGCTACGAGGCCGCCATCCACTCGCTGATCGGGAAGGCCCTGGACCTGACTATGGAAGTTGTCGGGCGAAACTCCCTAACCATCGAGGCGATTCTGATGGTGGGCGGACCGACGATGACGCCCAAGATCCGAGCGGCGGTGGCAGAACGAACGGGTCTACGTGTCGATACGGCTGCTAATCCGATGACGGTAGTCGCGGAAGGCGCCGCTTTGTATGGCGCTAGTCAGTTGTTGCCGGTCGTCGCTGCGACGGTTGTCGCCCCCTTCATACCGGGGACGCTGCGGGCCACGCTCGACCACAAATCGATGACTGACGCAGATACAGTCCTCGTGGGCGCTCGGCTGCCCCTGGACGTGGCCACGTTGGAGTTTGTCGCGAAGGACGGAACCTGGTCCTCCGGCCAGCTCGCAGTCCTTGAAGGGAGGCTGGTGGCGACGCTGCCGTTACAACGCAAGGGCGCCCACACGTTCCAATTGGTGGCCCGCTCTGCGGATGGCGCGCTCCTCACCGTCGAACCTGCGGAGATGACGGCAACCCGAGGCCTGACCGCCTCCGCCGCGCCGATTTCTCGCGCTCTCGGCGTCGTTCACGAAGAGCTTTCAGGAGCAATCGTGACATGGCTCGTGCCAAGGGGAACGCCACTGCC
>CAZQCR010000350.1:0-3127 GCA_964591745.1 uncultured Anaerolineaceae bacterium
CGCCGGAACGGAGGGCGATGAGGGCGGTGCCGGGATGTGGAGGGCCCATGTAGCCGGTCCGGCTGCGCGTGCCTTCGGGGAACATGCCGAGCACCTCGCCGCGCTTGAGGATTCGCTCGGCGTTGAGCATGGCGGCGAGGTCTGCCTCGAAGCGGCGCACGGGAAACGCTCCCCAGAGCTTCGGAACGATCCCGAAGGGCATCTTGAATAGCTCGATCTTCGCCATGTAGCGGATCCGGCGGCTGAGGATGCCGGCACCGATGATCGGCGGGTCGGCGTTGTTCAGGTGGTTGCTCACGACCATGAGCGAGCCCGACGCCGGTACGCGGTCTCGTCCCGAAACCTGCCAGCGGGCGACGATCCAGAGGATGGCGCGGAGGAGGGAGGTTCCGCCCCAGTAGAAGGCGGGGACAAAGGTGGCGATCTTCAGGCGGCTGCGCATCGCACCTGCTCCAGGGCGAAGGCGACGACGGCCTCCAGGGACATCTCGCTCGTATCGACGACGGTCGCGTCGGGGGCAGGGCGCAAGGGGCTGGCGGCGCGGGAGCTATCGATCTGGTCGCGGTTCGCGATGTCGGCGCGAGAGGCGGCGGGCGGCTGGGCGCGGCCCCAGTCACCGGACTGGCCACTGCGCCTGCGAGCGCGCTCGCCCTCGCTGGCGGTCAGGAAGAGCTTGACGGGCGCCTCGGGGAGAACGACCGTGCCGATATCCCGTCCGGCGAGGATCGCCCGGCCGGCGGCTGCGATGACACGCTGCTGGCGGACCATAGCCTCGCGCACACCCGGGATGGCGCTGTAGGCGCTGACGGCGCGCTCGACATCAGGGTCCCGAAGGCGCGCGGTCACATCCGCGCCATCGAGGGTGATCCGTGTGTCCTCACCGGCTTCGACGCCGAGGCGGATCGCGCCGGCCAGCGCTTCGCAGGCGGGGGAGTCGGTTGGGGGGACGCCAGCCCGTAGCGCGGCGTGGGTGAAGGCCCGATACATCAGCCCCGTATCGAGGAAGGCGAAGCCCAAGGCCCGGGCGAGCGCCCGGCCAACCGAGGACTTGCCCGAGGCGGCCGGGCCATCGATGGCGATGGGGCCGGAGAACGCGGCGAGACTCACGCCGGCGATGGTAGGCGGTCGGACGATACGGGACTACGTCCGGCCTGCTGCGGCAACGCGGTTGCCGGCGGCGTAGAGAGCGACGACTTCATCGTCCGTCAGTTCACGGAAGGCGCCGGTACCGAGCGTGCCGAGGCGGAGCGGACCAAGGCGAATCCTTCGCAGGAGAACGACGCGCCGATTGAGCGCGGCGAACATCCGCCGCAACTCGCGCTTGCGTCCCTGCTTGAGGACCACGAGGAGCCAGGCGCTGGCCGCTGCTTCTTCGTCCGCATCGAGCGGGGGCTGGGCCGGGGTCACGGTGGCGGCGCGAAGGCGCTCGCCGTCCGACTCGATCCCGCGAACGAGACGTTGGAGGTCGGTGTTGGCGGGCATCGCGTCGAGGCCGACCAGGTACTCCTTCTCGACCTCGTATCGGGGATGCGTGAGGAGAGCCGTGAGGTGGCCATCGTTGGTGATGATTAACAGGCCTTCGCTGTCGGCATCGAGCCTCCCCACGGGGTGGAGCTGAATATCGGCGATTGGCACCAGGTCGAGGACGGTCTCGCGGCCCATTTCGTCACTCGCCGTGGTGACGAAGCCGCGGGGTTTGTTGAGAAGGAAGTAGCGATAGTTCCCGCGGGAGACGGGCATGCCATCAACGGTGACTTCATCCGACTCGAGGTCGGCCCGGGCGCCGAGGTTCGAACGGACAACACCGTTCACGGCCACGCGGCCGGCAAGGATCATCTCCTCCGCTGTTCGGCGAGATGCGACGCCGGCGTTCGACAGGATTTTCTGGAGGCGCTCAACAACCACGGGCGTGCCTTTCAGGAGGGGCCAAACCATCGCTTCCGGACGAGCATCGCTGTCGCCGCGGCCGCGAGTGCGGCGATTGCGCCGCTGGTGGCCCAGAGCAGCGTACTGGGCGCGGTGCTCTCGCGGCGATGGATGGGAAGGGCGTGGTCGCCGGAGGGCGCCTCGGGAGTGGCTGCGGAGCTGGTTGCGGACGCGGCCTGGCCGCCCTTCGCGGCGGAAAACTGGTTGGGCGCACCGGGAGAAGGTTGCTGGGTGAGCCGCCAATTCGAAGCGTCCGGGTCTCCCCTGGGGTCCACAACTCCAACAGTGGCGCCGGCCGGGGGCTCAATCGGGGGAGGGTCGAAGACCTCGGCGTTGTCACCGTAGGAGGTGGCATCGACCTCCTCACCCGCCGGATTAACGAGCCGAATGACATCGCCGGAGTTGTTCAAGCCGGTGCCGATGACGCCATCCGTGGGCCGAATGACCATCACACCGGCCGGAAAAACGGCGGCCCGCCCGGCGACCACGGCGTAGCCGCCCGGCGCGAGAACCAGCGCTGGCAGCGCGTCCAGTTCGCCGGCATCGCCGATCTTCCAGCCGGCGAGGTCGACCGAATCGGCGCCCGTGTTGACCAGCTCCACCCATTCGAAGTCAGCGTCCCGACCGTCCGAATCGGGGTCGCTCATGAACTCGGAGAGACGCAATCCGCGGCCGCCTTGAGCGGCGTCCGGACGCGTCTCAGGGGCCCTTGGGCTGGCGGGAGCGACGGCTGGATTGACGCTGGCTGGTGCTGGTTGAGGCGGGACGACGGCTGCGCCGGGGCCAGGCCCGGTGCCAGTGGGCGCGAGCGCGGGCGTGGCCGTGGCCGTGGCCGGAGACGCTGGCGGGACCGTACGTTCGAGGCGGGCGTCATCGAAGGCGGCCGAGGCCGGGCCGTTGGGCTGGAAGAGGAGCCGAAAGCGAAGGCTGTGTGCGCCCGGAGGGGCCTGGACCGGACCGATGACGAGACGCGCCCATTCGGCAGAGACGGTCTCCGTGCCATCGCTGGTGGAAAGCGCGGTACCCGAGCCATCGGCTGAGGCGTACCAGGAGAAGCGGACAGAGACCACCCCGGCACCGGCCACCACTCTCCCCCACGCCTGGCCTTTGAACCAGGCGCCGGGTTCGGCCGGCACCACCTGGTGTAGCCACTTCAGCGATGTGGTCGAAGAGTGGATGGCTCCGGCCCAGGCTCCACGAT
>CAZQCR010000351.1:0-3127 GCA_964591745.1 uncultured Anaerolineaceae bacterium
GTTCGGTGTTGTCCCCGCTGGTCCTTCCGGAAGCGAATTCTCGGGAGATGTTCCACCACTACCGGGCTGACCAGGCGGTAACCGCTTGGTGGGGCACGTCCATCGAATGCGTCTTCGCAATCCGCCGGCGGGAGCGAGAAGGACTGGCTCGGTCTGAAGTTGATGGCGCACACCGCGCTCTTGTTGAACTAGCGGCACTCTGGACGGAGGTGCCGCCAGCCGAGACGATACGTTCCGAGGCAATGCGCCTCCTCGGCGCGCACCTGCTTCGAGCGGCTGATGCGCTTCAGCTCGCCGCGGCCCTCGTCGCCGGGGGCTCCGACATCTCGCGCCTCCCGTTTGTCACTCTCGACCGGCGTCTTGGCGTGGCGGCTGCCGCGGAAGGCTTCGCCGTCGTCGGTGTCTGACGGCAGAGGCATTGCGACAATCTGGCGTTTACAGAGCCGGCGCCATGCGCTACCGTCTCTGACTATGTCGCGAACACCCATGCACAACGCCAACGTCAAGATCGACGGTTTCACCGGCAGCGCCAGCGGGTCGTAGCGGCTTCATTCATCCAGGAATAAGCCATCAACGGCCCGCCAATTCGGCGGGCCGTTTCCCGTTTCTTGGGCTCCGAAGGGGATTGGAGGATCCCATGTGTTCACTCTGTGTTGAGTATCTCGAACGGCTGACCCCACCCGCGCCGCGGCGGCACGGCGAAGGCGATGGCGCGACGCGGGAAGCCAGCCGCCACGCGACCGGGAACCACCGCCGCAAGCGACCTCAAGTGCGCCCGCAGGGGCGGCTTCGCCGTCGCCGGCCAACGGGACGTTCGTCGTGAGCTACGACCCGTTCTCGGGAAAGCTTGTCCGCCTCCGCGCCCGCGAACCAGAGGACGAGCCGCTGCTCTACCGTTGGTTTAACGATCCGGAGGTGACAGAGCACCTGACCGTCCGCTACCCGCTCTCCCACGCCCAGGAGCGGGCGTTCATCGAGCACGTTTCGGCCGCCGACTACCGCGAGGCGAACTTCGGTGTCGAGACGCTGGCTGAGGGGAAGCTTATCGGAGGGGTCAGCCTCGGCAGCTCCAGTCCGGAGAACCGATCGGCTGTGCTCGGCATTGCCCTCGGCGATAAGACCTACTGGGACGGCGGCTACGGCACCGACACCATGCGGACGATTTGTCGGTTCGGCTTCGAAATGATGAACCTGCACCGGATCGAATTGGAGGTGTACGCCGCCAATGAACGTGCGGTTCACGTCTATGAAAAGGTGGGCTTCGTGGCCGAGGGGCGGCGGCGGGACGCCTCGTACAAGTTCGGCCGCTACGAGGACGTGCTGATCATGGGCCTTCTGGAGGGCGAACTTCGGATGGGGTAGGCGTTGGCCGTCCGGGCAGGTTGGACGCAGAGACGCGGAGCGATGGAGGACGGGAAGAGCGCGATTCATACGGCGTGCCCGGCCACTGTGAGCAGTCAGTGGCCACCGAGGGCCACGGCTCCGTCCGCTGGCGTCAGCCGACGAAGATCGTCGTGAAGTAGTGTTTGCCGTCCGGCGCGGTGAACTCGCCGACCCCGATTCGCTGGAAGTCGGTGTCCAGGATATTCGCGCGATGGGTTGGGCTGTTCATCAGCGAGATCACAGCGCGATCCGGGGCGATTCCCGCCTCGTAGTTGTTCATCGCGAGGTTCTCGCCCGCCCAGGCGTAGGGGATGCCGAAGTACCCCAGGAGTTCCACATACATCGCGTATCCAAACGGGTCCGTGTGGCCGAAGTAGCTCTGATCCGCAAGCTGGCGCGAACGGATACGGGCGACGTGCGAGAGCGAGGCATCGAACGAGTAGAGAGGCAACCCGGCTTTCGCCCGTTCCCCGTTCAGGCCGTCGAAGAAGCGCTGTTCCGCGCCGGTGAGGCCGCCCGCCGGCGCCTCTGGAAGGTAGAAGTTGGGCTTGTAGTCCTGTGCCGCCGATGGTTCGGCTGCGGCGGTGGGCTGAGCCGCGGGTCGGGCGGGTTCGGCCGCGGGTGCGGCCGGTTCTGGCGCTGAGACGGGCTCGGGTGCGGCGGCGGCTGGTAGCTCCGGTTCCGCCGACGCTGCCGGTTCACCTGCCGCTTCCTGGACAGCAGCGGCAGGTGAACCGGTGGGCGGCGCCACCTGGACAGCGGGTTCCGCAGTCGTCAACGCCGCCGCCGGGCGATCTGTCTCCGCTACGAACGAATCGGCCGGTTCGGGCACAACGGCCGCGGCCGCCAGCGAAGCCGGTGCGCCCGCTACGCTCGCGGCTCCAGGGCCAGCAAAGCTGATCGCCGCGGCCAGCGCCAGCCCGGTGGCCGCGCCAGCGCTCCAGAGCGCCAGCCGCCTTCGCCACGCAATCCCGGTCTCTTCCGGTTGCTCCACCTTCGCCACCCCACGGGTTCCCCACATCTCGGGGAATCTCCCTAAGGGTTTCGGTCACGTGGGTGGGGTTGCGGCGGGCGAGGAGCGTAGCGGGCCGGTTACGTGCCGGTGACCGGAGCGAGAGGCGAGGAGACGCTGCTAAAGGCAGGCGTCGATCGCGTTACCAGGGCGACTCGCCGTCGTTACCCGCCATCCTGCCGGCAACGGAACATAATGATAAGGCTGTGGATCGACGAACCACGAGCCGTTGGGGAGACATACGACACGCAGCGGCGTCGGCCCGCAATCGTAGCTTGTGTCCGTTGGCGTGCAGAGGGCGAACTCGCTGCCCGGGGGAAACGGCGTGGGCTCTGGCGTGGGTGGCTCCGTTGGCGTGGGAGTTGGTGGCGCCAGCGTCGGCGTTGGCGTGGGGGCGGCCGTCGTAGGTGTCGGGGTCGCCGATTCCGTCGGGGTTGGCGTGGCGGTACCGGGCCTTGCTGTCGCGGTCGGCGTGCCCGGCCCCGTGGTCGCCGTCGGCGTCGTCGTCCCAGGCGTGCCTGTCGTCGCCGCTGTGCCGGTACGGGGCGTGCCCGTTGCCAAGGCCGAGGCCGAAGGCCGGGGAGTCGCCGAGCCGACGGCGATCACGGTCTGTCCCTGGGGTGTTCCGTCTACGGCGGCCACGTTCGATCCGCCGTCATCACCTCCGCCGGTCATCACTACGGCGAAGCCAAGGCCACCGAGCAGGAGCAGCACAGCGGCAAGGGCGACGAC
>CAZQCR010000352.1:0-3116 GCA_964591745.1 uncultured Anaerolineaceae bacterium
CAATCTAGCAACGGCCCGCCGTCGGAGCAACGCGACGCTCGTCCCCATCGGGCGAGTCCCGGTCCCAGCGTCCGAACCGCCCGGGAGCCGCCCTACACCACGCGGGCGAATGAGCCGCGCTCCGGGTCCTTGGTTACTTCGATCCTGCGTTCGAAGCGTTCCCGCAGTTCCTCCACGTGCGTCACGACCAGGATCAGCCGGAAGTCCTCGCTCACCGAGTTGATCGCCTCTACCAGCCGGTCGATCCCTTCGGAGTCCTGGCTGCCGAAGCCTTCATCGATGATCAGCGTCGGGAGTTCGGCGCCGGAACGTTCCGCCAGCAGCTTCGCGAGGGCGATGCGGATGGCGAAATCGACGCGGAATGCCTCCCCGCCGCTGTACATCTCATAGCTGCGGTCGCCCAGTTCGTCGCGAATCTGGATATCCAGGGTCTCCTGGATGTTGCCCCCCGCCGTCACTTTCTGGGTGGAAAGCGAGACGCTGATGCGCCCGGCCGTCATCCGTTCGAGCATCTCGTTCGCCACCTGTTCCAGGCGGGGGAGCGCCTGGTCGATGAGCATGGCCTGGACGCCGTCACGCCCGAAGGCTTTTCCGAGGTCGCCGTAGGTCTGCTCTTCGTCCCGGTAGGAACGAACCTGCTCCTCCGCCATCTCCACCTTCGCGGCGAGGAGGCGGAGGTTGTCCAGGCTGGCTTTGAGCCGTCCCAGGCCCTCGGTGAGCTCGCTCTCGCGGCGGCGAAGGCTGGCCAGCTCCTCTTCCGCCGCGCGGACCTGTGGCCCGACATCGAAGGCGAGTTCGGCGTTGGCCGACGCCGCTTCGAACTCGGCGCGGGCTTCCTCTCGCTCCGCTGCTTTGCGGGTGAAAAGCTCCCCGATCTCCGCGAGGCGCGTCGCAAGGGAGGCCGCACGCTGGGCCGCCAGCTCCATCTCCCGGTGCTTGCGGTCCGCCTCGCCAAGCGCATCCAGGCGGGCTCTGATCGCGGCGTGTTCCTCAGCGTTGTAGGAGATGGCCGCGCGGGCCGCGGTTGCCCGGTCGAGCGCTGCGCGCGCCTCGATCGCGAAGGTGGCGGCCGCCAGCGTGCCTTCAACTTCGTCAAGGGCGTCGCGCCGACCCGGGAGCTGGTTGGCGGCCTCGCGGGCGGCGCCCATCTCCCGGTCGATCGCGCTGCGGCGGTGGCCCAGGTCCTTCTCCCTCGCCTCGCTTTCGGCGGTGTCCCGCGCCAGTCGCTCTTCCAGCTCGGCGGCCCGGGCGTTCGCCTCGGTCGCGGCGGCGCGAGCGGCGGCGTAACAGTCGCCAAGCCGTTTTCGCTCGGCCCGGTACTCCTCTCGCACGTGGGCAACGTCATCGACGCCGAGCGGCTGACGGCAGATCGGGCAGGGTGCGCCCGGCTCCGAGAGCTGGGCTTCGCGGTCCTTCAGCGCTTGCGCCTGCTGTCGATGCCCTTCGCTCTCGGCAAGGGCGCCCGATGCAAGCTCCTTGAGCGTCGCTCGTGCTCGTTGTCCCTCGCTGATCGTGGCTTCGAAAGCGGCGATGGCCTCCGCCTCGCGGTCCAGTACCGCCACGGAAGCGGTGAGGGCCGTCGCCCCACCGGCGGCCTTCTCCAGCGTCACCACCTCGGTCCGGAGCGACTCGAGGCGCGACTCGAGCCGCGCACGTTCCTGGTCGATGGCCCCCCGCGCCTCCTGGATGGTTCGGTCGAGTTCGTTCGCGCTCACCTGCAGTGCGGCGAGCGAGCGATCGCGGTCGCGTTCGGCCAGGAGTTCTCTGTAGGCCGCCTCGACAGCTTCCCGTTCGCCGAGCATCGCCTCCACGAGGCCGGCTTCCTGTTCGGCCCCGGCGATCGTGTCGGAGAGCGTTGCGATCTCGGCCTCGTGCCGCTCGATCCGCGATTGGGCGGTCGCCACGGCCGTCGCCAGCCGCTCGTACTCACCATCGAGCTGGCGAAGCTGATTCAGCCGTTCGGTCGTATCGGTCAGCGCGGGTGCGACGACTTCGAGGCCCGACCGTATCTGGGCGAGGTCGGCCTCGATCTCCGGCAGGCGTTGGATCTCCGCCTCGCTCGAAGCGGTCAGAGCCGTGACGGTGTTGATCTGGACCGTGGCCTCCTTGCGGCGATCGGTGGCGACCTTCGAAAGCGTCTCGTAGAACTCAAGACCGAGGACTTTGCGGAAGACTTCCTTGCGCTCCCTCGGCGCCTTCTTGGTGAATTCGCCCGCCTTGCCCTGGGCGATGAATGCGCTCGCCGCGAAGGTCGCGTAGTCCATGCCGACGCGTCGCGTGACTTCGGCCTGGGTCTCCGTCATGACTCCGCCGGAGAGAGACTTACGGCCCATCTCCGTCTCCTGGAACAGCTCCAGCGAGCCCACGCCACCGGCCTTCGCGCTCTTGCTGCGTGTCCTCCGGCGGATGACGACGTAGCGTTCACCGCGCGATTCGAACTCGAATTCGACCATCGTCTCCATCGCGTTCGCCCGGATCCGTTCGTCGTCCAGCCGGCCGCGGGCTTCGTTCCAGAGCGCCCACGTCATCGAATCGAGGAGGGCGGACTTGCCGTCACCGTTCTTGCCCGCGAGCACGGCCGTATGCAGGCCGCTGAGGTCGATTTCGCATTCGCGGTACGAGAGGAAGTTGCGGAGCTTCAGCCGGCGGGGAATCACGGCTGCGCCACCGCCAGGCCCCGCGGATCGACGAAGTGCGTTCGCCAGCTCACGCCGTCGGCGTTCAAGTCCACGATTGCGGCCCAGCCGGCCTTGCGATTCGAGTCACTCAGGGCGAGCGGCGCGCCGGAGTAGATCGCCGTCGTGCCGCCAGCGCTGACATCCGCGTGGGGCTCCCAGTGGCCGAAGGCGAGGTAGTCCCACTGGCCGGCGGCGGCCTCGATCTCGTGCTGGTGGATGAGGAGCGAGCGGCTGTGGTCGCCATCGCTGCGGACGAAGTGGCCGTGGGCGAGGGCGATGTGCCAGCGGTCATCGAGACGGCCGGGAAGCCCGTCGAGGGGGCGGAAGTGCCAGTCGCTCTCCAGGTAGGCGCGTGCCAGGTAGATGTCCCGCACAGAGTCCGGCCCCAGCTCGACGACTCGGGCGGTCTTGTGGAGCCCGCGCACCAGAAGGCCTTCC
>CAZQCR010000353.1:0-3101 GCA_964591745.1 uncultured Anaerolineaceae bacterium
CTACGTAACTCCAAGGCGCGAGTCTGTGGCCCGGAGGGAGGCCTCGGTAACTATCCCATCTCTGAACAAGCCGGGCGGGCGGTCGCCGTGGGTGAAGGATGCGAACGCAACTTGTTTCGACGCGACGAATCGCTAAAGTCCTGCGGCTTGGAACTCCGGTCTAAACATATCAAGGACGTTGGTAATTTGCGAATGGAGAGTATCAAGTACGATGCTGACCCGGTCGTGGCTGTCGAAGCCTATCTCAATGATGAGGTCGCGCTCCACATGGGAATATCCTGCTGAGACCTGTGGCACTGCGCCCGTATCCATCGGGACCAACCGCAACTTAACCTCTGCGCTCACGTCAATGGGTATGAGTTCCCGGTGCTTGTCAGGGTTGGAAAGATCCCGGAGTTGACGCGTCCACGTGCATCCATTGTAAGGCTGGAGTTTTTCGATTGCTGCCCGGTCACGAGGGCGAAAGCGCTTTAGGGTCTCCGTGGTGAGCCGCGGGATCTGGGCAGAATCATCGTCGATGGGGAACTGCGTCCTGTTGAAGTAGGAGCTCTTGTTCAGGAAGACGAGTTCATGCGCGAGGTAATCCAGGGCTGATCGGAGATTGTAGATGGCCTCTCCGGCGATCACGCTCAGAATTGGTGGGAGGTCGGCCGGTATCTGCTTTCGCTTTGGCCGGGCGACGCTGGCCCTCTCCTCGAGATAACGATCTCCCCAACCCTTACCGTCGGGCGAGTTGACCCACTCCTCGCTTCGTTCGCGAAACTCAGTATGTTTCGCTTCTATCCGGTCGAGTCTGGCGTAGGCCCCATCAAGCAAACTCACGACATACACTCTCCCGACTAACAAATGCCTCGGACTACGCCGAGGGCTACGAAAATCGCAATCCCAGGGGCAACTCGACAATAATACATCGCTTAACGTGAGTTTTGAAGCCGGACGTTCGAGGCGCTCATCGACCCGTTGCAGTTTTCAACACCCGGCTAACGCCCGGCGGGGCGCTGGACGAGGAGGGCGACAGGGTCGGCTTCGGCGAAGATGCCGGCGAGGCGCGCGCCTTCACCTACGTCGTCGGCGGTCCCGGGTTCGAGGCGGAAGATGGGTGTGCCCGCCTCGGCACGGACCTGCACGGGCCCGGCGATGGTGGTGAGGAAGATGGTGGAGCCCTCCACGCGTTCGACGATGCCACCGAGGATCGGCCGATCGTCCTGTGACTGGGAGCTTTCGTGGCCGACGAAGCCGCCGGCGGAGCGGACGAAGCCATCGCTGGCGGGCGTGCCCCCGCCGGGAATGACGACGAGGGCGCGGACGGCGAAGTTCTTGACCTGGTTGGGGATGCCAACGGCGGCGAGCCATTGGCCGGCCTGGATATCGGCGGTGTTGATCGGGGTCAGGCGTTCGATGCGGATGCCGGGCGTGAGCGTGAGCTTCCGTTCGTCGGTCGCTTCGGCTTTCTGACGGATAAGGGTGAGGACATCGCCATCGCGCTGCTTCACATCGAGCGCCGAAACGTTGGATGCGGCGGGCGTGACGAAGGGCGGAGCGGCTGGTGGCGCGTCGCTGCCGCCGACGGACTGAGAGAGAACGACGAGGCCAACCCCTGCACCGATGAAGACGAGGAGGATGAGGGCGGGAAGCGCGAACGGCTTGAGGGCGTTGGCGAGAGTCGTGCTGGTGGTCACGGGACGCATGATAGCGGGAGGAAGGCCAATGGCGATTGGCCTGTGTAAGATGCGGCCTGCGGCCCTGCCGGGCCTATGGAGGGTTCGGATGGCGCGCAGAAGCTATTGGGGCTGGGGCCTGGAGAGCGATGAGCCGACGGAGGAGCAGCGCGTGGCGGCGGCGGAGCGGCTTTCGCAGCGCTACGGGCGAACGCTGACGCCACCACCGAGGCCGACGCTCGAGCGAGCGACGATGCGGGCATCGCGCGTAACGCCGCCAACGGCACTGGCCGCGATCTGCACGACGGACGCGCATGAACGGGCCGCGCACACGTACGGCAAGGGCTTCCGCGACCGGGTGCGGGCGATTCGCGGTGACTTTCGGAACGCGCCGGACATCATCGCATTTCCCCGGGACGAAGCGGATGTGACGGCGCTGCTGGAGTGGTGCGACCGGGACCGCCACGTGGCCATCCCGTACGGCGGCGGCTCGTCCGTGGTGGGAGGTGTGGAGGTCCCGGCGGACGGCCCTACGGCGGTGACCATCGACCTGCGGGAGATGAACCGGGTACTGGAGGTTGACCCGGTCTCCAGGGCGGCGCGGATCCAGGGCGGCGTCCTTGGCCCGCAACTCGATGAGCAGCTGAAGCCACACGGCTTCACGCTGCGGCACTTTCCGCAGAGCTTTGAGTGGTCGACGCTTGGCGGCTGGATAGCGACGCGCTCCGGTGGGCATTACGCGACGAACCAGACGCACATCGACGACATGGTGGAGTCGGTGCGCCTGGTGACGCCGCGTGGCCCGTGGGAGTCCCGGCGGTTGCCCGGCTCGGGAGCGGGTCCGAGCCCCGACCGGATGGTCCTCGGAAGCGAGGGGATCCTCGGGATCATCACAGAGGCGTGGATGAAGGTGCAGGGGCGGCCGACCTACCGGGCCTCGGCGGGGATGCTGTTCGATACCTGGGAGGGGGCCTACGAAGGTGCTCGCCAGGTGGTCCGGGCGAAGCTCTGGCCGGCGAACGCTCGGGTGCTCGACCCCGTGGAGGCGGGCAGCGCGGCGGGGCTCGATGGCACAAAGGCGATCCTGATCCTCGGCTTCGAATCGGCGGACGTGCCGCAGGGGCCGTTCATCGAAGCGGCCGTGAAGCTGGCGGCCGAGGCGGGCGGGCGGCTCGACGAGAACGGCGTCGTCGTGGTTGATGGGGCGAAGCGAGACGCCTCGGCAGAGGCGGGGCGGCAGGGCGCCGTCGGGGAGTGGCGGAACTCGTTCATCCGGGCGCCTTACCAGGGGAACATGACGGCCGGGCTTGGGATCATCGGCGATACGTTTGAGACGGCGATCACGTGGGACCGCTGGCCGGAGTTCGACCGAAACGTGCGCGCGGCGGTCACGGAGGCGCTCCAGCGGGTGTGCGGTGGCGGGACGCTGAGCTGCCGCTTCAC
>CAZQCR010000354.1:0-3082 GCA_964591745.1 uncultured Anaerolineaceae bacterium
CGACGGCCCACCGGGGCCGCCTACGGCTCATCATCTTCGTAGCCGTGGCCCGCCCACCGCCCAGCGCCGCCCCCACCCGACAGCAGGCAGAGCCGCGACCGCCAAGGAGCGGTCAACCCCAGACGGCTCGACACGCGTTCACGGCGCCCTCGACCGGGACCGTACCGCGAACACACTAGTCTCCAGTAGTACCATATCGGACATGGCTACCAACCCTACCCGCATCGTCATCTACGCCCGCATCTCCGAGGATAAGGACGGCCAGCAGACCGCCACCTCCCGCCAACTCGAGGACTGCCGCGCGTTCGCCCAACGCAAGGGCTGGGAGATCGCCGAGGAGTTCGAGGACGTAGACGTGAGCGCCTTCAAGGCCGCCGTCCATCGGCCCGAGTTCGAACGCCTCCTCCATGCGCTCCGAAGCGAGGAGATCGGGGGCGTCGTCGTCTGGAAGCTCGACCGCCTCACGCGCCAGCAGCGTGACCTCGTCCGCGTGATGGAAGCGTGCGAGGCGCAGAAGGCCTTCATCGCCAGCGCCAGCGAGCCGATCGACACGCGAGAGCCGCACGGTCAGTTCGTCGCCGAACTGCTCGTGGCCCAGGCGCGGATGGAGTCCGCGAACACGAGTGCCCGGCAGACACGCAAGGCACAGGAACAGCGAGAACAGGGCCTTCCGCCGACCACCGGGCTGCGCTGCTTCGGCTACGACCTCAGGTATACGAAGATCATCGAGGAAGAGGCGGCCGTGCTCCGGGAGGGGCGAGACCGTCTCTTCGCTGGCGACTCCCTTCGCAGTCTTGCCCTGGACCTTGAGGCGAGGGGCATCGTTGGGACGCAGGGGCACGCCTGGCGCGCACAGATCCTCAAGCGGCTGCTGACCTCGCCGACGATCGCCGGGATGCGGGAGAAGGAGGGGAAGCTCTACCCCGGAACCTGGCCTGCAGTGATCTCGCCCGACGACCATCGGAGGCTGAAGGTGCTGCTCGACCGGCGGAACGGAGGGCCGCGCCAGAGCCCGCCGCGCAAGTACCTCCTTACCGGGCTGATACGGTGCGGGCGGTGCGGAGGGAGGATGTCGGCACACGCCCGTGGCGATGCCTCGCGGCGATACGTTTGCCAGAAGGGCGCGGGCGCGGCGAACTGTGGCAAGATGTCGATCAAGGCGGAGCCGGTCGAGGAACTCGTCGCCGAGATGGTCTTCGTCGCCGTCGATGATGAGGCGTTACGGGCGGCGCTGGCGGCGAAGGGCGAGCAGGATGATGGCCTGGTCGAGGCCGTTCGCAGGGATGAGAGAGCGCTCGAAGAGCTGGCCCGGGACTTCTACGTCGAGAAGCTCGTGAGCCGCGAGGAGTTCTTCGCCGCCCGGGACGGGCTGAACCGGCGGCTGGAGGGGAACAGGGTGAAGCTGGCGAAGCGGGAGCGGACCAACGTCCTTGGCCGTTTCGCGGGTGAGGGCGGAGCGCTGCGGACGGCCTGGGAGAGCGGGAGCCTGGAGTGGCGGCGGGCGATCGTGGGGGCGGTGCTGGACTACGTGACGATCCTCCCCGGCGAGCCGGGGCGGAAGGCGGTTGACCCGGCGCGGGTCTCGGTCCAATGGAGGTACTAATCTGCGAGTCGGCCTTGTCAGCGCGGGGAGGCAAGTCGGTCGGTTCCCGCGATATCAGGCTTACCTGGCCCAATCTCTGCAACCTGGGTCAAGACCGATGGGACGATGTCCTCCGCGAGATGCTGATCAGGACCGGCATCGACCCCGAAGCGATTGGCCGTGACGCGGTCCGATGACGCGAGAGGATCCGCTCGACGATCTCCTGTGGCGGCTCTCGTCGCGGGAGAGTGACGCCCGGATCGTGGGGTTCGAGGAGCGGGTGCGCTGGCCCGAGGCCATGGTCGCGGAACTGGAGCGGCTCGGGCTGCTGGACGAGCACACTCCCGCAAGCCAGGCGACCTGTCCGGCATGCGAACTTGGCCACGTCGAGGACGTGCAGTACAGCATGGATGCTGGCCAGCGCCCGCACGCGGTCATCCCCTGCCCGGTATTCGGCAGAGCCGCTGGGGCTCGTTGTGCCCCCGGTGCCTCCCGTCCCGGATACGGCGGACGTGGCGCGCGCCACTGACCTCCTCTTGGACCAGTGCTTCGGCGAGTTCCCGCTGGTCGGCCGCGCAGGGCGGGCGAACCTGCTGGCAGCGATGTTGACGCAGCCGGCCCGCGAGCTGTTCGAAGGCCAGGCGCCGATCTTTCTCATCGACGCGCCCGCGCCGGGCACGGGCAAGACGCTCCTCGTGCAGACCGTCGGAACGATTGTCAGCGGGCAGATACCTCCCGCGACTTCGGAAACACGGGACCGGGAGGAGCGGCGGAAGTGGATCACGGCGACCCTTCGCGAGGGACCGCCCGTGGTCCTCATCGACAACGTCTTGGGCTGCGTGGACTGGGGTGAACTCGCGGCCCTCAGTACCTCGCCCTGGTGGCAGAGCCGAATCCTGGGCAGGACGGAGACGGTCCGCGTTCCGAATCGGGCGATCTGGTTCGTCACGGCAACAACATCGAGACGAGCGCCGAGATCGCGCGGCGGTCGGTCTACGTCCGGCTGGACGCCCGAGCCGACCGACCGTTTGAGCGGGGAGGATTCAAGCATGCGCTCCTCGGCTGGGCGGCGCGCCATCGCGGCAAACTCGTGTGGGCGCTGCTCGTGCTCGTTCGAAACTGGATCTCCCGGGGTCGGCCCGCGTTCAGCGGTAAGCCACTCGCCTCCTTCGAGCCATGGTCCGAAGTGGTGGGCGGGATCGTGGACGCCGCGGGCGTGCCCGGCATGGAGACCCCAACCGATCTGACACTCTACCTCGGCCGATGGCGTCCAAAATCGCCTGGGCAACGACTGGCATCGGCCCAACGTTCCTACTCGGGCCGAACTTTCCACTCTGCCACGTCTCGTTCATCCGCAGATGGGAGCGTACGCGGCCGACTGCCAAGAACGGGAGACCGTTCACCGTTACGCGCGTGGTTCATTCGCCGTCCGCCGCACAAGAGGGATGAACGCCGCCGAGGAGGCGGCCTCTGGGTGGTGGGGACGTAACCGTCTCACTC
>CAZQCR010000355.1:0-3049 GCA_964591745.1 uncultured Anaerolineaceae bacterium
GCGCGGTGGGGATGGTAAGCGGCCCGCGACCGCTGTGGGTCGCGACTACGGGGGCGAGGATTAGAAGGGCAGGTAGGCGGCGGGATTGACGGCGGCGCCGAAGATACGGATCTCGAAGTGCAGGTGCTCGCCGGTGGTGAAGCCGGTGGTCCCGGAGATCCCGAGCACGGTCCCGGCGCTAACGCGCTGACCGGGCGAGACGTCGATCTGGTCGAAGTGGGCGTAGAGCGTTGTCCAGCCATCACCGCAATCGACGACGACGTGGTAGCCGTAGCTGTAGGTGAGGTATTCGGTCTTGACGACGACGCCTTCGCAGGCGGAGAAGATGTTGGAGTGGTGGTAGCCGTAGAGGTCGAGGTCGATGCCGGTGTGGTAGGTGCCGCCGCCGCGATCGACGCCGAAGGAATCGCTGACGCCGCGGTAGACGGCGATGGGCATGCTGAAGCGGCCGAGGCCGCCTGGTGCGGGTGTGTTGCCGCTGCCGGAGAGGCCGCCTCCGTTGCTGGCGGCGCGCGGTGGTGGCGGCGGCGGCGGGGGCGGGGGCGGCTTGATGGTCGCGCCGGGGAGGAGGACGAAGTCTCCGTCTTTGAGGCCGGCCGGATCGCTGATGGCGTTCGGGCGGTAGGAGACGACGAGATCAACGGAGGTGTTGTCGTACTGGGCGACGATTGTGGCGACGGTTTCGCCGAAGCCGACTTTGTAGAGGATGCCATCGGCGCGGGGGACGACGAGCTGCTGGCCGAGGGCGAGCAGGTTCTTATCGGTAACGGTGGGGTTGTTGCTGAGGAGGGTGCGGGCGCTGATCCCGAATTTGGTGGCGATGCCGCTGACGGTATCGCCGGGCTTGGTGACGACGAGGGCGAAGGGCTGGAGTGGATCGAGCTGATCGGCGAGGGGTTTGACTCCGGCGCCATCTTCGTTGGATACGGCGGCGGCCGAGGCGACACCTGAGGAGAAGGTGGAGGCGGGTGAGACGCCGCCGGCGGCGCGGACGCTGCTGGCCTCGTTGATGGCGGTGATGGCCTTGACGGATTCACGGGTCTGGAGGCTGGTGCCGGAGCGGAAGTAGGCGGTCTCGCGCGGTTGGGCTCCGCCGGCGGCGGCGCCGGAAAGGGGGAAGGCGGGCACGGCGGCGAGGCTTGTGGCGTCGGATGAGGTTGGGAAACGGGCGGCGAAAGCAACGGCGAGCATGGCGAGGACGACGACGAGGAGGTGGACGGTCATCCTGCCGTGGCGCTTGCCATGAGTGTGGGAGCGTGCTCGTCGTCCGTCGTTGTTTATCATAGGGAGGTGGCGAGGTTGCGGCGCCGGCATGGGCCGGCACGGTGGCCGCGGTGTCCGCAGCCTACAGCTACCTTGCTCGTTCCTCCTTTCGCTGGACCAGTGCGGCTGGCGCGCATTTGGCCGGCTGGCTTCCCGTATTTTTGGGGAAGCCGTTTAGAGGTCGGTCTTCAGGCTGGTGAGGAACTCTTCGTTCGTACTGGTACGGGCGAGGCGTTCCAGGAGGCGTTCCGTGGCTTCGAGCTGGTTCGGAGCGTTCTGCGAAATCATAGCGGTCATGCGGCGGACAAGGTAGACGCCGCGGAGCGTCTTTTCGTCGAGAAGGAGCTCTTCGCGACGGGTGCCGCTGGCCTGGATATCGATGGCGGGGTAGAAACGGCGCTCGGCGAGCTTGCGGTCGAGCCGGAGTTCGAGGTTGCCGGTACCCTTGAACTCTTCGAAGACGACTTCATCCATGCGCGAGCCGGTATCGACGAGGCAGGTGGCGAGGATGGTGAGGGAGCCGCCTTCTTCGCACTTACGGGCGGCTCCGAAGAGGCGCTTCGGCGGATAGAGGGCGACAGGATCGACGCCGCCGGAGAGCGTGCGGCCGGAGGAGGGAAGGGCGATGTTGTAGGCGCGGGTGAGCCTGGTGATGGAATCCATGAGGATGACGACGTCTTTGCCGCACTCGACGAGCCGCTTGGCGCGTTCGAGGGCCATTTCGGCGACGCGGGTGTGGTCTTCGGAGGGTTCGTCGAAGGTGCTGCTGACGACTTCGCCACGCACCGTGCGCTGCATATCGGTGACTTCTTCGGGGCGTTCACCGATGAGGAGGACGATGAGATGAACGTCCGGGTAGTTGGTGGTGATGCCGTTGGCGATGTTCTTGAGGAGCATGGTCTTGCCGGCTTTTGGCGGGGAGACGATGAGGCCTCGCTGGCCGCGGCCGACGGGAGCGATGAGGTCGATAATCCGGTGGGTGAGGTTATCGGGGGTGGTTTCGAGCTTCATCTGCTCTTTGGGGAAGATGGCGGTGAGATTTTCGAAGAAGGGCCGGCGCTTGGCGACTTCGGGATCCATGCCGTTGACGGCTTCGACTTTGAGGAGGCCGTAGTACTTCTCGTTATCGCGGGGTTGGCGTACCTGGCCGGTGACGTAGTCGCCAGCGCGGAGGGCGAAGCGGCGGAGCTGGGACTGAGAGACGTAGATATCGTGAGGGCCGGGGAGCATGCGCTCGCCACGGAGGAAGCCGTAGTTGCCATCGTCGCTGACTTCGAGGAAGCCGCCGGCGAAGATGTTGCCGCGGCTTTCGGCCTGGACCTGGAGGAGGCGAATGATGAGGTCCTGCTTGCGCATGGCGGCGGCGTCGGGCAGGCCCATTTCGGTGGCGACTTCGATGAGGTTTTCGCGAGGGAGCGCTTCGAGTTCGGTGATGTTGAGGGGAGCGGAGTTGGAACGGTCCTGGCGCGGTGGAGCTTCGCTGTTGGGACGTTCGGGCCGGTCGTCGCGTTCGAAGCGTTCGCCACGATCGGGCCGATCCTGGCGTTCGAAGCGGCGTTCGCCGCGAGGGGGCCGATCACGGCGGTCGCGGCGGCCCCAGCGGTCGGCTTCCTGGCGCTGGCTTTCGACATCGGCGCGCTGGGTTTCGGAACCGGAGGCGGATGAGACGGGGGCCTCGGCGGATTCTGGCCGCTCGGGGCGTTCCATGCGGCGGAAGGTCCGTTCGGTGGGAGGGGGAGGGGGCTGTTCGGCCGGCGGTGGCGCCTCTTCGGTGGCGGGCGGGGCG
>CAZQCR010000356.1:0-3033 GCA_964591745.1 uncultured Anaerolineaceae bacterium
AACCTCGAGCTGACCGTGAGCGCCATCGACAACGGGACGGGTGCCGTGCCGGCCAGCGGTCTCGGCCGTATCGTCCTCCTTCGCATCGGCGGCGGGACGATCACGACCGCCGCCGACGTGACATTGCCCACGACCCAGAACCCGTGGACCGCGAAGATCGCCCTCAACGCAGCCGATTCGACTGCCGTCAAGGCGGGCGACGGACTGATCATCCAGGTGGCCGATGTAGCCGGGAACGTGACCTGGTACACGGGCAAGGGCCGGGCGATTCGCTTCATCGACTTCGACGCGAACGCCGGCCCGGTGATCGCGCCCACGAACACGGTCACGTTCTCAACGGTGCTCGACCCGGCCATGGTGCTGAGACTGGTGGACCCAACCTTCTACGTCTGGACGTTCGGCGACGGCCAGTCCGCCAGCGGCGAAGTGATCTGCCCGGCAACAGACCCCTGTGTCCTGACCGTGACCCACACCTTCGCGACGGGGACCGAGTTCACCGCCACCCTTCGCATCTTCGACGCCGACGGCGGGATCGGGACGGACGATGTCTACGTCCGTGTCTGCACCGACCCTGCGAACGACCAGGCGGGCTCGGACACCTACAACGACCTTGTAGGTTGCAGCGTCACGACGACCGCGACGACGATGACGCTGACTATCGCCACCCGGGGACCCGTCCTCGTAGCCGGCGCTGCCGGCACCGGTACCACGCAGTATCGCGTCTTCTTCGATGATGACGGCCGGTACGTTCGCGGAGCGTCTCCGCTACCGCGACGGGGTGTTCTCGGGACTCCCATCCGTCACCGGTCAGGCCGTAAACGTCGGTACCGGCGGCGAGATCAGGTTTACGTTCAACCTCGCGGACGTGGGCCGCTCCGGCGTGAACCGCAACCTGCCGTTCCAATTCCGGGTAGAGGTTCGGGCCGGCATACCGGGCGCACCGGCCGCCGGGCTCGTCGAGCTCCTCCCGGACGCCGGAGCGATCTACGCCATCCCGCCTCAACCCTGAGGAAGGGTCAGTCTCAGCCGACTGGCGCCTTTGACACCTGACGATGCCGCCGGGGGCCGAGGTTAGTTCGATCGACCGTTGGCCTCGGCCCAACTTGGGCGTGGGACGGGGCTCACTGGACGGAGGCTAAGGATGTGGGCACTGCGCCCTGACCGGCCCACAGCATGGCCTGCAACAGCGTGAGAGCCCGGGTTCGCGCTCTTTGGTGGCGTTGTGGGGAGGAAAAGAGTGCCAACGTTCTCCGCAACGCCGCCTGGGAGAGTTCTGGGACCACCATGAGCCCGCCTGAGGGTCCACACGATCATGCCATCGTGTGCACCGGCGGACCCCGCATGCGCACAGGCACGCGGATGCCAAGCGGTTCGACCTTCTCATGCTCCGCCTGCAGCTCGCCCTGCTTCGTTCTGAGGCGAGCTTCCCCGCCATGCGAGATCAGGTGCGGGAGATGGCGGGCGTCCTGCAGGAGAAATCGAACATTCCGATGGTGCAGGAGCAGCTTCCACTCATCCAGGAGATCCAGACCGACGAGTTCTGGCAAGACGTGACGGTGGTCTTGCTGGAGCGCGTCCGCAAGCGGTTACGGGCGCTGGTCAAGCTCATCGAGCGCACGCGCCGCACGGTTGTTTTCGCAGACTTCGAGGATGAGTTGGGCCCGGAGTCCGTGATCGCACTTCCCGGATTCGGCGCGGGAGCGGAGTTCGAGCGGTTCCGGGTAAACGCGCGCAGCTTCCTGAAGGCACACGAAGACGACCTCAGCGTGTTGAAGCTACGGCTGAACGAACCGTTGACTCCGAACGACCTGGACGACCTGGAAGAGCTGCTCATCGAGGCCGGCCGGCGTATGAGGCGATGGGCCGGTCGCTGGCCAACATCGGGAAGCACGCTCCGACGATGGCGCCGGGCGAGTCGCTCTGGCAGGCGGGCGTCGGCGCGCGTGGCGTGACCAGCCCGACGTTCTACCGGCGGCTTCGTCGCTACCAGGAGGCGGCCGGAATCGGCGGCAGCGGCGTCCACATCCTCCGCCACAGCGCCGCCAAGCTGCGGCGGGAAGCCGGGGAGAGCATCGAGGGCGTGAGTTCGTTCCTCGATCACTCGTCGCTGGCCGTCACGACAGTCTATCTGCGGCGGCTGGAAGGAACCGAGGACTCGACCTGGGCCGCCGTGGCCGATGCGATCGGGGCTTAGAATCGCATCCGCCACCCTGCAGCGCAGAGGTCTCAAGCCCGATGCCATACATATGGTGCCTTTGCGAATTATTGCTTGATCACACAGGAGCGGTCACCTCAGATGGCTCGACGCCGCCAGCCCCCGCTCACCGACCGCTCCCGGGACCAGCGCCTAATAGAGCCCCGGCACCAGCCGCCACCGCACCCGCGCCCGGTACTCCGCGTACTCACCGGTCTCCGTGAGTACCCGCTCCTCCGCCCGCATGCGCATCACCTGGCAGAACGTGGTCGCCACGAGCAGCGCGCCGTTCAGCAGCGAAGGGTTCGCTACGAGGAAGCCGATCGTCGTTATTGTGTGCGAAAGGTAGATAGGGTGGCGGACGAAGCGATACGGTCCGCTCACCTTCAGCCCACGGTTCGCCGCCACCACGCCAAAGCTCCGCCCCAGGGCCAGGAACCCGGCGCAGGTCATGCCCAATCCGCCCAGCTGGAGGATCTCCCCGGCGATCGCCGCCCCTCCACCCGCCGCGTCCGGCCGCATCAGCAGCGGCAACCATCCACCCGCCGCGAACAACCAGTCCATCGGACGTGTCGAGGTCGCCCGGCTCCGCCGCCGGCTGAGGAACATCCCCACGAGGAGCGCCTGTTCGAGCGCGAAACCAACGCTCGCCACCCGGCCTTCCATCAGCGCCTGGATGTGAGCGACGGCGAACGCCGTCGAGAGCGTGACCAGCAGCGCGTCCTGGGCGAATCCAAGTAGCCACGCCCCCCTGCTCGTTGGTGCTCCTTGTTTCATCGTGCGTCCCCCTCTATTGGCGATCGGTCCATAGAAGTAATCGGCCAGATAGGGCCCCAAGG
>CAZQCR010000357.1:0-3025 GCA_964591745.1 uncultured Anaerolineaceae bacterium
CCGGCGGACGGCGCGGCCCCCGGGGAGGCTGCGGGACGGCCCGTGGCGGATGCCGGCACGGAGGCGCTGGTGCGCACGCTGGGCATCACGCGCGGCGGGGAAATGATTTATGCGGCGGACGGCGGCCCCGTGGAGCGCGCCGTGGTGGGCAACACCGCCCAGGGGCTGCTCGCGCCGGCCTGGGGCGTGGTGGAACATTTCGAGGCGGGCGGCGAGGGCGTGGCGCTGTCGTGGATTTTTTCGCAGCCCCTGCCGGGCGCGGGGCCGGTCGAGGTCACGGTCGCCCTCGATGGGTTGACGCTGGCGGGAACGGATGGGGAGGGCTGGCATTTCGCGGACGGCGGCGGACAGGCGCGCGTGCGCTTCGGCGCGGCGGTGGCGGTGGACGCGGCGGGCACGCGCTGGGATCTGGACGTGCAGCCGGCGGCGGAGGGAAACAGCCATCTGGTGGTGGCGTTGTCGGAGGAGATTTTGGCGGAGGCGGTTTTCCCGCTGGCGATTGACCCCCTCCTCAGCCCGGAGTTCGGCATGGGCCAGCCGGTCACACCGCCGGCCACCGGCAGCGAGGGCAACCCGACGGTGGCCGTGGCGGTCGGGCAATTCCTCGTGGTCTGGGAGGACAACCGGCATTCCAGCAGCACAGGGACGGATCTCTATGGCACGCGCGTGTCGGCCGGAGGCAAGGTGCTGGACCCCGCCGGCATCGCCATCGCCGCCACCTACGGCACCCAGTCGAGTCCGGCACTGGCGGCCAATGGCACGACGTTCCTGGTGGTGTGGCGGGACACGCGGCTGGTGGATGACGATATTTTCGGCGCACGCATCTCGGCGGCGGGCGTGGTGCTGGATCCGCTGGGCTTCGCCATCTGCACCGCCGTGGACGACCAGACCGTGCCGGCGGTTTGTCCGGGCGCGCCGGGCTTCATGGTCGTCTGGCAGGACCGCCGGAACAACGGGGTGACGGACCGGGATATTTACGGCGCACGCGTGAGCACCGCCGGTGTGGTGCTCGACCCGGTGGGCCTCGCCATCTCCACCGACGCGAACCGGCAGCAGAACCCCGCCGTGGGGAACAGCGCGGGCGGATTCATCGTCCTGTGGGAGGACAACCGGAACAACAACGCATCCAGCACGGACATCTACGGCGCACGTGTCTCCGATGGTGGCGTGCTGCAGGACGCGCTGGGCGTGCCCGTGTCCACCGCCCTGCGCGCCCAGACCGAACCGGCGCTCGTGGCCAACGGGGGCCGCCTGCTCGCCGTCTGGCGCGACAACCGCAACAACGCGGGCAACGCCGACGACATTTACGGCACCCTGCTCCGCAGCCAGGGCAACCAGCTCTCCGTGGACGACACCAACGGCGTGGCGGTCTGCGCCACCACCGGCAACCAGCGCAGCCCGGCGGTGGGCGTCAGCGGCGGCGGATTCTGCGTGGCCTGGCGCGACTCGCGCAACAACGGCACGACCGATGATGACATTTACGCCGCCCGCGTGAACAACAACGGCGTGGTGCAGGAGACCAACGGCGTGCCCATCTGCACCGCCCTGCTCAACCAGAGCGCGCCCGCCGTGGCCGGGAACAGCGACGGAGCGTTCATCGCCTGGACCGACCCGCGCAGCAGCACCACCACCGCCAACGACATTTATGGCGCGCGCTTCACCGCCGCCGGACTGCTCCACGAAACCAACGGCATCCCCTTGAGCCTGGCCTACGCCAGCCAGGGCAACGCCGCCGTCGCCTTCAACGGCACCAATTATCTCGTGGTCTGGGAGGACAGCCGCAACATCACCAACACCGGCGTGGACATCCTCGGTGCGCGGGTCACCAGCGCCGGCAAGGTGCTCGATCTCCGCGGCACCAACCTCTCCGCCAGCGTGTCCAACCAGTACAACCCGTCCGTGGCGGCCAGCGCCGGGACCTTCCTCGTCGTCTGGCAGGATGAGCGAAACTCGGGCACGACCGGAGTGGACATCTACGCCACGCGCGTCAGCGGGAACGGCTCCGTGACGGACCCCTCCGGCCTGACCCTGAGCACCACCGCCACCGACCAGATCCGCCCCGCGGTGGCGGGAGACGGCGGCACCTTCATGGTCGTCTGGCAGGATGCCCGCGGCGGCGGCGGCACCGGCAACGACATCTACGGCACGCGCGTCAGCAGCACCGGGACGATTTTCAACCCCACCGGCCTGGCCATCAGCACCGATGCCAGCGAGCAAACCGCCCCGGCCCTGGCGGCGGCGACCAGCGGTTTCCTCGCCGTCTGGCAGGATGATCGAAACGGCGGCGGCGGCGGCGACGTGTATGGCGCGCGGATCAGCAACATCGGCACCGTGCTGGACGCCGGCGGGATCGCGGTGAGCACCGACGGCAGCGATCAGATCACTCCCACGGTGGCCAGCCACGGCACCAACTATCTCGTCGCCTGGACGGATGACCGGGGTTCTGGCGAGACCGGCCTGGATATTTACGCGGGCCGGGTGCTGGGCGATGGCGCGACGCCGGACGGGGATGGCTTCGCCGTCTGCACCGTGCTCCGGGATCAGTTCAACCCCGCCCTGGCCGCCGGGCCCTCCGGCTACGTTCTCGCCTGGCAGGACCAGCGCGGGACCAGCACCGGCAGCGAGGTCTACACGGCGCGCGTCGGGACCAACGGCGTGGTGCTGGATGTCTCCGGTGTGCCGATGCCCGGCTCCGGGGAGGTGAGCGCTCCGGCGCTGGCCGGCGGCGGCGCGGGCAGGTTCCTGCTGGTGGGCGAAGGCTTCCGCCGGAATTCCTCCCAGGTCGGCGGCAGCCTCTTCACCGCGGACGCGCCGGCGGCGAACCTGTTCGTGCAGTTCGGCGCGGCGGCCTCCTCCGTGGCGGAGGGCGGCAGGTTCGCCAAAATAAAAATCGCGTTGAAGGGTAAGTATTCGGGCGTGGTCACCGTGGATTTCGCCACGGCGGACTGGGCGGCCACGGCCGGCCTCGACTATGCGCCTTTGGCCGGACGGATCGTGTTCGCAAACAAGAAGACCTCCGTGATGG
>CAZQCR010000358.1:0-3017 GCA_964591745.1 uncultured Anaerolineaceae bacterium
CCTCGATCCCGAGGCCACCACCGAGCGTATCGGCGAACTGATCACGCTTCTCGAAGGCAACAACCGCACCCGGGCGTCCGTCGAGGTCAGCATCTGCCCCGGCCGCGCCGGCGGCGTTCCCACCCGTGAACTCATCGAAGCCTACGACGCTGCCGGGGCAGACCAGGTCATCCTCATCGTCGGCGGCCGCGATGCGGACGATGTCGCCGCCCGTTTGAAGGACCTCGCGGCCGCCGTCCTCGGCTGACCGGCCCTGGTTCGTCGCTGTGTGAAGTAGGATGCACAGAATTTCAGAGAAGTGTGAACTGGTTCATGGTGATCGCCCAACGGCCGGACTAGCCTGAGCATGCGACGGTAATCCGTCAGCACTACAGGAGGACCACCACCATGGCGACGAAGCGCAACGGAAACATCTTCGGACGAGTTCGGGACAGCTACCGGCGCGCAATGCGCGACCCCGGCATGCCGTATGCCGATTGCGAGTTCAAGCCGTTCAACGGCAAGTAACCGTGATTCGTGCGAAAGAAGAGGGGCCGCTCAGCGGCCCCTCTTTCGCGTCCCCGCCGGTCCTGGAGAAACGGTTGGTCACCCCTCGTCCCAACCTCCGCCCCAGCCCGTTAAGCTACGCCCATGTTCCCGCTCACCGATCCCTCCCGCATCGATCTTTCACTCGATTCCCGCGCCGCCACCTTCGAAAACCCCACCGGTGAGCGCGGCGCCGGCGGCCAGGCCCATGGCGGCCGCAAGGGCGCTCCCTCCCGCGTCATCGCGCCCGGCGAACGCGTCCTCCTCGCCGATATCGCCGGTCCTGGTACGGTCCGTCACATCTGGATGACCTTCCCGCCCGCCCCACCCGAAGTCATGCGCGCCTGGGCGTTCGAAGTCTTCTATAACGGCGCCAGCTTCCCTTCGGTCTCCGTCCCCGCGCTCGACCTCTTCGGACTTCCTCACGGCCGACCCGTCCCCTACGCCTCCGCCCTCGCTTCGGCCCACGAAGGCCGCGGCTTCAACGCCTACTTCCCCATGCCCTTCGAACACCGTATTCGCATCGAGATGGTCAACGGCGCCGATCGTCCGATGCCGCTCTACTACCAGGTCGATTACACCCTCGAACCCGCGTTCGCCTCCGACGCCGGCTACCTCCACGTCTCCTTCCGCCGCGAGAACCCCACGGTCCTCCGCCAGGACTTCGTCATCAGCGACGGCCTGCGCGGCCCCGGCCGCTTCCTCGGAACCGTCGTCGGCGTCCGCCTCCTCGACGAAGGCGACTGGTACGGCGAAGGCGAAGTGAAGGTCTTCCTCGATGGCGACCGCGACTTCCCCACCATCTGCGGCACCGGCCTGGAGGACTACGTCGGCTCCGCCTGGGGCATGGGCGCGCACGCCGCTCCCTACGCAGGCTCACCCCTCGATGTGCGCCGCGACCCCCGCGCCGAGCCCGATTTCGTCGGCTTCTACCGCTGGCACCTGCTCGATCCGATCGTCTTCCGCGAAGACCTCCGCGTCACCATCCAGCAGATCGGCTTCGCCTCCTTCCGCGAAGAGGAAGGCGAGCGCTTCCAGGCTTACGCCGCGACCCATCCGGCCGCCGGCGCCGGCTGGGCCATGAATGCCCGCCCCCGCATGCTCGCCCAGGGCATCGCCGAGCGCGTCGATGACTACTCGGCCGCCGCCTTCGTCTACTGCCGCGAACCCCAGCCCATCCAGCCCGTTGATCTCGCCGCCGCCACCGCCGACCTCACCCGCCGCGACTTCGAACACCCTCACCCAATGGAGCGGTTTTTCGCCTGAACGCCGAATGCCCGCCCCTATCAGGGAACTCCCGCACGGGCGAACTGTTTCGGACGTGTAACGCTTGTGTGAGAGACTTTGGAGCGGCTAGCATGCGCTCAACCCGCACAGGAGAATTCACATGAATTCCGGCATGCTCAAAGAATTCCGCGACTTCATCGCTCAGCCGAACGTGCTTGATGACCGCGGTCGGACTCATCATGGCTCTCGCATTTGTTCCCGTGATCGGCGCAATCGTCGATCAGGTGATCATGCAGATCATCGCCGCCATCTTCGGCAAGCCCAACTTCGATTCCATCGGGTTTGACCTGGGCGATTCTCGAATAGGCGTTGGTACGGTCATCACCGCGCTCGTTAAGTTCGTCTCGATCGCCGCCGGTGTCTTCTTCCTCATCGTCAAGCCGATGCAGATCCTCGAAGCGCGCCGTAAGTCCGGCCTCGAAGCTCCGGCCGATGTCCCCACCCCCGAAGACGTCGCCCTCCTCCGCGAAATCCGCGACCTCCTCAAGAACCGCTCGTAGGTGCCTTAAACCACCAGGACACCAGGCCCACGGACGCCCATGAGAAATCTCTTCGTGGCCTTCGTGTCTTGGTGGTTCACCCGCGACCGCCCCGATCGCCAGCGGCCTCACGGCTGGTGTACGCTTTCCGCCGCACGGGGACCCTCCACGGGCCCCACGCTGAGGTCTGGCATGCTTCTCGCCCTGGATATCGGTAACACCTCCATCCACGTTGGCCTCTGGGAGGGCGAAACCCTCCACTCCACCTGGCGCATCGGCGTAGAGGCCGAGAAGATGCCGGACGAATACGGCGTCCTCCTCATGACGCTCCTCTTCACCCGAGGACTCCGGCCTGAGGATATCCACGCCTGCATCATTGGCTGCGATGTCCCCCCGCTCATCCCCACCTTCGAACAGGTCTGCCGTAAGTACTTCGATCTCGAACCGATGATGGTCGGCCACGGCCTCCGCACTGGCGTCCGTATCCTCTACGACAACCCCAAGCAGCTCGGCGCGGACCGCATCATCGATGCCGTCGCCGCCATCAAGAAATACGGCGCGCCCGTCATCGTCGTCGATTTCGGTACCGCCACCGTCTTCGACGCCGTCAACGCACAGGGCGAATACCTCGGCGGCGCCATCGCCCCCGGCATCGGCATCGCCAGCGAAGCGCTCTTCAGCCGCGCGGCCATGCTCTATCGCGTTCAGCTCGAACGGCCGCCCGTC
>CAZQCR010000359.1:0-2996 GCA_964591745.1 uncultured Anaerolineaceae bacterium
CCTCTTGCTGAATCTTCGCCACGATACGCATCTGCGAGTCCACGTCGAAAAGTTCGAGCGCCGAAACTTCGCCTCCAACATCGGCGTCCCCATAGCCCGTGAGAATCGTGAACAACCGGTTCACGAACGTCAGTCGCTGCGTCGTCAGGTCCGCTTCCGCAACGGCGTCAGGAAACCCGTCCATCAGCTCAACAAACTCGCGCCCGTGCTCCGGCGCTCCTCGCTGGAAAATCGGCGGCGTCACCTCGAAGCCAGCCGGTCCGGACTGCGACATCTACTGCTTCCCCGCTACCCGCGCGTTCTCAACCCTCCCCGCGGAAGGGCAAACCGCAACGGTACCTTCGGCCGCGATTCTCGCACACTAGGGGAATCCCCGCGTTTCTCCTGGCGCCGATTTGCCCCCTCCAGATCTTCACAAACCTGCCGATAACTCACCGTAGGCGACCGTTCACCCCGGGGTGCGACGCAGATGACGCCTGGAGTTCAATCACATGATTCGCAAGAGCGCCGTCCTTCTCGCCTTCGTCCTCATCGCCGCCGCTGCCTTCCGTACCGGCAGCCTCGCCGTCTTTACCGACTCGGCCGATGTCACCGCCAACACCTTCACCACCGGCACGGTCGATATCAGCACCAACCCGGCCACCGCGCTCGTCACGTACAGCGCAATGGCCCCCGGCGATACGACGACCCAATCCCTCGTCGTCACCAATGCCGGCACCCTCGCCCTTCGCTACGCCGTCACCGCCAGCGCAACAAACGCCGATACCCTCGACCTCCGCAGCCAGCTCACCCTCGTCATCAAGACGATCGACGTCACCACCCCCGTCAGCGCCTGCAACGACTTCGACGGCACACAGCTCTACAGCGGCGACCTCGACGGCACCGCTGGCGTCATCTTCGGCGCCGTCGCCCAGGGCGCCGATGCCGGTGACCGTCCGCTCGCCGCCGCCGCTACTGAAACGCTCTGCTTCCGCGTCTCCCTGCCGCTCGCTACGGGCAACGCATTCCAGGGTTCGACGACGACCGCCACCTTCACCTTCAACGCCGAACAGACCGCGAACAACTAACCCGAAGTCCAAACCCCAAACTCCCCTCGCCCAGCGCACTGGGAGAGGGGCCGGGGGTGAGGGCCCAACAACCGAGGCCCGACGATGCGCACCAACCTCCCCCGCAAGCTCGCCTCCATCGCCACCGATGTCGTCATCGGCGTGGTCCTCGTCGCCGTCGTCGCCCTCGCCGCCCCCTCCATCTGGGGGTGGCACCAGGCTGCGGTCCTCGGTGGCAGCATGGGCAGCGCCCTCCCCGTCGGCAGCGTCGCCGTCCTCCGCACCGTCGATGCCGAGGCACTCGCCGTCGGCGATGTCATAGCCGTCAAAGCCTCCGGCGCCCGAACCGTCATGCACCGGATCACCGCCATCCAGGAGCAAGCCGGCGAACGTGTCGCAATCCTCAAGGGTGACGCCAACGAACGTGCCGACCCCGTCCCGGTCGTCCTCCGCGGCAGCGGTGACCGGCTCGTCTACTACGTCCCTCTCGCCGGCTACCTTTTCGATTGGGCGCGTTCACCGTTCGTCCTCCTGATCGCCGCCGCCCTCCTGCTCCTCCCCGAATTCGCCCCCGCCGTTCGGGGCCGGGTGGCGCGAGGCCCGGCGCCAGTTGCGCCGACACCGTTGCTGTCGGCGCAGGATGCCGCCGCCGACTATCCAGCGCTCGCAATCCAGGCCAGGATGCGCCCCAACCGCCAGGCCGCCAGGCCAACCCGGGGATGACCCCGTTCGGGCGTCGCGTACGCCTCCTCCTCGCCGGCGTCCTCGCAACGGCGGCCATCTTCGGCGGAATCCGTGGCCTCCTCGCGCTCTTCAGTGACCCTGCCCCCGTAGCCGCCAACGCCTTCACGACCGATGTCCTCAACCCGCCGACTGGCCTCACTTCCATCGGCGGACACGGCATCGCCCTCTCCTGGACCGCCACCGGCGACACCTACGCCGACGGCTACCGCGTCCTCCGCGCCACCTCCTCCGGCGGCGCCTATACCCACGTCACCGAACTCACACCCCGCACCAACGTCAGCTACCTCGACGCTCCCGGACCGGGGACGTTCTACTACGTCGTCCGCGCCTTCCGCGTGAACTGGGAGAGCGCCAACAGCAGCGAAGCCAGCGCGACCGTCTCCCAGCTCCTCTACCTCCATAACAACCCTTCGCCGCCCACCGGCGACACCGCCGCTCAACTCAACCTCCCGTTGAACACGACCGCACCCACCGCCGCAACCCTCTTCAACTACGATACCAATCGCGACGCCTTCGCCGGACTCATCCTCGCCAAGGGGGCCAGCGGTGTGGGTGAGACCGACACGGCGAAGTTCCAGGCATGGCGTACCTCCGCCGCTGGCTGGGTCGTCTCTCCGAGCCCCGTCTTCACCTTCTGGAGCGGAATCAAGGACTTCGGCCTCAACAAGCACGGCGTCGTCACCGTCTACCTCCGCCACTGGAACGGCTCGTCCTACACCACCATCTGCTCCGGCACGGCGGATGACGCCGACTGGCAGGGTGGCTCCGGTACATGGGTTCAGCGTTCGATAACCCTCTCCGGCTGCTCCTACGTCGTGCCCTCGGGTCATCAGCTCGAAATCAAGCTGGTCGCCCAGGGCGTCGCCGACGACGACATGTGGTTCGCCTACGACACCACCGCCTACCCAACCCGCCTCAGCCTGGACTAGTCCTGGCCAAAGAAGCTCAGATGGTCGAGCGCCCTGCACCACCCAACAGCCCGAGTCCGCAGCCCGACAGCCATGGAGGGCTAACCGCCCACCGAAATCACGCCAGGCCCGCCCCAACCACGGCAACGCCAGCCAACACCAGTCCGCAGCCCGACAGCCATGGAGGGCTCCCCGCCCACCGAGATCACGCCAGGCCCGCCCTAACCCCGTCACCACCCAACAGCACCAGTCCGCAGCCCGACAGCCATGGAGGGCTCCCCGCCCACCGAGATCACGC
>CAZQCR010000360.1:0-2958 GCA_964591745.1 uncultured Anaerolineaceae bacterium
TACTGGTAGGCGCCGGCGATGTCGGGGTTGCAGGTTCGCTGGATGCCGAGAACGAAGTCGTTGGCGTCCAGGGGCTGGCCATCGGACCACTTCAGACCGCTCTGGATCTTGACGGTGTAGGTCTTGCCATCGGCCGAGACTGTCGGCGCGCCGACGGCCATCGCGGCGACGGGCTTGTCCGCGAGGTCCAGGTGGTAAAGGCCGCGGCGGACCATCATCATGTGGGTGATGTCCTGCGCGAAGTTGGCGAAGTGCGGATCCCAAGATTCGAACTGGGCCGCCTGGATAGTGACGGTGCCGCCCTTGGTGACGTTGCCGCCGCCGGGCGTATCTCCGCCGTCATCATCGTCGCCACAGGCGACGGCGATGCTCAGGACAGCGAACAGGCCGAAGAGGCTGAAAATCAGCCGCCATTTGGAATTAGTCATCGGTGCAGGTTCCCTCCTCTTTCGATTAACCGATCGGTAAGTTGCTCCATGAAACGTCCGTTTGTCAACGGCAGTTTACGGTCGTTGAGCCAGATGGCCCTGAACTGTTCTGCGACACCTCCGGATGACGCGCGATGTGTGAGGCCGGTCACAGATCGACGACGGCCGCGGACGCCGCCAGCGACGACGCACGAGAGGCCGGGTTGGGCCCGTCTGTGAGCCGTTGTACATGTTCATACGTGCGGGCGCAGAACTCGGATTGCCCGGGGCACGTCAGCCGCCTGGCGAGGCTGCCGGCGGACAGGCGTCGCAGCGGCCGTAGAGTTCGAGGCTGTGCCCTTCGAGGGCGAAGCGGCGCGTGGCGGCGGTAGCCTGGATCAGGACGTCGAGGGCGGGGTCGGAGAATTCGGAGATTGCGCCACAGCTGTTGCAGATGAGGTGGTGATGGTGGCCGCCGCGGGAGAGTTCGTAGCGCACGCCGCCGTCCTCGAGAACCATGCGGCAGATGACTTCGGTTTCCTGGAGGAGCTTGACCGTGCGAAAGACCGTGGCGCGGCCGACGTCCGGGGCGGTGGCGACCAGCTCTTCGATCGTGAAGGGGCCGGGGAAGCCGGCGGCGGCACGAAGGACGGCGAGTCGAGGCCCGGTGATGCGATGGCCGATTTCGGCCAGCCGGGAAACCGCGAGATCGGCGTTCGCCACAGAGCCATGCTAGGAAGGGCCCGATCGGGATGTCAATGTGACCGGTCGGAGGCGACGACTCTTGACGCTGTCGATGGCAGTTATCGACACAGTGCTTGCAACGGCAACGGCGAAGCGTAGAATCGGGGTGACCCGCCAAGCCCATGGGCCGGATCTCTTTACGCTGGAGCACCGAATGCAGGCCGATACATCCGATGTTGGATTTCGCCTCCTTCTCACGCTTGGGAACCTCTGGGATGGTCTCCTCGGCGCGCAGATCGACCCGAGCGTGAGAGGTCTGCACCTGACCCGTGAGTACTACGGCGGCTACATCCGGTTCGCGGCCGGGCCATCAGCGACACCGCGCCTTATCGTGGAGTGGAACGAATCGTCGCGGCATTTGCGGGTGATCCGCTGCCAGGAGTGGCCGGGGTTCGAGGCCATTGTGGCATCGACGATCGCATACGTTCGGACGGCGGCGCGGGAGCGGGGGATCGCCGAGGAGGTTGAGGGCCCGTTCCGAAGTGCCTGTGAAGAGCCGGCACCAGTCCGGCGGACGGTGGTAATGAGCCTGACGGCTCAGATGGAAGCGCGCCGGGCTCTGGGCTAACAAGCGGGCGCCACGATGAGGTGGCGGAGAGATGAGCGGCATGCCATCCGACCGGTGTCTCCCGATATCCGCGCGTTCAGCGGCGGCCTTCCACCCACTGCTTGGCGTGATAGGTGAGGATGATATCGGCGCCGGCGCGGCGAATTGAAGTGAGGGTCTCGTCGATGGCGCGATCCTGGTCGATCCAGCCGTTCTGGGCGGCGGCCATGAGCATGCTGTATTCGCCGCTGACGTTGTAGGCGGCGACGGGGACGTTCACCAGATCGCGCGTGATGCGGATGATATCGAGGTAGGGGAGCGCGGGCTTGATCATGACCATGTCTGCGCCTTCGTCGATATCGGTGAGGACTTCGTCGATGGCCATGCGGCCGTTCGCCGGGTCCATCTGGTAGCCACGGCGGTCGCCAAAGGCGGGGGCGCTATCGGCAGCTTCGCGGAAGGGTCCATAGAAGGCGCTGGAGAACTTGGCGGCGTAGGAGAGGAGCGCCCGGTCCTCGAAGCCGGCGGAATCGAGGGCTTCGCGGATGGCGCCGACACGGCCGTCCATCATGTCGCTGGGGGCGATGATGTCGCAGCCAGCTTCAGCGAGGCTACGTGACGTTTCGGCGAGGAGGGGGAGGGTAGCGTCGTTGTCCACGGCGCCGCCGGGCAGGAGGAGGCCGCAGTGGCCGTGCGATGTGTACTCACAGAGGCAGACATCGCCAATGACGACAAGTTCCGGGGCGGCGTCTTTGATGATGCGGACGGCCTGCTGGACGATGCCGTCGTTGGCCCAGGCGCCACTACCACGTTCATCTTTGGTGGCCGGCAGGCCGAAGAGGAGGACGCCGCCGATGCCGCGATCACGGATGGCGCGCGCTTCAGCGGCGAGGGCGTCGAGGCCGAGCCGGTCCTGCCCGGGCATGGCGCCGATGGGCAGCCGACCCGATAGGCCGGCTTCGACGAAGAGCGGATAAACGAGGTGGGCAGGCGAGAGTTCGGTTTCCCGGACCATGGCGCGCATGCCAGTTGTTGTGCGTAACCTGCGGTGGCGGCGAAAGCGGACGACATCCATAGGGAAGATTCTAACGGGCGAGAGCGGGCTACGGGGTTGTACTCTCATGCTGATGGAGCGACGGCTGCCGGCGCAGTACACGGGATGGGAGGCGCACGAACGCGCGTTTCGCTACTTAAGCACGCCCGAGCTGGTGAAAGAGATCCAGGATGGCCCGCCGGAACGGAGGCTCGCGGCGCTTTCGG
>CAZQCR010000361.1:0-2953 GCA_964591745.1 uncultured Anaerolineaceae bacterium
AGCATGTACAGGCCCGAAAAGCCGGCGCCAATAACAACGGCGTCGAAGTCAGCGGTCTTGGTCGTAGCAGTCATGAGAGCACTCCTTTGATGTTGGTCGGGTTGGTCGCTGGCCCGTTCCGGCCAGCGCTCGTTCGGAAGGCTACCCCGGTCAGACCGGGGCGCCCGCGGCGATCTTCTTCGAAGCGTGGACCAGGTTTGCCCGGATCGCCTTCACCACCTGCTGAATGCCCAACTCGCTCCCGGGCAACATCAGCATCGAAAAGAAGCCGTGCGTCTGGCCCGCGTACCGTTTCTGGTCGACCGCCACACCGGCCTCCGCCAGCCGCTTCGCGTAGGCCTCGCCTTCGTCGCACAACACATCGTGCTCAGCTGTCAGCACGACTGCCGGTGGCAGCCCCGCCAGGCTCGCCGCCCGCAGCGGTGAAGCGTCCGGCTCGGCACGACGGCTGGCATCAGGAACGTAATGGTCCCAGAACCACACCATTCCCTCGCGCGTGAGCAGCAGCGCGTTCGCCGGGTCCACATACGAAGGCCGGCTGAAGTCCGCATCCGTCACCGGGTAGACGAGCACCTGCAGACTGATCTTCGGCCCCCCCTGGTCCCGCGCACGCAGCGCCATCACCGCCGCCAGGTTCCCCCCGGCGCTATCCCCGGCGACCACCAGCGGCACCTCGCGCCCGGCGATCTCGCCGATCCGCTTGGCCACCCACTCCAGCGCCGCATACGAATCGTCCACCGCGACCGGGTAACGGTGCTCCGGCGCCAGCCGGTACCCCACCATCGCGACGGCGCAGGAGGTGCGTTCCGCCAGCTTCCGCCCAAGCGTGTCATATTCGTCGATCGACCCGATCACCCAGCCGCCGCCGTGGTAGAAGACGATCACCCCACGCGGATGCTCGAAGGGAACGAGCACTCGTACTGGAATCGTCCCACCGGCCACCGGGACCTGGTGCTGTTCGATGCGGGCCATCTCCGGGCCCGGCCCGGCCATCGCCGCGATAGCGGGGCCCAGCGCCCTCGCCTCGGCCGGCGTGCCCTCGTGCAGCGGCTTCCCACCTGCCGCCGCCATCTGTTCAAGGAACGTTCGCGTTGCCAAATCCAGGGTCATGGGCCACTCCACTCGCGAAATTGGTTCACCAGACGTGAATTTACTCTCTCCCGCGCTCTGCTTCAAGCCCCGCAGCGGTGAAATTACCCTTGAGCCACCATCCCGCAGTGTTATGCTACGCCAGTCGAACGACCTTTGAGCGCCGAACGTGGCGCGAGGGGATGCCCGAATGGATCAGCGGCTGTTGGCGCGAATGACCGAGAAGATGCGCGAGGCGCGCCACGAAGACGCCACCGCAATCTTCTGCGACATCCTCAAGGACGGGGCCGACCCCCGCGCACTCGGCCTCGAGGCCATCCAGGGCGCCGCCCCCTTCCTCAACGTCCCCGCCCACACCATGCTCACCCAGGCCGGCGAAGTCCGCCCCGTCAACTACGACCACACCATCCTCGGCTTCTGGCGCTCCTACCAGCTCGCCAACCTCCTGCCCCGCAAGTACAAGCACCTGCCGCTCGTGCAGGCCATGTGGTACATGCCTCAGGGCCTCGATATCTGGAGCCAGATCCTCTGCGAGTTCCCCGGCCACTACGCCAACGAGCAGGAAAAGTGCGCCACCATCAACCTCAAAGGTCCCCGCCAGCACTTCGAAGAGCTCCCGCCCCTCGCCGAAGGGGATTGGGACGAACGCCTCGCCCGCATGCTCGACGCCATCATGCACGGCGACCGCTCCCTCGCCTTCCGCGCCTTCCTCGCCCTCGCTGACGACGCCGCGACCGACCCGGCGAAGCGCAAGGCCCTCGAAGCAAACGTGCTCTACGCCGGGATCATCGACCTTCCCGGACCGCGTAGCTACTCCATCCACATCGTGAACAGCGCCCACAAGGCCATCCGCGCCCGCGCCATGGTCGAACTCGCCAACACCCTCGGCTGGGAACGCGCGTACCCCGTCTACCTCGTCGTCATCCCGGACCTCGCCTCCAACCCCCGCTTCCACGACATCTTCGAAACCGCCCACATCCAGCTTCTCGGCGCCTTTGGCCAGGACTACCACGGCCGCCGCCACACCAACACCGGCGCCATGAACGTCCGCGAAGCCGAGGACTTCATCGCCCTCATGTTCCACGGCACCCCCGACGAGGTCATCGCCGGCGTCACCACCCTCCTTATGAAGGAGAAGTCGCTCACCGCGATCAACGACGTCTGCGTCGTCGCCTCCGCCCGCTTGATGGCGAAAGTCGAAGCGCCCAGCATCCGCGCCGGCTTCACCCAGACCGACCACGCCTTCGACTACGCCAACGTCGTCGGCTACTGGCTCCGCAACTACGACCACCACCAGCAGATGAAGTCACCCTACTTCACCGCCCACTTCGTCAACGATGTCGCGAAATTCCTCCGAACCCGCCCGCTCGATCCCGCCACCCAGATGGCCAGCCAACCGGAGGAGCACCGTTCCCGCGCCGACAAACTCACCCTCAAAGAGTGCCTCCAGGCCCTCGGCGCCGCCTGCGATACCCAGGACGCACCCCGCGCTCACGCCCTCACCGATTCCTACATGGCCCGCACCCACGACCGTACCCGGCTCATGGAAACCCTTCGCTTCGGCTCAGCCCGCTTCGAAGGCGACCCCCACATGCCCCGCAACGCCATGTCCCACTGGGAGGAGTACAACCACAGCAGCCTCCCCACCCACATGACCGACGACATCTTCCGCTCCTGGACACGCTTCCTCAGCCGCTCACACAAGCGCAGCTACGAATTCAACTGCTTCGACCTCTACCAGCGGGAGATCGTCGACAAGGCCCACTGATCACTCCCCTCGCCCACCGCCGTGGGAGGGCTGCCGGGCGTGAGGGCCCCAGGCTCAGCGGAGCCATCAGCCTCGCTACCCCTGCGGGAGTTCGCC
>CAZQCR010000362.1:0-2935 GCA_964591745.1 uncultured Anaerolineaceae bacterium
GCCGGTGCGGCGCGTGACCTTTCCGGAAGGGATCCGGGTGGAAGAGATGGCGGTCATCGCCGAGAAGGCGGGGTTCGGCACGGCCCAGGCGTTCCTCGCGGCGGTCGCGGCGGCGAAGCTTCCGCCCGCGCTGGCGGCGGGCGTTCCGGCCGGGGCGAGCCTCCAGGGCTACCTCTTCCCGGATACGTACATACTGCCGATTGGCGCGGGCATGACGCAGTTAGTCGCTCTGATGATCGAGACGTTCGACCGGCGGTTCACGCCGGAGCTGCGGGCTGCGGCCCAGCTGGGCGGGTTCAGCACCCACGAGGTGGTGACGATGGCGTCGATTGTCGAGCGGGAGGCCGTCCTGGAATCGGAGCGGCCGCGGATCGCCGGGGTCTTCTACAACCGCCTCGCGGCCGGCGACAGCCTTGGCGCGGACCCGACAGTCCAGTTCGCGATCACCATTAACAACCCGGCAAGCGTGACGCAGCACGGCTGGTGGAAGAAGGAGTTGACGTCCGTCGACCTCGATTCGCAGTCGCCATACAACACCCGGGAGTTCGCGGGATTGCCGCCGGGGCCGATCACGAACCCGGGGCTGGCGTCGCTGGAGGCGGCCGTGAACCCTGAGGTGACGGACTTCTACTACTTCGTGGCGGATGCGAAAAAGGGGGACGGTTCCCACGTATTCGCGGTCACCTTCGCCGATCATGAACGGAACATCGCGACGGTAGGTTCACCATGAAACGCACCGGGATCATCGGTCACCCGGTGGGGCACAGCCTTTCGCCGGTATTCCAGAACGCGGCGTTCCGGGAGTGTGGTCTGGATGTTGGCTACGAACTCTGGGACACGGAGGCGGAGGCGCTCCATGGCCGGGTGGTCTCGCTCGCTTCGCCCCAGGTTCTCGGCGCGAACGTGACGATCCCGCACAAAGAAGCCGTCATCCCGTACCTCGATGAGGTGGGTGGCCAGGTGACGCGGGTGGGCGCGGTGAACACGATCGTGAATCGCGGGGGCCGGCTCTTCGGCTTCAACACCGATGGCCAGGGCTTCGTGGCGGCACTCAAGAACGAGGCACACTTCGATCCGGCCGGAAGGCGGATACTGCTCCTTGGCGCCGGTGGCTCGGCCCGCGGCATCGCCTTCGCGCTGGCCGAAGCGAGAGCCGCTTCGGTGGCGGTTTCGAATCGCTCGCTCGAGCGGGCGATTCGCCTGGTGGGGGACGTTGCTGGCGAAGGCTTCACGGCGCGGGTCCATACGGCCGAGATGTCGCTTGGTCTGTACGATTGCGTGGTGAACTGTACCTCGCTGGGGATGACGGGTGGGCCGGACGCGATGGCGGTGGCCTGCGAACCTGCACGGCTTCGGTCGGGGGCGCTCGTGGTGGATATCGTGTACGCGCCGGAAGAGACGCCGCTTCTGCGGGCGGCGCGCGCCGCGGACCTGCCCGTTTTGGGTGGGCTGCCAATGCTGATCTACCAGGGGGCCCTCGCGTTTGAGCACTGGACGGGCGTGCCGGCACCTGTGGATGTGATGTTCGAGGCTGCCCGGAAAGCGCTGGTGGAGCGGGCGCGGCTACGGGAGCTGAATGCCGGGAACGGCGCGGAACGATGATCATCGTGGGTTCGGTGGCCGTCCTCGCGATCTTCCTTCTGGTAGGTTGGGCGGTTGCGACGGAGATGTTCCAGCACCGGGCGTGGCGGCGGCGAGTGGATTCGGGCGACGTGGCGATCGTTCGGGCGCTTATCGAAGAGGCGCTGGGGACGTGGGGGAAAGCGCGGCCGCCACGGGATGTACCAGCATCGCTCTGGGCGGGCGTCCAGGCTGCGCAACTCGTCGCGGTGACGGAGGATTCGGCCACGGTCTCCACCTCGGCGGAAGGCGAGTTTCGGACCGAAGGATCGCAACGGGTGCAGGTGGCATCGGCGCTGGACGAGGCGATTGCGCTGGCCGCGAAGGTCGTGGACATGATGCTGTACGATGTCCCGAACTTGCGGCTCGCAACGGTGCGAGTCGATGTGTATTCCACATTTACCGGGGACGATGGCGGGCCTGTGCAACAGCCAATCCTGACGACAACGGCGGTACGGAGTATCGCGGACAGCCTGAATTGGGAGGCGCTGACGGCGGCCGAGGTGCTTGGGCGCTTCGGCGCAACCTTCGACCGCGGGCCCTCGGGGCAGGGGCGGCCGATTGTGCTCGCGCCTATCGAGGGATCGCTGCCACCGGCCCCGCAGGATGCGGAGGGGGCGGCCTGATGGGGACGTTTCGCTTCCTGACCGCGGGTGAGAGCCACGGCAAGGGCCTGACGATGATCGTGGAAGGGCTGCCCTCGGGGCTCGCGCTTTCTGAAGCGGATATCGCGAAGGACCTCGGGCGGCGCCAGGGTGGCTACGGCCGCGGCGGGCGTATGAAGATCGAACAGGACTACGCCGAGATCATGTCCGGCGTGCGGCATGGGAAGACGTTGGGTTCGCCGATCGCCCTCTGGGTGCAAAACCGGGACTGGGTCAACTGGACGGAGAAGATGGCGATTGAGCCTGTCGAGGCGGAGATCGAACGGGTGACGCGACTGCGGCCGGGCCATGCGGACCTGCCGGGTGCACAGAAGTACGACTTCGATGATGTGCGGAACGTGCTGGAACGGGCGAGCGCGCGGGAAACGGCGGCACGGGTCGCGGTGGGTGGCGTGGCCAAGCGCTTCCTCGGCGAGTTCGGTGTGGACTTTCATTCGCACACCCTGGCGATCGGCGGGGTGCGTTCGGAGCCGCCCCTGCCCATCGATTGGGAGGCGCTGGAGGCGAACGCGGTGCGTTGCGCGGACCCCGACGCCTCGCGGCGGATGGTGGAGGCGATCGACGCGGCGAAGCACCTCGGCGACACGCTCGGGGGCGAGGTAGAGGTGCAGGCGACGGGTGTGCCGCTCGGCCTCGGCAGCTATGTGCAC
>CAZQCR010000363.1:0-2932 GCA_964591745.1 uncultured Anaerolineaceae bacterium
TGCTGGGGCGGAACGAGTATTTGGCCGCCGAGAACCGCATCCTCAAGGCGCAGCTGAATGGCCGGCCGAGGCTATCGGACGCCGGACGAGGCGTGCTGGGCGAGATCGGTCATCGCCTGGGCTGCGCATTCCGGCTGATTGCGACCACCTGTTCCGATTGATCGCGACCACCTGTTCCGGTCGATCGCGACCAGGCTGAGGGCGGGTGTGACCGGCGCCGTTGGGTGATCCTCGAAGTGGCATGGCATCAGTTCCTTTTTGAGAGGAACTGGGCATGCCTGGACAGAGATTTCCTATGCGCAAGATCCGCGACGTGCTTCGGCTCAATGCCGGCGGCCTGTCCAAACGAAAGATCGCCGTCAGCCTCGGCATCGGCGCGACGGCAGCAGGAGACTGCATCCGCCGGGCCCGTCAGGCGGGCTTGGCGTGGCCGCTTCCGGACGACCTTGGCGACGAGGCGCTGGAGGCGCGGCTGTTCCCTGCGTCGTCGGCGTTGGCCGCGATCAAGGCGCGACGGCCCGAGCCGGACTGGCCGGCGGTCCATCGCGAGCTGCGGCGCAAGGGGGTGACGCTACAGCTGGTCTGGGAGGAGCACCGCGCCGCGTATCCGGGCGGCCACGGCTATAGCCGCTTCTGTGAGCTGTATCGGTCGTGGGAAGGTCGCCTGTCGCCGACGATGCGGCAGAGCCATGTCGCCGGCGAGCGGTTGTTCGTCGATTACGCCGGCACGACGCTGGAAGTGATCGACGGGTCGAGCGGCGAGGTGCTTACCGCGCAGCTGTTCGTCGCCACGCTCGGCGCCTCCAGTTACACCTTTGCCGAGGCCACCTGGAGCCAGGGGCTTGCCGACTGGATCGGTTCGCACACGCGCGCCTTCGGGTTTTTCGGCGGCGTATCGGCGATGGTCGTCTCGGACAACCTGAAGTCCGGGATTACCAAAGCCTGCTTCTACGAGCCGGCGGTGAACCGCACCTACTGCGAGATGGCGACCCACTATGACACAGCCGTGGTGCCGGCCCGACCCTACAAGCCGCGCGACAAGGCCAAGGTCGAAGTCGCCGTACAGGTGGCGACGCGCTGGATCATCGCCAAGCTCAGGAACCACCGCTTCTTCACGCTGGCTGCCCTGAATGCGGCGATCGCCGTTGAGGTCGCCAATCTCAATAACCGCGTGACGCGCCATCTCGGCGCGAGCCGGCAGACGCTGTTCGAGGAGCTCGAGCGATCCGCCCTGAAGTCGCTGCCGGCCGAGCCCTACACGTTCTGCGAATGGAAGGAATGCCGCGCCGGCCTCGACTATCACGTCGAGGTCGAGAAGCATTACTACTCGGTGCCGCACGGGCTCTTGCGCCAGGTGTTGTGGGCAAGGTTCACCGCCCGCACGGTCGAAGTGTTCCATCGCGGCAAGCGCGTTGCCACGCATGTTCGGTCATCATCGAACCGCAAGCACACGACCGTGCGCGACCACATGCCGTCGAGCCACCGACGCTATGCCGATTGGACGCCCCAACGCATCACGCGCCAGGCCAACGATATTGGCCCCAAAACGTCGACCCTCATCGAGGTCATACTGCGCGAGAAGACCCACCCGGAGCAGGGCTTCCGAGCATGCATCGGCATTCTGCGGCACGCCAAGACCTTCGGCTCCGAGCGGCTCGAAGCCGCCTGTGACCGGGCGCTCGATATCGGCGCACGGTCCTACACGTCCGTCACCTCGATCCTGAAGACCAACCTCGATCGCCAACGACCCGCACCCGCCACGGACGGGCCGGCGATACAGCACGACAACATCCGTGGCTCCCGCTACTTCCACTGAGGAGACGACACGTAATGCTAAGGCACCCCACGATCGACCAGCTCAGAGCATTGAAGCTCGACGGCATGGCCGACGCGTTCACCGAGCTGCAGAGCCAGGACAGCGCCAACGATCTCGATCACGCTGAATGGTTGGCGCTGCTGCTCGACCGCGAGACGGCCAACCGCAACACCAAGCGGTTCAACAGCCGAATGCGCAGCGCAAAGTTGCGTCACGGCCAGGCGTCGGTCGAGGACGTCGATTACCGCACCGCACGGCGGCTCGACAAAGCCCTCTTCCAGCAGCTCGCCGCCGGCCGCTGGATCGCCGAGCATCGCAATCTGCTCGTCACCGGGCCGTGCGGCGTCGGCAAGTCGTGGCTGTCGTGCGCGCTGGCCCAGAAAGCCTGCCGCGACGGATACACCGTATACTACGCACGCGTGCCGCGGCTCTTCGCCGATTTGGAACTCGCCCACGGCGATGGCCGCTTCGCGCGGCTCTTCCGCACCCTGGTGAAAGCCGATCTGCTGATCCTCGACGACTGGGGCCCCGACAGGCTCAACCCGAACCAGCGCCGCGATCTGATGGAGATCGCCGAAGACCGCTATGGCCGAGGCTCGACGCTCATCACCAGCCAGCTCCCGCTCGACAAGTGGCACGATGTCGTCGGCGACCCGACCTTCGCCGACGCTATCCTCGATCGCATCGTACACAACGCCTATCAACTGGCATTGGACGGGCCGTCCATGCGCAAGCTCAAAGCCAACCAACACCCCGAACCTGGCGGCCGACCCTCCGCGATCGAAGCCGACGGGCGCCCAAATTCCTCAACCAGGCCACAAAAGGAAGACCAATGATGATCGCCGCGACCAGTTCTCCGGCCGCCCCGGTGGGTCAACAGGGACCTCCCGCGCGCGCCGCTGCGTCAGCCGTGAGGGCACTGCGCGCCACGCGCGGGTCCCTCCTATTGACTACCGGGACGGAATCCTGCCGTGCTTGACCAACCCTCGGAAGACTGACATCAACAACGACATCCAATGGCGCTATACGCACCCGCGCCACACTGGTCGCGATCGATCGGAATGAGTGGTCGCAATCGATCGGAATGAGTGGTCGCGATCGTCGGAATGCGCAGCC
>CAZQCR010000364.1:0-2929 GCA_964591745.1 uncultured Anaerolineaceae bacterium
AGGAAGATGATGAGCGGTAGGCGGCCCCGGTGGGCCGCCGCTACAGGGACGATGGGCGGTGGTCGCCGTGCTGCTGGGGCGGTGGTGTGGAAATCTCTTGCGGCGTTGGGAGGTGGCGGGCGACGTCGCGCTCGTAGGCCGCCACCTGGCGGGCTTCTTCCGCGCCATCCCAATCGAGGAGCGACGCGGCGATGGTGGCGGCGGCGTGGTGGACATCGAGACCACGGAGCGGCCCCCACCCTAGCCCCGTGCGGCGGAGGAGGATATCCGAGAGGGTGGAGGCGAGTTCGGCGATGACGGCGTGACGGACTTCGCCGGTTAGGCCGTCGCCGCCTTCAGCGAGCGGATCTTCCCCGGCCCGGAGGACGGCGGACAGCGCTGGCCCGTAGTTGCGCAAGCGCCGGCGGGTGGCTTCCGGGAAGCGGTCAGATTGGGCAAGGGCGCCAGACGCTCCCTTCTCATCGAACATGGGCCAGGCGGCGCGTCCCTTCGCACCGATAGCGTCAGCGGCCTCCCGGGCGAGGGGCCGGAAGGTGCTGAGCTTGCCTCCGATAACGCTGTAGAGCCCGCGTGGACCATCGAGGCGGTCGTGACGGATGACGGCGTGGCGGCGGCTAATCGCCGCCTCGGGGCCGCCTTTGACGCGTTCCAGGGGGCGGAGCCCGGTGTAGGTGTAGCACACGTCCGCTTCGGTGAGTTCGAGCCCGGGGAGTAGTTCGTTCGCCTCAGCGAGCAGGTACGTTATGTCGGACGATGTGGGGCGCGCGTCGTCCGGGTGACCCTCATAGCGGTCGTCGGTAGTGCCGACCTGGAGAAGGGCTCCCTGGGGAACGGCGAAGAAAACGCGGCCATCGCTGCGAGCGGTGGAGAAGATGGCGTCACGGCCGAAGGGTGTTCGCGGCTGAACGACGATATGGGAGCCACGGGTGACGCCGAGGACCTCGCCTGGCGGGCGTGGCGCGAGACGATTGACGGCATCCACCCAGGGCCCGGCGGCGTTGATGACGGCGGCTGAACGGACCTCGACCCGCTCGTCGCCGGATTCGATGATAACTCCGGAAACGGCGCCGTTTGCCGTCGCGATTGCGGCCACGGTGGTGTGGTTGCGAACAACGGCGCCGGACAGCTTCGCCTCGAGGGCGAGTTCGAGGACGAGTCGCTCGGGGGAGGTGGCGCGAGCATCGAAGAAGCTGAAGCCGCCATGCGTATCGCTGCTGATCGAAGGAGCGAGTTCGTGGAGGCGATCGTCGCTGAGGCGGCGATGGCCCGGTACCGCCCGGTAGAGGGCGAGGAGATCGTAGAGGGCGAGGCCAGCGCGCAGCTGCCAGGCGGGGCGGCGCGTCCAGGGAAGCTCGGGCAGGAGGAAGCGCATGGGGCGGACGAGGTGGGGCCGGGTGCGAAGGAGCCAGGCACGTTCGCGGAGGGACTCGAAGACGAGGCGGAGGTCACCATGTTCGAGATAGCGCAGGCCGCCGTGGATGAGCTTTGTTGAACGCCAGGTGGTGCCGAAGCCGAAGTCGTCTTTTTCGAAGAGGGCGACGCGTTTGCCGCGCCCGGCGAGTTCACGGGCGACGGCGCAGCCGTTGATGCCGCCGCCGATGATGACGGCGTCGAGCGGGGGGCCACTGGCGAGCGATGTAAGGTCGGTCAAGCGGGCGCTGCCGTGAGGACGCGGGCGACGCTTTCGCGCCACAGGTCGAGCCGTTCGGCGCGTTGGGCGGCGGTGATGGATGGCTCGAACACTCGGTCGATGCGGGCGAGGGCGGCGGTCTCGGCATCGTTCGCCCAGAGCCCGGCGCCTATGCCGGCGATGTAGGCGGCTCCCATGGCGGTGGTCTCGACGTTCTGGGGACGGGTGACGGGGAGGCCGGAGAGGTCGGCCTGGAGCTGCATGAGGAGGTTGTTGCGAGCCGCGCCACCATCGACGCGGAGTTCGCGGAGCGGCGTGCCGAGGTCGCTTTCCATGGCGAGGACGAGTTCGGCGCTGGACAGGGCGATGGCTTCGAGGGCGGCGCGGGCGATGTGGGCCTTGCCGGCGCCGCGGGTGAGCCCGAGGATAGCGCCGCGGGCGGAGGCATCCCAATGGGGCGCTCCAAGGCCGGTAAAGGCGGGAACGATGGTGACGCCGGCCGTATCGGGAACGGTGAGGGCGAGGGCCTCGACCTCGTCCGATGACTGGATGATGCCGAGTTCATCGCGCAGCCACTGGATGAGCGAGCCGGCGACGAAGACGGAGCCTTCGAGGGCGAAGCGAGGCTCGCCATCGAGCGAGACGGCGTGCGTCGTGAGCAGGCGATTGCGTGAGAGATGGGCGGAACGGCCGGCGTGGGCGAGGAGGAAGCAGCCGGTGCCGTAGGTGTTCTTGGCCTGCCCGGGAGCGACGCAGCCCTGGCCGAAGAGGGCGGATTGCTGGTCTCCGGCGACGGCGCGGATGGGGATGGCGGCGCCGAACAGGCTCTCATCGGTCGTGGCAAAGGTAGCGGATGACGGCAGTACTTCGGGGAGCGCGGCGGCGGGGATGCCGAGGAGGTCGCAGAGTTCGGCGTCCCAGCGGGCACTTTCGAGGCCGAGGAGGAGGGTGCGGGAGGCGTTCGTGGTGTCGGTCAGGTGGGCGCGGCCGGCGGTGAGCTTCCAGATGAGCCAGGAATCGACGGTGCCGAAGAGGGCCTCGCCGCGCTCGGCACTGGCGCGGAGTCCGGGCCAGTGTTCGAGCATCCAGGCGATCTTGGTGCCGGAGAAGTAGGGGTCGATGGTGAGGCCCGTGCGCTGATGGACGAGCAGCTCGTGGCCGGCGGCGCGGAGGGCGGCACAGGCTGGTTCGGTTCTGCGGTCCTGCCAGACGATGGCGGCTCCGATGGGTGCGCCCGTGGCGCGGTCCCAGGCGATGGTGGTTTCGCGCTGGTTGGTGATGCCGATGGCGGCGATGTCG
>CAZQCR010000365.1:0-2920 GCA_964591745.1 uncultured Anaerolineaceae bacterium
CAGGCGACCCCGGACTTGTACGGCCCGGAATCGCGGTATCCGACGAGGCTGGAGAGGCCGGCGTGGGGCTCGAGGGTGGTGCCGTAGGCGACCCAGTCGCGGTTCGGGCCGTCCCAGCCGTAGCCCGGCATGGCGAGGTAGATGATGCCCGGGTTCAGCTCCTTCAGCCGTTCGTAGCCGAACCCGAACTGGGGCATGACGCGTGGGCTGTAGTTCTCCATCAGCACGTCGGCGGAGGCGACGAGCTTTGCCAGGATCTCGCGCGCTTCCGGCCGATCAAGGTTGAGGGTGATGCCGCGCTTGTTGCGGTTGAATTTGTTGAAGGTCCCTTCCCGGTTCCAGGGCCGGTCGCCTGCAACGTTGCCGGGGAAGCGGCCGGAGACACGGAGGACCTGCTCGCTCACCGTGCGGGGCCGCCCCCAGGTCGCTTCGACCTTGATCACGTCGGCGCCGAGGTCGGCGAGGATGCGGGCGGCGAGTGGCCCCGCCCAGACGCGGGTAAGGTCGAGGATGCGAACCCCGGTGAGCGGGCCATCGCGGAGTGGTGAGCCCGAGGCGACAAGGGCCGTGGCAGGCGGCAGCGGACCGTGGGCGCCGAGCGCGGGCGGCTGGCCGGCGCGCCAGGGGTGTCGGGAGAGCCGGAACGGGGCCCCGGGCACTTTCAGCGTCCGGCGGCCGTCCGGCAACTCTCGCCAGAAGGCGCGGGCCCACAAGCTGTGGGTCATCGAGCAGTTCGAGGAGCGACGGTACGGGCGCCACGGGGACGCGCGCTTCCTGGCAGATCGCGACGATCTCGGCGCAGGTCCGTTCGAGGAGCCAATCACGGACCAGGGCGTCGAAGGCGTCGGCGTTCTCGGCGCGGGCGGCGCCGTTGTTGAAGCGCGGGTCGGCGTGGAATTCGCCGAGCCCGGTGATGGCCATGAAGCGCTCGGACTGGTCTTCGGTCGAAGCGCTGACGGCGACGTACCCATCCTGGCAGGGGTAGATCGTGATCGGGTGGAGGGTGTCGTAGCGGTTGCCGACGCGACGCTGGACCTGGCCGCCGTGGGTCCAGCGCAGGGAGGTCCACTGGTGGAGGCTGGCCATCGTCTCCATGTGGGAGACCTCGACCTCCTGGCCGCTGCCGGTGGCTTCGCGGGCACGGAGGGCAGCCATGATCCCGATGAAGGCGTGGAGGCCGGCGGCATATTCGGGCTGGCTCCCCGCGCCCTTTACCGGTTCGCGGTGGCGTTCGCCGGTGAGGTAGAGGTGGCCCCCGGCGGCGAAGTCGGTGATCGCGGTTGACCTGTAGGCGGCGTAGGGGCCATCGAGCCCGAAGGGAGAGATGTAGGCCCGCACGGTGTGCTCCAGGCCGGGCGTGCCGCGGGTGACCGGCCGGAGCGGCCCGGGACTGGAGCTTTCGATGACCACATCGGCCGCCCGGAGGAGGGCTCCGAACTCGGCGGCGCCGGCGGCGGTGGCCTGATCGATGACGATGCTCTCGGTGGCGGCGTGGAGGTAAGCGAACGCGGCCGAGTTCTCGCCGAGGAGCGGCCCTTCCGTGCGACGTGGGTCACCGCCGGGCGGTTCAACGAGGATCACGCGGGCGCCGAAGCCAGCGAAGAGACGGCCGGCGTAGCCGCCAGCGATGGAGCCCGCGAGCTCCACGACGACGAGTTCGGCGAACGGTTTCATGGCCGATAGGGCACGGGAGAGGGCCCGAGCTGGCCGCGGAGGATGGGTTGCGCGTCCGCGGCGAAGGCGCAGAGCCGTTCGCGCGTTTCGCGCGGGTCGATAATCTCCTGGCCGGTCGCTTCGGCGGTACGGAAGGGCGAAGCAATCGCTTTGAGGCGGCCCTCGATCGCCAGCCGCTCGGCTTCGGGGTCTTCTGCGGATTCGATCTGGCGGCGGTAGGCGGCGAAGGCGCCACCTTCGATGTGCATGGAACCCCAGTTCGCGGAGGGCCAGCAGAAGCGTTCGAACATGCCGGAAGGGCGATGCTGGCACTGCCCGGCGACGCCATAGAGCTGGCCGACGACGACCGTGCACCAGGGCATCTGGCTATCGATGGTGGCCATGACGAGGCGTGCCCCGGCGCGTTCAATGCCCTTCTTCTCGGACTCGATGCCGACCATGAAGCCCGGCTCATCGGCGAAGGAGACGAGAGGGAGGTGGAAAGTGTCGCAGAGGGCCATGAGGCGCATCACCTTTTCGCCCGCCGCGATATCGGTCGCCGCACCGAACATCGGGTTGTTCGCCATCACAGCGACGGGGTAGCCATCCAGGCGGGCGAGGCCGGTGATCCGGGCGCGACCGTAGGCGGGGGCGATTTCGAAGAACGACCCGCGGTCCACGACGGCGTTGACGATGGTGTGGGCGTCGTAGGCGCGGCGGCGGTCTCGGGGGATGACGGACGTAAGGCGCTCTTCGCGGCGACTCGGGTCGTCGTCACAGTCGGCGCGGGGGGCCATCTCCCACACGTTCTGGGGGAGGTACGAGAGGAAGCGGCGGATCATGGCGAAGGCTTCGTCCTCATCGTTCGCGAGGTTGTCGATGACGCCGCTCTGGCGGGTGTGGATCTCGAAGCCACCGAGCTCTTCCTTGGTGACATCCTGGCCGAGCGCCGCCTTAACGACGGGGGGACCGCCGGGAAAGAGGTGGCTCGTGCCCTTCACCATGAGGTTGAAGTGGGCGAAGCAGGCTTGAACGGCGGGCAGCCCGGCGACCGACCCCATGACGGCGGAGACGACGGGAACGGCGCGAAGGAGCTTGATATCGGGCCAGCTGAAGCTGTTGCCATCGGGAAGGTAGGTACGGCCGATCTCTTCGAAGGTCTTGACGGAGCCGCCGGCAGCATCGAGGAGACGGACGTAGGGGAGGCGCCATTCGAGGGCGCGGATGTTGGAGGGGATCTCCTGGCCGAGGCCGCCGCGGTCCGAGC